>CAKUOS010000051.1 GCA_934670025.1 uncultured Oscillospiraceae bacterium
GCCGTAACGACTACGAAGCATCCTGGATGCTGCCCACCGACCAGCAGGACGAAACCGGCAAGCAGGGCATGGGCCGCACCGACTCCATCTGGAACGAGATGAACGTCATCGGCGTCACCGAGGGCATCTACAACGATACCGTTGCCATCTCCAAGGAGAGCCAGTACTACACCCCGGAGATCGTCGCCGCGCTTCAGGAGTGCTTCATCAACATCATCAACACCGATGAAGGCAAGGCCATCTTCGACGTCTACAGCCACACCGGCTATGCCAAGGCGACCGACGCCGATTACGACGGCGCGCGCGCTGCGCTTCAGGCTGTTTCCGAGTAAGCAACCAAATACTGCAAGTGACAAGTGAAAAGAGCGCCCCGCGAAAACGGGGCGCTTTTCTCTGCACCGGACGCGCGCCGATGCAGAGAAAAGCGTGTGAACAGGACGGGCCGCCCTGTGCGCGCTCCCAAATCTTTGAGAAAGAAAAGAGTCGCAGCATGATTGAATTCAAAAATGTCTACAAGACGTATCCAAACGGCTTTACGGCGCTGAAAAACATCAACCTGCAAATCGAGCAGGGTGAGTTCGTCGCCATCATCGGCCTGTCGGGCGCGGGCAAATCGACGATCCTGCGCTGCATCAACCGGATGCACGATATCTCCAAGGGCGAGCTGACGGTCGACGGCGTCGCGGTCGATTCGCTGCGCGGCAAGCAGCTGCGCCGCTACCGCCGCAAGGTCGGCATGATCTTCCAGAGCTTCAACCTCGTCTCGCGCAGCACCGCCATCAAAAACGTCCTCACGGCCGACGTTCCGGATATGCCGTTTTTCCGCGTGCTCTTCGGCGTTTTCACGAAGGAGCAGAAGATGCGCGCGCTCGAGTCGCTCGATAAGGTCGGCATCCTCGACAAGGCATATACCCGCTGCGACCAGCTCTCCGGCGGCCAGCAGCAGCGCGTGGCGCTCGCGCGCACGCTCAACCAGAACCCGAAGATCATCCTCGCCGACGAGCCTGTGGCCTCGCTCGACCCCATCACGGCCAAGCAGGTCATGCAGGATTTCGTCCGCATCAACAAGGAATACAAGATCTCCATCCTGCTGAACATCCACCACGTGGACCTCGCGCTCAAATACTGCGACCGCGTCATCGGCATCCGCGCCGGCGAGATCGTCTTTGACGGCCCGGCCAGCACCATCACGCAGGAGCAGATCGACGAGGTCTATAACGGCGCCAAGGCGCCCACCATGGGCGAAGGCGAGGGCGAACTGCCCCGCGCGGCCGCGGCAGAGGGCTGAGCCATGGATCAGAACAACGAATCCGTCCTCAAGCTGACGCTGTACGACCGGATCTTCAAGCCCCAGACCATCACGCTGGCAAACGGCCATACCGTCATGCGCCGCCGCAGCCGCACGCCGCTGACGGTTCTGCTGCTGGCCGTGGCCATCTGGCTGTCGCTGCGGATGACGGGCTTCGATCTGCACGTCGTTATCACGAAATTCAGCAAGATGGTCGACCTGCTGGAGAAGATCCTCCGGCCCGACTGGAGCTTTCTCCCGAAGGTCGTCTCGCCGCTGATCGATACCATCAAAATGTCCATCCTCGGCACGGTCGTCGGCTGTGTGCTGGCGCTGCCGGTGGCGATTTTGTCGTCGAGCAACATCAATAAGAGCATCCCCGTCGTCTGGATCATCCGCTTCATCCTCGGCCTGATCCGCACGCTGCCGACGCTCATCATCGCGCTCGTGTGCGCGCTGATCTTCTCGCTGGGCACGTTCTCCGGTACCATCGCCATCGCCGTGTTTACCTTCGGCATCGTGGCGAAGATGCTCTTCGAGTCCATCGAGACGATCGACATGGGCCCGTTCGAGGCCATGGAGGCGCTCGGCGCAAACAAATTCCAGGCATTCTGGTCGGCCTGCGTGCCGCAGATCCTGCCGGTCTATCTCAGCCACTGCCTGTACTGCTTTGAAATGAACGTCCGCGCGTCGGCCATTCTCGGCTACGTCGGCGCGGGCGGCCTCGGCATCACGATCAACGAGCGCATCGGCTGGCGCGATTACAACAGCCTCGGCATGGTGCTCCTGTCGCTGTTCGTCGTCGTCGTGGTGATCGATTTCTTCAGTGAGTACCTGCGCAAGAAGCTGAGCTGAAAGGAGCGTCACGATGCAAAAGAAAGATAAGATCGCCATGCTGGAGCAGACGCTCGACCGCAAGCTCACCACACTCGAAATGTACGCCAACCGCCCGCGCAAGTGGGTGCTGTATCTTGTAATCGTCCTGCTGGTGGCGATCCTCGTCGGCTGGTCGGCGGACGATATCCACTTCACCGGCCTCACGGCCACGGGCACCGAGGTCGCCAAGGGCGTTGTCCACGGCGTGTTCAGCCCGGATAAGGCGCTGCTGTTCGGCACGGGCGATTCCGATGTGCCGTATCTGCTGCTGCAAACGATGGCCATCGCCGTGCTCGGCACGATCTTCGGCGCGATCCTGGCCATTCCGTTCGCATTTCTGGCCTCGTTCAATATCATGCCGAAGGCCGTGGCGTATGTCGTGCGCATCCTGATCCTCATGATCCGCACGATCCCGTCCATCGTCTGGGCGCTCATGTGGATCCGCGTGACGGGCCCGGGCGCGGCCTGCGGCGTCATTACGCAGTCGGTCTGCTCGATCGGCATGATCTCCAAAATGTACATCACGGCCATCGAAGATCTCGATACCCACATTCTCGAGAGTCTCGACGCCATGGGCTGCACGCCGTTTCAGAAGATCCGCTACGGCGTTCTGCCGCAGCTGACGGCCAGCTTCATTTCCACCACGATCTACCGCTTTGACATCAACCTCAAGGACGCCACCACGCTCGGTATCGTCGGCGCGGGCGGCATCGGCGCGTCGCTGGTGCAGTGCCTCAACAGCCGCCGCTGGGGCATGGTCGGCTCGTTCGTGTGGGGATTGATGGTGCTGGTGCTGATCATCGAGCTCATCTCCACGCGCATCCGCAGAAAGCTGGCGCACGGCTAGGCGTCAGAAACGACCTCGACGAAACGAGTCTTCGCAAGCGAAGCCTCTTATTCTCTGAGCTCGTTTCCTCCTTTCCAAAACGCAAACCAAGTTTGCGTTTTGGTTTTTGGGAGACCTTCCGGGAAGATGTAGGGGCCGATGCGCGTCAGAAACGGCTTTGACGGAACGAATCATCGCGGAGCGATGCTTCTTATCCTCTAAATCCGTTTCCTCCTTTCCAAAATGCAGGCCAGGCCTGCATTTTGGTTCTTTGCGCCCGCAGGCGCACATTACAAATTTGGGCTGCACCGATATCGCCGTCACAACCAATGGCGTGCTCTTTCGGCAGTCACTCACAGATAGGCAAATGGGACGGCGCAGGGACTGCCAAGTTTCAGAGTAGATACGTGACGGCGGTTTCTGAGCAAAAAGCGTCCTTTTCTTCCATATCTTTTCCCACGCGAGGGAAAAGATATGGCCGTCGGAGACACGTCAGAAACGACCTTGCCGAAACGAATCATCGCAAAGCGATGCTTCTTATTCTCTAAGCTCGTTTCTTCCTTTCCAAAACGCAAGCTAAACTTGCGTTTTGGTTTTACAGGGGTTTGAAACGACCTCGACGAAACACCATTTATCCACCATTTCAAACACAACACAACACAATGCAACAAACACTGACGATTTTTTATACGAGCGACGTACACGGCTGCTTCGAATCCCTTGCCTGCTGTATGGCGCAGATGCGCAAAGACGGCAATACGCTCGTGCTCGACGGCGGCGATATGCTCCAGGGCAGTCCTGCCATGACCTGCCTCGGCCGAAAACCGGGCGGCCTTGCCGCGCCGGCGCGGCTTCTGAATGCGGGCGGCTATGACTTCGTGACGCTCGGCAATCATGATTTCGACTACGGAAAAGCCGGGATCGAAGCGTATCTCGCCGCGCTGGACGCGCGGTGCCTGTGCGCGAATGTCTCGGGCGTGTGCGGCGTGGAGAAGACCGCGCTCGTCACGCTCGAAAACGGGCTGCGCGTCGGCCTGACCGGCGTCGTGACGCACTTCGTCACGCGCTTTGAGCGGCCGGAGACGCTTGCCGGTATCGCCGTCTCCGACGCTTTTGACGCCGCGAAGGCCGCGCTGGCGGAGCTGCGCGCGCAGGGCGCGGACGTGACGGTCTGCATCTACCACGGCGGCTATGAAGAGGATCTGCAAACGGGCGCGATTCTGTCCGCAAGCGGCGAAAATCAGGGCGTTCGCATCTGCCGCGAACTGGATTTCGACGTACTGCTGGCCGGGCATCAGCATCTGGCCGTACCCGGCGCGCGCGTGGGGAACACCGTGACGTGCCAGCCGCCCGACAAGGCCGCGTTTTTTGCGCGTGTGGACGCCCGAAAGACGCCAAACGGCGTGCAGGCGGCCGCGCAGCTGCTTCCCGCGGGCAATACGCCGCTTCCTGCGGCGCAGGCGCTTCTAAAGCCCGTTCTCGCCGAGACGGACCGCTGGCTGGACGCGCCTGTCGGCCATCTTGACGTGCCGATCCCGGCGCAGCCGCCGCTGGATGCCGCGCTGCATGGTTCGCTGCTGGCCAATTTCTTCAATCAGGTGCAGCTGGACGCCACCGGCGCGGATCTGTCCGTCACGAGCCTCTCCAACGAGCCCTGCGCCGTCGCGCAGGACGTGACGGTGCGCGATGTCGTCCGCGCCTACGCCTACGCGAACACGCTGCGTACCATCCGCGTCACGCGCCGCGTCATAAAGGCCGCGCTCGAACGCAGCATGGCGTATTTTTCGCGCGACCCGGACGGTCATATTTGTGTGAGCGATGCGTTCCTGCATCCCATTGCGCAGCATTTCAACTATGACTACCTCTCCGGGGCCGTCGTCACGGCCGATTTGCGCCGCCCGGTGGGCGGGCGCGTGGTGTCGATCGTCTATCGCGGGGAAGAGCTTCCGGAGGACCGGGAGCTGACGCTCTGTCTCAACAGCTTCCGCGCCTCGGGCGCGGGCGGCTACGACTGCTACCGCGATTGCGAGGCTTTGTCGGAGCTGCCCGACGAGGTCGCGCCGCTGATCCTGCGCTATCTCGAGCGCCGCGGCCGCGTCACGGTCGATAAGACCGCCTGGCTGCACATTCTGAAAGACTGATCTTGCCGCACAGCGCGGCACAGGAGGAAAAAACAATGAAAGACAACGTATTCAAGGTCGTTCTGCTTCAGGCGCTGCCGGCCTCCGGCAAGTCTGAGGTGCGCAATTTTATGGCGAACATCGCGCCTGCACGCCTGCAAGAGGAATTCCACATCGGCGAAAATCTCCAGCTGGACGATTTCCCGTATGTCCACATGATGCGCCGCATCGACAACGAGCTTCAGGCCATGGGCCATGCGCGCGTGTTCTATCCCGGCGAAGAGCCGTTTATCGACGGCCGCGACTGGGGCACGCTCATTGCGCTGCTGAACGAGGATTATCACGATCTCATGACGCGCAATGTGCAGAAGCCCGATTCCGCCGCGCAGCTGCTCTTTGACCGCTATGACCGCGCCGCGCAGATCGCGGGTCTGCCGCCGCGTCTGGGTTTGCTCCCGGCGGAGGTACGCGCGGAGCTGGCAAAGCGGCTGGAGGATGAGGCGCGCCGGATGCTGGACGAGAAGCACGCGGGCTATCCCGACAGCTTTGAGAATAAGACCATCATCATCGAGTGCGCGCGCGGCGGACCGGACGGCTCGTCCATGCCGCTCACGGGCACGAACGGCTATCAGTACTCCCTGCCGATGTTCTGCCCGGAGATCCTGCGCGACGCCGCGATCCTCTACATCTGGGTCACGCCCGAGGAATCGCGCCGCAAGAACGCCGACCGCGCCGACCCCAACGATCCCGGCTCCAACCTGCACCACGGCGTGCCGATGGCCGTCATGCTGGGTGAATACGGCTGCGACGACATGGAATACCTTATCAACACCGCCGAAGTCAAGGATACCGTTACGGTCCGCGCCCACGGGCAGACGTATCACGTGCCCATCGGCGTGTTCGATAACCGCGTGGACAAGACATCCTTCCTGCGCGGCGAACCGGACACGTGGGACGCGGAGAAGGTCGCGGATGTGACCGCCGCCATCCGCGCGGCGACCGACGCGATGTGGCGCAATTATCACGATTAAAGCACACAAAACGCCGCAGCCGCGGCGTTTTGCACGGATATAGGTTAGAAAACTCTAACCGGGAAAGGAGTCATTTCATGAAATATGCAGGAATGCCCATGGGGATGTGGACGCTGTTTGCGGACTCGTTCACGCGCCAGCTGACGCTCTGCTTCGGCCTTACGAAGCAGGACGCGCGCGCCGTGCGCGCCGCGGCGAAGCCGCGCTACCGCGCGATCATCGGGAGCCTTCCCGAATTTGAGCCTGGCGATCAGTTCAAAATGAACGCCGTCAACTGCGCGATGCTCTGCGCGTTTGTCAAATCCATGCCCGCGCGCCCGGATGTCGCGCGCCTGACGGATTACTACCGCGACGCGATGATGACTGCGCCCATGCGCTGGTTCTGCCGCAAGAGCGGCAAGCGCAAGTTCACCCCCGCTGATCTTGCACAGATGGAAAAGACCGCCCGGCTCAAGGCCGCCGACCGCAATCCCTATTCGTGGAACATGGACTATTACCCGTACCCGGACGGCAGCGGCTATGAGGCGCGCTTTACGCAGTGCGGCATCTGCACCATCATGCGCGAGCAGGGCCTGTACGATCTCACGCCCGCCATGTGCCGGCTCGATTACGCCATGAGCGAGACCGGCGGCGCGTCGACGTTCGTGCGCGAATATACGCTGGCCTCGGGCGGCCCGTACTGCGACTGCGGCTACTATAAAAAGGGCATGGGACCCAAATAAGCAGAAAGCAGTAATCGGCGAAAGGAATCCCCTACGATTCGTACAGTCTAAAGCCGCTTCCGACGTGTCTCCGACGGCCCAATCTTTTCCCGTGCGTGGGAAAAGATTGGGGAGAAAAGGACGCTTTTTTGCTCAGAAACCGCCATCACGTATCTTCTCAAAAAAGGGACGGCCCACACGGACCGCCCCTTTTGCCTCTCTAAAAAACCAAACCGCAAACTTGGTTTGCGGTTTGGAAAGGAAGAAACGAACTTAGAGAATAAGAAGCATCGCTTGCGATGCTTCGTTTCGGCAAGGTCGTTTCTGACGCGCCCGCGCCTGTTGGTGATGGCGGTGTCGGTGCTCAGAAATTTGCGGCGTGCGCCTGCGGGCGCGCGTCGGAAACGGCCTTGCCGAAACGAGTCGGCTGTAGGGGCGGACGACTCTGCCGGCCCACAAATCTGCTCCGTACCTTGCAGAGGCCGGTGCCTGTATCGGCCCGTTGGGCGCCATTGAATTTGCCGCAGGGATTATTCTCCCAGCGTCTTGCCGAGCGCGCGGCAGGCGTCCAGCGCCGCGTCGTCGGGCGCTTCGCAGCAGATAACGCTCTCACACGCGAGCACGAGACCGCCGTCGCGGCAGTCGGCCTCCCACGTGCGCATCCATTCGCCGTCGCCCCAGCCGTAGGAGCCGAACAGCGCCACCGGCTTGCCGCCGAGCTGCTGCTTGCACGCGGCGAACATCGGCGCATATTCCGTCTCCTCGATCGTCTCTTCGCCCATCGCCGGGCAGCCGAACGCCACCGCATCGAGCGCGCCGACCTTTGCCGCGTCGACCTCGTCGGGCGTCAGCATCATCGCGTCCGCGCCGGCATTCTTCATGCCCTCGAGCACCGCATTGGCCATCGCCTCCGTGTTGCCCGTGCCGCTCCAGTAGATCACAGCTGTCTTTTTCATAAATTCTGTTTCCTTTCTGTGTATATATCAAATTTTTGCATGGTTTTCGTGTTTCAGGCCGATACGGCCAGCCGTTCGACGGACGAGCCCGCGCGCCAGAGTCTGCAATACAGCTCCGTACACGAGCGGTACTTTGCGAACTGACGCTTTGCGGCGGCTTCATCGCCGTAGACCTTCCATGTGCCGACGCACTTGAAATCCGCCGCGTGGTGCTCCATGAATCCGCGCACGTCCTCGGGGGGGTAGCTGAGGAACAGGCCGATCTCGTGCGGGAATTCCGCCGCCGCGCGCAGCCGGCGGATCAATCCGCCGAGACACCGCGCACACGAAGTGCAGTCATAGCCGGCCTCGCGCAAAAGCGCCGCCGCATCCCGGTCGGCCAGATCGCTCCGGAGTCTTGCCGGGCGGTAGAGGTACAGCAGCGCCCGGCCGCCGCCGACGCGCATCGGCAGCAGACACAGACCCTTCGGCGCGAGCCTGCGGTTGAGCTCCCGGATCTGGCGCATCAGCGCCGCGCGGTCGCGGCAGTCGCAGGAAAACAGATTTCCCGTCTTGATCCCGGCCAATGTCGGCGCGCATTGCCGCACCAGCAGCTCTTCTGACATTCGGAAGTCCTCCTTTTTGCCGGTTTCCCGGTGCTGTGACCGCAGCTCCGGGTTTCGGATACACCCTAGTTTCCGCGGAAAGCAGCGGCGTTATCCATCGGTTAGAGATATCTAACCGACGCGTTGTTTGAAACGCCTTCCAGAAGGAAAGGCGTCCGGATTTGAGTTAGAGATATATAACTACACGCATCATACCAAAACTCCCGTCGCTTGTCAAGCCCCCAATTGCGTCGCGTCGGAAACGACCTCGACGGAACGAATCATCGCGGAGCGATGCTTCTTATCCTCTGAGCTCGTTTCCTCCTTTCCAAACCGCAAACCAAGTTTGCGGTTTGGTTTTGAGAAGACTTCCAAGAGAGGTGTAGGGGCCGACGGCTCTGCTGGCCCGACCGCTCCGTCAGCTTCGCTGACACCTCCCCTTCACAAGGGGAGGCTTTGGATGGCACATTGGCCCCGACAGGTCCGGCTCTTTGGGATCGTCACTCCGCCAGACCGTATTTTGTCTTGATGCGGTCTAACTTTTCCAGCATCGGTTCCGCGCCGAGCCAGAGGAAGAAGAACGTGCCGATGGCGCGGACAAGATCGATGGGTACGCCGGTGAGGTAGTAGCTCTTGATGATGTTCCAGTTGATCGTGTGCGCCCACATGAGTGCCGACGCGGGGTTCATAATGCCGCCGTAGACGACGGTGGACGCGATCACGCCGAAGATGCAAAGGCTGATACGGGAGCGTCGGAGAACGCCCTTGCGGTACAGGACACCCGCAAGCCAGCCGATGATGCCCATGGCAAACATCTGCCACGGCGTCCATTGCCCTTGCGAGAACAGCATATTGGACACCAGCATCGTCATGGCTCCGACGAGGAATCCGGTTTCGCCGCCGAAGGCCACGCCCGCCAGAATCGTCATGGCAACGACCGGCTTGAACTCCGGCAGCATGAAGAACGCAGCGCGTCCTGCCACATTCAGCGCAACGAGCACGGCAATCAAAACCAGCTCCCGTGCCTGCGGCTTTCTGCCCTCGAAAATGAGGAAAAACGGCAGCATACATTCCAGCAAAATGAGCAGCGAAATGAAGTAGTATTTCCGCCCGTCGAAGTAATACACGCCAACAAACAGCGTCAGCGGAATGAGCAGAAGAATCAAAAGCGTCGCAACCACAGTGCGCTTTTGCAGTTTCCGTTTTTCAACTGGCGTCTGGATGAGGTAGTCCGGGCGCTCGGCTTTGTGGCTCACGGACAGCGCAAAGACGAGCATGGATATGAGCATCACGCCGTAGAGCTTCAGCTGGTCGCCCGCGAGTGCCGTCAAGCCCTCGGCGGTCACGAGCTTTGTCAGGTCGGTGACGTTGAGTGTCTGGATGATTAAGACCAGCGATACGATTCCCGACACGGCGGCAAGGAGCTTGCGCCAGACAGGCAGTTTCTTCGCGGCTGCTTTTTCAGCTTTCGGTTCAGGCAGCACACGCGCATACTGCGGCAATTCCGGTTCCGGTTCGACCGCGCCGCCGCACGCCGCGATCACGTCCTCGGGCGTGACAGCTTCTGGCAGCACGTCGCGGGCAATGCGGTTTGCGGCGGTCGTATAGAAGCTGTTGCCCGAGAAAAACGTCTTTGGCTCAGCTTCTGTGACGATATTTCCGTCGAAGAACAAGGCGCACCGGTCGGCGTATTTCGCGCAGAACTCGATGTCGTGGCTTACCATTAAAATCGCCACACCGGACGCTTGCAGCGCACGCAGGATTTGCCCGAACGTCTGCTTAAACTCCGCGTCCAAACCCTTCGTCGGTTCGTCCAGAAGGAGAATATTGGGGTTTAACAGAAGGATTTTTGCCAGCGCCGCACGCTGCTGTTCGCCGCCGGATAGGTCGTAGGGATGGCGGTCAAGCAGCTCTGCCAATTTACAAAGCGATACAACCTGCGCCAGCCGTTCAGACTTCCGCTCCGCTTTTGGAAGAATCTCCAACAAATCCTCGCGGACAGTGGATTTGACGAACAGCGCCTGCGGATTTTGGGGCAGCATACCAACAGAACCGCTGATATGGAGTTCGCCGCGATAGGCTTTCCGCAAGCCGGCAAGCAGCCGCATGGACGTCGTTTTGCCCGTGCCGTTGCCGCCAAGCAGGGTCAGAAATTCGCCCTTGTGCAGCTCCAAGGACAAGCCTTTCACGACATCCGGAGAATCTTGCTCATACTTGAACCACAATTCCTGCGCCGAGACAACGGTTTCGCCGTTTGGCGCAGGTTTTTCTTCATTCGGAACTGCCTGTAATTCATGCGTTTTTGCGTAATCCAGCAGCCAGTTCCGTCCGTCGCAGACGGAGATGGGGCAAGTCGCTTTGGAATCCGTTGCACTCCAGATGCGCATGGCGGCGGGCATCGCTAAATACATCGCGCTGCCGCGGTCCTTTAATTCCGCGCCTACGTCCGCGGGCGTGCCGGTGCAAAGGAGCCTGCCTTTGTCCATCACGGCCACGCGCGACGCGAAGCCGAACGCTTCTTCCAGCCGATGCTCCGTCAGAATGATCGTCGTGCCAAGTTCGCGGTTGATCTTGCCGAGGGTGGCAAGAAAATCCGACGCGGCAATGGGGTCGAGCTGGCTCGTCGGCTCGTCGAGGATCAGCACCTTCGGCTGCAAAACCATGACCGACGCGAGGTTCAGCAGCTGCTTTTGACCGCCCGAAAGCGCCGTGACCGGCTTATAGAACCACGTCTGGATACCGAAGAACGATGCCATTTCCGCAACGCGGCGGCGAATCGTCGGCGTGTCATAGCCGAGGGATTCCAAGCCGAAGGCAAGCTCGTGCCAGACCTTATCCGTGACGATCTGATTCTCCGGGCTTTGCTGCACAAAGCCGATCTTCTCGGCCTGTTCGCGCTGGGATAGCTCGTCGAGCTTCTTTCCGTCAAACAGAATTTCTCCCGAACGTCTGCCGTGCGGCGCGAGAACGGTTTTCAGCTGCCGCAGCAGCGTACTTTTGCCGCAGCCCGAAGGGCCGCAGAGAACCAGAAACTCGCCCGGTCGGACGGACAATGACAAATCGGAAATTGCGTTCTTCACTTGTTCCGGGTACGCAAAATTCAGGTTTTGGATTGTAAAGACGTCCACTGCCTGTCCTCCTTTCGGTCGAGAATCACCGGTGTCAGCACCAGCGCAAGGTAAACGAGCATAAAGCTCACGGTCAGGGGCGTCCATGCGGCGGTTTTGACGGTCGGATAGTACCGGAAGTACGTTCCTCCCGCTATCCAACCGGAAATCAGATACGCGCCGCAGAAGATGAGCCACGCGAGCGCGGCCTTGTCGCGGTCATCAAAACGATAGATGGAAAATGCTGTGCGTCCGGGCAGACCGTAGCCTCGCGAGCGCATGGAATCTGCCGTTTCGATTGCATTTTCCAAGCTCCATGTGACCATGATGGAGAAGATTTTGACGGCGTTGCCGACGCGCCGAATCACGCTGCCGGTTTTCGTGTCGCGCCCGATACACGCCTGCGCTTCGGAGACAACTTCCATCTGTGATTTGAACTTCGGAATGAAGCGGAGCGCCATAGAGAGGACGAGGGACAGGGCGGGGATCATGCGCCCGAACAGGTACACGAATTTATCTGAGGTCATCACGTCGTTGTAGCTCGAAAACCAGAGTACGACGCTTGCCAGCATGACCGCTGCGGCCACGCCGTACAGGATGGATTCCAGCGTCAAGGGGTTGCCGCTCGGCAGATACGTCAGCATCGTTTGCCCCTCGTGGTTAAACGCGGGGTTGACCAGCGCGGCGATCACCGTCATGGGGAGAAGACCCATGACGGCGAAGCGCACCGCTTTTCTGCCCTTGAGATAGATGTCATACGCCAGCGCGCCGGTCAGCGAGATCGCCAGATAGACCGGGTGCATTAAGCACATGGATAGTAAGAGAACCAGCGCGTAGTACAGGAAATTGATAATGGGATGATACCCCGAAAAAGCGTCTTTGTTTTTCATCAGCCGCCCGTTGCGTAGCCGCCGCCTACATCATCTCCGAGGTCGCAGGTATAGACCCACTCGATCACGTCGCCGTCCTGGAGCAGATAGCGGCTGCATCCGTAATTCGGGAACCAGTCATTGACACGATACATCCAACCGGATTCATTGCCGACGTCGAACTCATAGAGGTTGTGGATGCCCTCGATGTACGCGGAGTTGTAGACCGGCGTGTTGGAAAACTCCATGTGGATGCCCTGCTGCTTGCACGTTCTTTGCAGGACGTTGAAGACGCTCTCGCCCGCGTAGAATGTGACGGTCATCGGCTCCAAAATCCAGCCGTTTTCCGGAACCAGCTCCCACTTTTCCGGGTCGCAGAGTTCCTGATTGTCGAGAATCGTGGCGCAGGAGATGGAGAGCGTGCAGGTGTATGATGCGTCGCCGATCTCCACGTCCTCCGGTTCGACGGGCGCGGGTTTGCCCTCCGGTACGGGGTCGGTCAGATACTTGTCCTTGCCCGTGCCGGTGTCGATCATCATACCGTTGATCTCTTCATACTCGCCGGTCGCACCGGCGCCCATTTCCGCCGGGGTAGGGAACTCCTGCGGTTCGGCGGGTTCTTCCGGTGCTTCATCCGCGGGCGCGGGCGTTTCTTCGGTGGGAACCGGGTCTTCGGCGGGGTCTGGTTCCTGCACAGGTTCGGGTTCCTGCGCGGGCTGCGCCGGGGCTTCTGCCGGGGCAGAGACGGTGGGCTGTTCAGCCGGGTCTTTCTGCTTCGGCATATTCCGGTCGCCGAGGAAAAACGCGGCGACAAGCACCAGTACGATCAGAACCGGCGCAATGATTTTCCATTTGTTTTTCTGCCAAAATGTCATATCAGATCAACTCCGCAGCGGTCAGCATATTGTAAAGCATCTGCGCGATCTCGCAGCGCAGGATGGCTTTGGTGGGTTCAATGTTGAGGTCGCTCTGGTCGAGGATATTGACGGAGTAGCAGAACGCCATCGGTTCCTTTGCCCAGGATGCCACGCTGCGGTAGTCTCCGAACTGCGCCAGCATATCCTTTGTCGCAGCCGCGCCCATCGCAGTGTCCAGCCCGCAGAGCTTTGCCGCTCTTGCCACCATCGCGGCGGCCTCCTGCCGGGTGATGGTGCCGTCCGGGTTAAACTTGCCGCTGCCGACACCGTTGACAATTCCAGATGCATTTGCCGCGCCGATGTAGCCGGCGTACCACTTGCTGCTGGGAACGTCGGTAAAGGCTTTCGTGTCTTTCGCGGGCAGACCGAGCGCTCTTGTGACGATGGCGGCAAATTCCGCGCGGGTCATGGTCTTATTCGGCGCGAAAACGTCTTTGCTCATGCCGTTGATGATGCCGCGGGACGCGAGGGCTTCAATGGCAGTTTTGTTGGCATGGTTTTTCACGTCCGAGAACGTTGTGCCGGGCGCGGACACGCCGGGGACATTGACCGACGGATCTGCTTTGCTCTTATTGATGTTGGTGTTGGGCTTGGAGGTGTTTTTGGTCACGTCGCCCATGCGGTAGAGACTGTTTTTGCCGTTTTCCGCGCGGTCGATGGCGACGAGCGCGTAGAAACCCTGTTCGGCAGACATCTGGTTATTGCCGTCCGAACCGTCAAGGACGTGGGTAAAGCCGCCGTTCGATTGACGGAAGGAGAGAAGATTTTCTACAAGACCGTGACCGTTCTTTACAAAGCGGGAATCGTCAAGGCTGATGCCCAGCTCGCAGAGTGCGACGATGACCTGTGCTACAGATTCCACGTTTGTCGTGCCCCACGACGCAAAGCCGCCCTTGCTGTCCTGATTCCTGGAGAGCCAGGAGAGAGCGCTGTCCGTCGCGGTCTTGACGGCTTTCTGATCCTGATATTTTGCAAGCGCCTGCAATGCCATTGC
>CAKUOS010000052.1 GCA_934670025.1 uncultured Oscillospiraceae bacterium
GCCTTGACACGTTTGACGTTGGGCTTCCATGCACGGTTCGCACGTCTGTGAGAATGGGAGACCTTGATACCGAATGTCACGCCCTTGCCGCAGATATCGCATTTTGCCATCAGTTGCACCTCCTTGCCGCCAGAAAATTAAGGTTCAGACGCTCACAAAGCGCCGACAAATATATTAACAGATGTTTCTTTAAAATGCAAGTATTTTTTTCGGGAAAAAAGTGAAAATTTCTCGCTGCGGCGGCCGCGGGAATTTCCCTGTTGCCAAACAGGGCGCAAACGGCTATAATCAAATCAGAAACAAAAACGAGGTGATTGCGTGGCGAATACCTACACCGTCCTGCTCTCCGAGCTTGTGGACGAGTTTAAACTTGATTTTTTTTACCGTTCCACGGATTATGAGAAGATCCATGTGACGGTCGACGATATCAGCCGACCGGGCCTGCATCTGGCCGGTTTTTTCGACCATTTTGAGCCCATGCGCGTGTATGTCTGCGGCACCGTGGAAAATGCGTATCTGGAAAAGCTCACGCATGAGGAGCGGCTGATTATTTTCGACCATTTCCTGTCCTACAAATGCCCGGCGCTCATCCTCGCGCGCGGCTATGAGCCGATGCCCGAGTGTCTGGAGATGGCGAAAAAATACGATGTGACCGTGCTGGGCACGAAGGTCACGACGTCCTATATCGTTTCGAGCCTTATTACCTACCTCAAAAGCGCGCTCGCGCCGCGCGTCACGCGCCACGGCGTGCTGGTCGAAATTTACGGTGAAGGCATCCTCATCAACGGCGACAGCGGCATCGGCAAGAGCGAGACGGCCATCGAGCTTGTCAAGCGCGGCCACCGCCTGATCGCCGACGACGCGGTCGAGATCAAGAAAGTCTCCGGACACGAGCTCATCGGCTCTGCGCCGCCGGTTCTGAAGCACTATATCGAGCTGCGCGGCATCGGCGTTATCAACGTGGCGAAGCTGTTCGGCATGGGCGCAGTCAAGGAGAGCTCGACGATCGACCTCATCATCAATATGGTGCCCTGGCGCGATGGCGAGGCGTATGACCGGCTCGGCATGGAGACGCAGTACACCGAAATACTCGACGTCAACGTCCCGTCCATCACGGTCCCCATCACGCCCGGACGAAACCTGGCCGTCATCTTTGAGGTCGCGGCCATGAATAACCGCCAGAAGCGCATGGGCTACAACGCGGCCGTCGAATTCACCGAACAGATGAGCCGCTACTTCACCGAGCGCGGCGACGAATAACAAAAACGAAAAAACGGGAGGAAGCTGCGCCGGTGCGCGCGGCTTCCTCTTTTATTTTTATCCGGAATGTGATATGATGAGCAAAATAAAACACCCGGAGGCGTTTATGCGGATGCTGGAAGCACAATATGAGGAGCTCCTGCGCGACTGCGCGGGGATCGAGCTGCGGAAGGATGAGCCGCTCAGCCGCCACACCTCCTTCCGCGTCGGAGGGCCGGCGCTGACGGCGTTCCCGAAGTCGGAACAGGAGCTGCGGCAGCTGCTGCAATGCGCGCACGCGCGCGGCATTGCGCTGCGCATCCTCGGCGCGGGCACGAACATCCTCGCACCGGACGGCGGCGTCGGCGGACTTGTCATCTGCCTGAAGGATGCGCTGTGCGGCCTGCGGTCGCTGGAAGACGACGCGATCGAGGCCTTCGCGGGCGAGAGCATGGCAAAGGCGGCCGTTTTTGCGCGCGACCTCGGCCTGACGGGACTGGAATTTGCGCACGGCATTCCCGGCACCGTCGGCGGCGGCGTGTACATGAACGCAGGCGCCTACGGCGGCGAGATGCGGCAGGTCGTGCAGTCCGTCACGGTTTTGACGATGCAGGGCGAGAAGCGGACGTATACAGCGGAGCAGTCGGCGTTCGGCTACCGCACGAGCGCGTATCAGCATATGGACTGCGTCATCGTCTCGGCGCGGCTGCGTCTGCAAAAGGGCGAGCGCGAGGCGATCACCGCACAGATGCGCGCGCTGATGGAAAAGCGCCGCGCGTCGCAGCCGCTGGAGCTGCCGTCGGCCGGCAGCACGTTCAAGCGGCCTGCGGGCCACTACGCCGGGCAGCTCATCGAGCAGGCCGGGCTTAAAGGACAGGGCTTCGGCGGCGCGAAGGTCTCAGAAAAGCACGCGGGCTTTGTCGTCAATACCGGCGGGGCAAGCGCGGCGGATATTCTGCGGACCATCCGGTTCGTTCAGGCGTGCGTGAAGGAGACTTCCGGTGTGGAACTGGAACCGGAGGTCCGGATCTGGCAGGAGGGGTAATATGCAATTTGTGATAATTTCCGGGATGTCCGGTGCGGGCAAGAGCCGGGCTGCGTCCGATCTGGAGGATCTGGGCTTTTACTGCGTGGACAATATGCCCGCGGAGATGATCCCGCAGTTCGCGCAGCTGTGTCTGGCGACGAAGGGCCGGTATGAAAAGGTCGCGCTCGTGACGGACGTGCGCGCGAGCATGACGTTCGACGCGCTGTTTCAGGCGCTGCAAAAGCTCGACGATATGCGCCTGCAATATTCCATTTATTATATTGAGGCCGCGACGGAGGCCATCATCAAGCGCTATAAGGAGACGCGGCGGCTGCACCCGCTGATGAAGGACGGTTCTTCGCTCGAAGACGCCATCGCGCGCGAGCGCGCGCTGCTCGCGCCGGTCCGCAACCGCGCCAGCGCCATCATCGATACGACGAATCTGTCCACCGGCAAGCTGCGCGGGATGCTCATCGACCTCGTCGCCGGCGGCGTACACGAGCATTCCATGAACGTGCGCGTGTCGTCCTTCGGGTTCAAATACGGGCTGCCGCTTGACGCCGATCTGGTCTTTGACGTGCGCTTCCTGCCGAATCCGTATTACATTCCCGAACTCAAGAATAAGACCGGGCTGGATGAGCCGGTCCGGAACTTTGTGTTCAAATACCAGCAGACGCTCGATTTCATAGAGAAGATCGAGGATCTGCTGTCGTTCCTGCTGCCCAATTTCCTCGACGAGGGCAAGACCGACGTCGTCATCGCCATCGGCTGCACGGGCGGCAAGCACCGCAGCGTCTGCATCGCGTGCGAGCTGGCGGACTTCATTTCGAAAAAGGGCTATGCGACGACGCTTGGCCACCGCGACATGGGCAGAAGGTGAGCGCAATGGCAGAAAATTCTGAGCAGATCCGCCTTTATGAGCCGCGCAGGCGGCCGCCGCGCATTGCCGCCATCGGCGGCGGACACGGATTGTCCGCGATGCTGCGCGGTCTGAAGACCTATACGAAGGATATCACGGCCATCGTGACCGTCGCCGACGACGGCGGCGGCTCCGGAATGCTGCGTGAGGATCTCGGGATGCTGCCGCCGGGCGACATCCGCAACTGCATTCTCGCCCTGGCCAACACCGAGCCGACTATGCAGCAGCTTTTAAACTACCGCTTTACCGAGGGGAGCCTCGCCGGGCAGAGCTTCGGCAATCTCTTTCTTGCCGCGATGAACGGCATCTCCGGTTCGTTCGACGAGGCGGTACACCGTATGGGAGACGTTCTGGCCATCACGGGCAAGGTGCTGCCGGTGACGAACCAGAACGTGAACCTTGAAGCCGAGTTCCACGACGGCAGCTGCACGCTCGGCGAGAGCAAGATCTACTACGCAAAAAAGGTCAATAACTCCCGCATCCGCAAGGTGCGCCTCGTACCCGAACGTCCGGAGGCACTTCCGGAGAGCGTGGAGGCTATTTTAAACGCTGACGTGATCGTCATCGGTCCGGGGAGCCTCTATACGAGCATCATCCCGAACTTCCTCGTGCGCGGCATCTCCGACGCCGTGCGCAAAAGCGGCGCGCTGAAGCTCTACATACTGAACATCATGACGCAGGACGGCGAAACGGACGGCTACGACGCCGACGACCACGTCCGCGCCATTCTGGAGCACGCAGGCCCGGGCGTCATGGACGTGTGCATCGCCAACAATACGCCCGTGCCGCCCGAAATTATGGCGCCGTATGCCGCCGAGGGCGTGACGCAGCTGCCCATGACGCGCGCGGACATCGAGCAGATGGGCATCGCCGTGCGCGAATTCCCGCTGCTCGAGCCGGGACGCTTTATCCGCCATAATTCCGATGCGCTGGCGCGCGCGATCCTGTCCGTGTGGCAGGAATTCCGCAAGAAGAGATAGAAAGGGGACGAGGGCCATGTCGTTTTCCGGAAATGTCAAGCAGGAGCTGTGCCGGCTTCCCGCCGGCCGCCGACAGGAGGCTGCCGCCGAGCTCTACGGGGCGTTTCTCTACTGCAACGCCTTTACCGCAGACCTCATCCGCATCACGACCGAGTCGCAGGATTTTGCCGCGCGCCTGCCGCGCCTGATGAAAAAGGTCTTCGGCTTCCCATTCGATCAGGAACCGGAGGCCGGGCAGACGGGCAAGCTGCTGTTTTCCGTGACCTCCGCGGAGAAGATCCATAAGATCTTCGCGCAGTTCGGCCTGTCGGCCAAAAAGGACGTGACGCTGCACGTCAACTTCGGCATCCTCGAAGAAGACGACGAGCGGATGGCGTTTCTGCGCGGCGCGTTTCTTGCCGGCGGCTCTGTCACGGATCCCGCCAAACGCTATCATCTCGAACTGACAACGTCGCACTATAAGGTCAGCCGCGAGACGTGCGCGCTGCTGCTGGACGCCGGGTTTTCGCCGAAGGAGACGATGCGCGGCGGCAACAGCATCCTGTATTTCAAGCAGAGCGACCTCATCGAGGATCTGCTGACGGCCATCGGCGCGCCGGTGTGCGCGATGGGCGTGATGGAGGCCAAGGTCGAAAAGGATCTGCGCAACGGCGTCAACCGCCGCGTCAACTGCGAGACGGCGAACCTTACCAAGGTCGTCGACGCATCGATGGAGCAGGTCGCGGCCATCAGGCGGCTGCAAAAGCGCGGGCAGCTCGATACGCTGCCGCCGAAGCTGAAGGAAACGGCGCTTTTGCGCCTGCATAACCCCGAGGCGACGTTACAGGAGCTGGCCGATATGCCCGATCCGCCCGTTTCGAAATCCGCCATGAACCACCGGATGCGCAAGCTCGTCGCGCTTGCCGCGGAGGAGTAAGGAGAAACCAGATGGGATTTGTACATTTGCACGTCCACAGTGAATACAGTCTGCTCGACGGCGCGTGCCGCATCGGCTCGATGATGGACCGCGTGCAGGAGCTTGGCCAGACGGCCATCGCCCTGACCGACCACGGCGTCATGTACGGTACGATCGATTTTTACCGTGCCGCGCAGAAGGCCGGGATCAAGCCGATTATCGGCTGTGAGGTCTATGTCGCGCGGCGCACGCGGCACGACAAGGTTTTCGGCGTCGATAAGGAGCCGTATCATCTCGTCCTGCTGTGCGAGAACGAGACGGGCTACCGCAACCTCAGCTATATGGTCTCGCTCGGCTTCACCGAGGGCTTTTATAACCGCCCGCGCGTGGATATGGAGCTGCTGCGCGAACATCACGAGGGCCTCATCGCGCTCTCGGCGTGTCTGGCCGGCCGCATCCCGCAGGCGTATATGCAGAGCGACGAAAAAGAAGCCGAGGCCGCCGCACGCGAATACGCGGAAATTTTCGGCCCGGAGCATTTCTATCTGGAATTGCAGGATCACGGCATCGCCGAGCAGCGCATGGTCAACGCGAAGATCCGCCGGCTTGCGGAAAAGCTGGAGCTGCCGCTCGTCGTGACGAACGACGCGCATTATCTGCGGAAAACGGACGCGAAGATGCAGGACGTGCTGCTGTGCATCCAGACCGGCAAGACCATCAACGACGAAAACCGGATGCGCTTTGAGACGGAGGAGTTCTATCTCAAGAGCGAGGAAGAGATGCGCGCGCTGTTCCCGGACGTTCCGGAGGCGTTTGACAATACGGTGAAGATCGCCGAACGCTGCAACGTGGAATTCACGTTCGGCAAGTATTTCCTCCCGGAATTCAAGCTGCCCGCGGGCGTGACGAGCCTTTCCTACCTCAAAAAGCTCTGCGACGAGGGCTTCCGCGAGCTTTACAGCACGGCGCACCCCGAATACCGCAGACAGCTTGAATATGAGATCGACATGATCGAGAAGATGGGCTTCACCGACTACTTCCTGATCGTGTCCGATTTTGTGCGCTTTGCAAAATCCGCTGGCATTCCCGTGGGGCCCGGACGCGGCAGCGCGGCAGGCTCGATGGTGACGTACTGCCTGCACATCACAGAGATCGATCCCATGAAATACGGGCTTTATTTCGAGCGCTTCCTCAATCCCGCGCGCGTGACGATGCCCGATATCGATATGGACTTCGGCGATACGCGCCGGGCGGAGGTCGTCGACTACGTCCGTCAGAAATACGGCGAGGATCACGTCGCGCAGATCGTCACGTTCGGTACGATGGCCGCACGCGGTTCGATCCGCGACGTCGGCCGCGTGCTGAATTTCACCTACGCCGAGACGGACGCGGTGGCAAAGCTCGTGCCGCCGACGCCGCATATGACGCTTAAGGACGCGCTGAAGCAGTCGCCGCAGCTGCGGCAGATGTACGACGGCGACGAACGGGTCAAAGAGCTGGTCGACACGGCGATGGCGCTCGAAGGAATGCCGCGCAACACCTCGACGCACGCGGCCGGCGTGGTCATCACGAAGCTCCCGGTCTACAACTATGTCCCGCTTGCCACAAACGACGGTACCATCGTCACGGAATACACCATGACGACGCTCGAGGAGCTGGGGCTTCTGAAGATGGACTTTCTCGGCCTGCGCAACATCACCGTCATCGACGACGCCATCCGCGACATCCGCAGGACCGACCCGGAGTTTTCCATGTCCCGCGTCAAGGACGACGACCCGGCCGTCATGGATATGCTCACGCAGGGCAGGACGGCCGGCGTGTTCCAGATGGAATCGACCGGCATGACCGGCGTGTGCATGGGTCTGAAGCCGCAGTCGATCGAGGATCTTTCCATCATCGTCGCGGCCTACCGCCCGGGCCCGATGGAGTCTATCCCGCGCCTGGTCGCCTGCAAGCAGGATCCCTCGCTCGTCAAGTATAAGCACCCCATGCTCGAACCCATTTTGTCCGTCACCTACGGCTGCATCCTCTATCAGGAACAGGTCATCGAGATCTTCCGCAAGCTCGCGGGCTACTCGCTCGGGCAGGCCGACATGGTGCGCCGCGCGATGAGCAAGAAAAAGGTCAAGGATATCGAAAAAGAGCGCGGCGCGTTCATAAACGGCGACGCTTCGCGGAATATCTGCGGCTGCGTGGCCAACGGCATCCCGGAAAACGTCGCGGCGGACATCTATAACGAGATGTACGACTTTGCGAACTACGCCTTCAACAAGGCGCATTCGGTCTGCTACGCGGTCATCGCGTATCAGACGGCGTGGTTCAAGTATTATTATCCGCGCGAGTATATGGCGGCGCTCATGACCTCGGTGCTCGACAGCTCGGTCAAGATCTCCGAGTATATCGCCGAGTGCCGCGCGATGGGCATCAGGCTCCTGCCGCCCGACATCAACGAATCGAACGACAATTTTACCGTCGTGCCCGACGGCATCCGCTTCGGCCTTGCGGCCATCAAGAATATCGGCCGCGGCTTTATCCAGAAGGTCATGGCCGAGCGCGAGCAGAACGGCCGCTTTACGAGTCTGGAGGATTTCGCGCTGCGGATGTACGGGACAGACCTCAATAAGCGCGCGCTGGAGAATCTCATCAAGGCCGGCGCCTGCGACGGCTTCGGGCTCAACCGCGCGCAGATGCTTCAGATCTATGAGCTGGTGCTCGACGCAGCGGCAAATCAGAAAAACCGCAATGTCGAAGGCCAGCTGGGGATGTTCGACCTGCTTTCGGACGATACCGCGCCGGTCATGCCGGCCATCGCCGTACCGGATATCCCGGAGCTGAGCGCGCAGGAGCGCATGGCGCTGGAAAAGCAGACGACAGGGCTGTACCTCTCCGGTCATCCGATGGACGACTACCGTCCGATGCTGCGCGGCATGGACGTCGTGCCGATCGGCGAGATCCTCGAATGCTTTGAAAACGGAGAGGAAACGTATCAGGACGAGCAGATCGTGAACGTCGCGGGCATCGTGGAGGCGCTGAAGATGAAGACGACGCGCTCCGGTTCCATGATGGCCTACGTCACCGTGGAGGACGATACGGGCAGCATGGAAATGCTCGCGTTTTCCAACATTCTGGGACAGTACGGCGCCATGCTCTATGAAAATGCCGCCGTCATTCTGAACGGCCGCATCTCCGTGCGCGACGAAAAGCCGCCGCAGATGGTCGTCAACCGCGTGATGCCCATCGGCGATATGCAGGACGGCGATCTGGCCGCGGCTGCGCGCACGGCGGCCGCGCAGAACCGCACGCTCTATCTGCGCGTGACGGATTCAAACAGTCCGGCGGCAAAAAAGCTCCTGCCGATTCTGCGGATGTTCCCCGGCACGGCGAAGGCCGTCCTCTATTATGCCGATTCCGGTTCGCGGATGGGCGGCCGCTGCGCGCTCGACGAACGGATGCTGCGTGAGCTGCGCGAGCAGCTCGGCGCGGAAAACGTCGTGCTGAAATAACGCAGATTTTATTGAATGTTTTTACAAACTGGCTACACTTTTGTTACAGGGCATGATATACTATGTGTTATGTAAAGGTTAAAAGGCAAAGGAGGCCCATGCGGTGCGTCGGAAACTGATACTGCTGGCCGCGCTCGGCGCGGCGATGACGCTGCTGCTGACGGGCTGCTTTGTCAAGACGGTGGACGAGCTGTACACGCTGCCGCGCCATTCGGACGAATATAACCGCCTCGAAGATGCGATCGAAGAGGTCCGCAGCGCCGCGGGCGCGTCCTATGCCGCGCCCGTCTCCGGGATCAACCAGCAGCCCGTGCAGCTGGCCGACCTCGACGGCGACGGACAGGAGGAGGTCGTCGTGTTCCTGCGCACAAGCGGCGATACGCCGCTCAAGGCGTGTATTTTCTCGCAGGTCGACGGCGAATACCGCCTTATAGACACGATCGAGGGAAGCGGCGCGAACTTTGCAAGCGTGGAATATGCCCGTCTGACCGGCCGGGGCACGGAGATCGTCATCGGCCGGCAGGTGTCCAACAGCGTGCTGCAATCAATGAGCGTATACGCCTATCAGGACGGCCACGTGGTCGAGCTGATGAGCGCCAACTTTTCGGAATACCGCACAGCTGACCTCGACGGCGACGGTCTGACGGATATTTTCGTCCTGCGCTTCGACGCCGGACAGCGGCAGGGCGTTGCCGAGCTCTATCGCTGGCAGGACGGGCAGATGGAGCGCGAACCGGAGGTTTCCCTGTCTGCCGGTGCGTCGGAGGTCAAGCGGATCCTGATCGGCGGCCTGACGGAGAATGTCCCGGCCGCGTTCGTCGCCAGCGCAGACGAAGAGGGCGGCCTTGTGACCGACGTGTTCGCATTTGACGGCAGCGCGTTCCGCAACATTACCGCCGGGGAATCCGGTGTCAGCACGCGCACCGTCCGCAGCTATTTTGTCTATGCGGCGGACGTCGACGAAGACGGATGTATCGAGCTTCCGGAGGTCGCCGTGCTCCCGGCGCACGACGCGGGCACGGACGAGCGCTTTTCCGTCATTTCGTGGTATAATCTCGATCTGCACGGACAGACTTCGCCGAAGCTGCTGACGTATCACAGCTTTTCGGACGGCTGGTTCGTCGTGATCCCGGATGCGTGGCGGACGCAGCTGTGCATCAGCCGCAGCGCGGAGGTCGCGGGCGTGCGCGGCTACGAATTTTCCCATTGGCAGGACGGGCAGACGCCCGAACCGATCTTTACGATCTACGCCTTTTCGGGCGAAGACCGCGCGCAGACCGCGTCTGCGGATGGCCGGTTCGTGCTCGCGGAAAAGGCGGATGTGACATACGCGGCAAAGCTCGGGACGTGCGTTTGGGCAAACGCGCTTTCGCAGGACGATCTGCGGGATATGTTCCGTTTTATCCATATTGACTGGAATTCGGGAGAGACGTGAGGGGAGAACGTATGAAAAAGGTACTCATTCTGGAAGACGAGGTCAGCATCCGCAGCTTTGTGGTCATCAACCTTAAGCGCGCGGGCTATGAGGTCGTGGAAGCCGGGACCGGGGAAGAGGCGCTGGAGCTTCTGAAGACCAACCCCGACGTCGGCGTGGCCATCCTCGATATCATGCTGCCGGGCATCGACGGATTTGAGGTCTGCCGCAACATCCGTGCGACGGACAAAAAGATCGGAATTATTATGTTAACCGCGAGAAGCCAGGAGATGGACAAGATCACCGGCCTTATGACAGGCGCGGACGATTATATGACCAAGCCCTTCAGCCCGGCCGAATTGACCGCGCGCATCGACGCGCTCTATCGCCGCATCGACAACGACGGCACATCCGACCAGATCGAGCTGAAGCATGGGCCGTTCATCCTTAACACGCGCAACCGCACGCTCGACAAGGACGGCCGCCGCATCAAGCTCACGCAGGTGGAATACGCCATCGTGAAGCTGTTCATGCAGAATCCCGGCCGCGCGCTCTCGCGCGAGGATATTCTGGCTGCGGTCTGGGGCCGCGATTACGATGGCGAGCTCAAGATCGTCGACGTCAATATCCGCCGCCTGCGCATCAAGATCGAAGACGATACCGCGAACCCGACGTATATCACGACGGTCTGGGGCTTCGGCTACAAGTGGGGCGCATAAGCGCGGGGTGAGGCGTTTTGAAAAAACAGAAACGGCTGTCCGGGATCGAACGGCGCTGGTTCCTCAATAACGTCGGCGTCATCACGCTGCTCGTAATCGGATGCGTGGCGGCAGTCGTGCTGTCCATGGCCGCGTACTACGATACGAACCTTCGCTCCGGACTCGAGAGCAAGGCCAAGACGACGACGGATTTTTTCAGCAACTACATCGGCCAGAGCTATAAAGAGTATTATCAGTCCTGCATCAAATTTGCCCAGACCTTTGAGGATAAGGATCAGCTGGAGCTGCAATTCATCTCCACGGGCGGCAAGGTCGTCGCTTCGTCCTACGGCAAGTTTGCCGGGCGCGCGCCGTCGACGCCCGATGTGCAGCAGGCCATCGATTCCCGGCAGATCCGCCACTACAAGGGCCGCAATCCGTCAACCGGCGAGCGTATTCTCGCGGTGTCGAGTCCGATGATCTACTCCAACGGCGAGGTCATCGGCGTGCTGCGCTACGTGACAAGCCTGCGCAACGCGGATCTTCAGGTGCTCATGATCGCGCTGATCGCGCTTTCGGTGGGGCTTTTGTTCATCGCTGCCATCTTCTTTATGAGCAGCTTCTTTATCAAGTCCATTCTGGTGCCCGTCTCGCAGATCAACGCCACGGCCAAACGGATCGCCGCCGGCTCCTACGGCGTGCAGATCCCCGGCCAGTACGACGATGAGATCGGCGAGCTCGTCAGCACCATCAATGATATGTCCGTCAAGATCGGACAGTCGGAAAAAACGCAGACGGAGTTCATCTCCTCCGTCTCGCACGAGCTGCGCACGCCGCTCACGGCTATCTCCGGCTGGGGCGAAACGCTTCTGAACTCCGAGAATCTTGACGCCGAGACGCGCCGCGGCGTCGTTATCATCTCGCGCGAGGCCAAACGCCTGACCGGCATGGTCGAGGAGCTGCTGGAATTCACGCGGATGCAGGACGGCCGCTTTACGCTTCATGTCGAAACGGCCGATATTCTGGCCGAGTTTGAGGATACCGTCTTCATGTACGGCAGCCGCCTGAAGCAGGAGGGCATCGCCCTGCACTACGACGGCTGCGACGAGCAGATCCCGGAGATCCCGTGCGATGTGGCGCGTATGCGGCAGGTATTTCTCAACATCCTTGACAACGCGGCCAAGCACGGCGGCGAGGGCAAACGCATCGACGCCTCCATCGCGCAGGAAGACGGCTTCGTCGTCATCCGCATCCGGGACTACGGCCCCGGCATCCCGGAGGAAGAGCTGCCGCGCGTCAAGCTGAAATTTTACAAGGGCAGCTCCAAGGCCCGCGGCAGCGGCATCGGCCTTGCCGTGTGCGAGGAGATCGTTACCATGCACGGCGGCACGCTGACGCTCGAAAACGCCGAGGGCGGCGGTACGCTGGTCACTATCAGCATCCCGACAGGGGAGGAATAAGAGGATCGCATGAAAAAAGAGAACAAATCTGAAAACCTGGAAAAATTCAAAACGCTCATCGGCGGTCAGGCGCTGATCGAGGGGATCATGATGCAGGGCCCGGACAAGCGCTCGATCGTCGTGCGCGGCCCGGAGGGGATCGTGACGAAGGTCGAACCGCTCAAAAAGCGCACGGGCATCGCAAAATGGCCGCTCATCCGCGGCGTGGTGTCGTTCGGCTCGTCGATGGTCTCTGGTGTCAAGGCGCTCATGTACTCCGCGTCGTTTTTCCCGGACGACGAAGAGAACGCAGAGCCGTCGAAATTTGAACAGTGGCTCGAAAAGAAGCTCGGCAGCGAGAAGATGGAAAAGGCCGTCATCTCCTTCTCGGTATTTCTGGGCGTACTGTTTTCCGTGGCGCTGTTTTTC
This sequence comes from uncultured Oscillospiraceae bacterium, assembly GCA_934670025.1. Taxonomy (GTDB): domain Bacteria; phylum Bacillota; class Clostridia; order Oscillospirales; family Oscillospiraceae; genus CAG-170. The sequence continues at coordinate 12,544 of CAKUOS010000052.1, forward strand.
CTGCTGCCGACGCTTTTGAGCGGCCTGTTCGACCGCTGGATCGGCAGCGCCGTCGTCCGCAGCCTCATCGAGGGCCTCATCCGTATCGCCATCTTCATGGGTTACATGATCCTCATCTCGCAGATGAAGGATATGAAGCGCGTGTTTTCCTATCACGGCGCGGAGCATAAGACCATCCGCTGCTACGAGGCGCAGCTGCCGCTGACCGTGGAAAACTGCCGCCGCATGACGCGGCTGCATCCGCGCTGCGGCACGAGCTTCCTGTTCGTTGTCGTTGCGATCTCGATCCTGCTTTTCGCGCTCGTGAGCGCGATCCTGCCGATGAGCAGTATGCTCGTGCGGCTTGTTGTGCGGCTGGCGCTTCTGCCGTTCGTCGTGGCCATCAGCTATGAGTGCAACCGCTTTGTCGGCCGTCACGACAATTGGTTTACACGTGTTTTGTCCGCGCCCGGTATGTGGTTCCAGCATTTCACGACCAACGAGCCGGATGATTCCATGCTCGAGGTCGGTATTGAGGCGCTGAAGCTCGTCCTGCCCGAAGAAGCGGGCGCCGACCGATGGTAAAGCGGTACGGCGATCTGTATTTGCAGGCGCGGCGGGCGCTGCTCCCGACGGAAGGGGAAAATGCGTCCCTGGCTGCGCGCGAGCTGCTTGCGTTCGCATCGGAAAAATCTGCGGCGGCCGTGATGGCCGACAGCAACCTCTATGCCAGCGAGCAGATCGAGGAAAAGCTGAATAGTTATGTCAACCGTATGCTGGCGCACGAGCCGCTGCCGTATATTCTCGGCCAGTGGGACTTTTACGGCCTGACGTTCGAGGTGAACCCCGACGTGCTCATCCCGCGCGACGATACCATGGCCGTGACGGATCTTGCCATCGAGGCGCTGCGCACGCGCCCGGAGCCGCAGCGCGCGCTCGACCTGTGTACCGGCAGCGGCTGCATCGGCCTTGCCATCGCGCACCAGCTGCCTTCGGCTCGCGTGACGCTGGCAGATATCTCGCGGCCGGCGCTGGCCGTTGCCAAACGCAACATCAAGCGGCTCAAGCTCATGAACCGCGTCACGGCCATCGGCCTTGACGCAAAAAAGCGTGCGCCGAGCTTCGTCGGCACGCTCGATGTGCTCGTCAGCAATCCGCCGTATGTCACGGCGCAGGAGATGGCGCAGCTCGAACCCTCCGTTGCGAAGTACGAGCCTGCGCAGGCGCTCGACGGTGGCAAGGACGGCCTGGATTTTTACCGCGCCATTCTGGAAAACTACACGCACCTGATCGCGCCGGGCGGCTTTGTCTGTTTTGAGTTCGGCCTCGGGCAGCATATGGCCGTGTCGATGCTGATGCAGGAGTACGGATATACCGATATCGCCCTGCGCAAGGATCTGCGCGGCGTGATCCGCGCGGCGAGGGGCAGAAAGAAATCCGAAAATTGATAAAACAAACGTTTGATTTTTATCAAACGATGTGGTATAGTAGGTCTGTACACAAAAGAGGAAGGAACTGAGA
>CAKUOS010000053.1 GCA_934670025.1 uncultured Oscillospiraceae bacterium
TGGGTCATGACGGTGTTGAGCTGCTTGGCAAGGTTGATGTCGACGGCGGATTCCGCGCCGACCTTCTGGTTGTAGGCAAGGCCAGCGGACGCGCCGACGGTCTTGTAGTTTTCGTCACGGGCGGACAGAACGAGAATGTTCTTGCCGGCCAGCGCTTCTGCGATCTTGTTGAACAGTTCGGTGTCCTTTTCGATGTTCTTGCAGCCCAGGATCACGAGCGGCAGGGTGGTAGCCTCGGAAACATCCTTGGCGAGCTGGACGCACTCCTCGACGGACTTGTTCAGACCGTTGGGGTCGGCGCCTTCGAGGTGCAGGCAGACGAAAGAAGCGCCTTCGAGCGACTCTGCGCGCTTTGCCATTTCGGGAACAGTCGTGCAGCCCTCGTAGAAGGCCTTTTCGCCGGGCATGGTGTACTCCGCCATACCGAGGTCGGTCAGCTCAACGCCGATCTTCGGTGCGTTCTTGATCTCGGCGTCAAACGTGTGGAACGGAAGCACGTTCTGGCCGCCGATGGCCGTGGCTTTGTCGCCAACGCCGAGCACAACTTCATTGATGTGCGCGTTGAACGCCTGTTTCTTGGGAACAAAAGGCATAGTAGTGAATCCCCCTATATTGTTTTTTGTTTTGCTTACAGATTTAATTCCCGCATGACGGCGGCGAGCGCCATCTTGACGGGCGCGGTGTCCGGCACCTGAGAGCTGGGCTTGCCCTCGCAGTCGTACTGATAGACAGTCTCGTCCTGCGGAAGAACGCCGGCCAGCTCCAGACCGAACTTGTTTATCTCTTCCATGACGCCGGGGTTGAGCTTGCCCTCCGGTGCACGGTTGACGATGAGCTTCATGACGCCGGGCTTGAGATCCAGCTCGCGGATCATCTCGGCGATGCGGCCGACGGCCTGGATGCCGCGGCGCGAGCAGTCGGAAATGAGCAGCATGGTGTCGACATGGGGCAGCGTCCCGCGGCTGATATGCTCGAGCCCGGCCTCGTTGTCTACCACCATGTAGCGGTAGTTGCCGACATATTTGTCGATCTGCGTCTTGAGAACGCCGTTGACGTAGCAGTAGCAGCCCTTGCCCTGCGTGCGGCCCATGACGAGCAGATCGTAGTCGTCCTCTTCGATGAGCGCCGAGTTGAATTTCATCTCGGCGTAATCGGCCTTGGTCATATTGGCGGGGACGGTGCCGGTCTGTTCGGCGTGCGCCATCTCCTCACGGATATCGCCCAGCGTCGTCTCGACCTCAACGCCCAATACTTCGTTGAGGTTGGAGTTGGCGTCGGCGTCCACGACGAGGATGGGGCTCTTTTTCTGCTTGCAGAGATAATCGATGATCATGCCGCAGGTCGTCGTCTTGCCGACGCCGCCCTTGCCGGCGACTGCGATGATATGGGTGTTGGCCATTGCGTATTGCTCCTTGCTATGATCGGTCAGACCATGAGAAATCCTCTGCGCGCAGGACCGGATGCACGGGTTTGGCAGAAAAACCAACCGCGGATTCGATACAAATGTATCGTAACACAATTGCACAATAATTACAAGTCCCTGACGCAGATATTTATATAAAAAATAATATTACTTTTTCACACATGGCATATCGCCACGCGCGCTGCCGTGTCAGATGCGGGTCATGAGGATCTTCTGGCTTACGCCGCCGGATTCCACATAGACGGTCAGATCGCCGTTCGCCTTTTCGTCGACGGTGAGGCTGACGGCCTTGCCCTCGATCTTTGCGCGGACCCAGCCGACGGGATCGTCCGTCTCGATCTCCTCAAAAAAGACGTCGCGCATCTGGTTGTTGCCGCAGAGATTCTGCACCTCGCGGACGACCTCGTATTCAGCCACGGCGGATCAGTCCTTGACGATGACGGCGGTGTTTTCCACGAGGTCGATGGTCAGAAGACGGCCCTCGACGCGGGTCTGCCGCTCAAAAAGATCGGTCAGCAGCACGAACCCCTCCTTGCAGTCGATGCGCTGCACATTGGCGAGAATGAGGTTTTTGTTTTCAACGCTGTTTTCATAGACGTTGGACAGGCACATGGTATCAGCTCCTTACGCTTTGGGCTCCTGCATGGCGGCCAGCACCGTCGACAGGCGCAGATTGCCTTTTTCAAAATCGCTCACGGCCAGCATGATCTGGTCGTAGGCCGCGCTTTCGCCCAGCTCCTTGAGCTGCTCGGCGAGCTTGGCCAGCTCGTTGGCGTGGGAGGCGTTGTGACCGACCATATACTTCATGAGCGCCATCAGCTCCTCGCGCGGGCTGTGCTCGCAGCCGCCGCAGCTGTCGCAGTGGGTATGCTCGGCGCAGCCGTCGTGCGTGTGGACGTGTTCGTTTTCGTGGTCGTGCTCATGCGCGTGCGTGTGGGTATGCGTGGTGCCGTCGGCATGGGTGTGGGTATGGCTGTGGACAGTCTCGTCGTGATCGTGATCGTGGTGCATGGTGTTGCCTCCATAGTTCATTCTTTGTATATCATTATACCGGGAGTCGATGGTTTTGTAAAGCGGGCAGAGGCGACTTCCGGGCAATTTCAAAAAGTTTTTTGCGGAATTTCGCGTTTGAAGTGGAATTTCCATGTGGAATATGATACACTGAACGCACGTTATGATATAAGGGGATTTCCAAAATGGACCATGAGCATTCGCACGACCATGAATACCTGCATGAGCACAACATTCCGCATCTGCATCACGCGGACGATACGCACGACGGGGTGCACGCGCATCCGCACGATCACGCGCACGGCGAGGCCGGGCACGGGCACGCGCATGAGAATACGCAGGCCGTCCTCAACCGGCTCTCGCGCGCCATCGGGCATCTGGAGTCCGTGCGCCGCATGGTAGAGAGCGGGCGCGACTGTAGCGAGGTCCTGATCCAGATCGCGGCCGTGCGCGCGGCGATCACGAACATCGGCAAGGTGATCCTACAGGATCATATCCAGCACTGCATCGTCGACGCGGTGGAGCATGACGACGAAAACGCGCTCGACGCGCTGTGCCAGGCGATCGATAAATTCGTAAAATAAGCGCCTTGCCCGACCCTACGCGATGATTTGTTCCGTCAGAGCCGCTTCCGACGTGTCTCCGACGGCCCAATCTTTTCCCTCGCGTGGGAAAAGATTGGGGAGAAAAGGACGCTGTTTGCTCAGAAACCGCCGTCACGTATCTGCTCAAAAATCTGACAAGCTCCTACGCCGTCCCATTTGCCTATCAATCGTTGACTGCCGAAAGAGCACGCCATTGTTTGTGACGGCTGAATCGGCACTCTGAAATTTGCAACGTGCGCCTGCGGGCGCAAAACCCCCTGCGGGCCATGCCCGCAGGGGGTTTTTATATGATTTAATTCGCCGTGATGGTCAGCTCGCCGTTCTGTGCGTCGCACACGAGCGTCTGGCCGGGCAGCACGTCGCCGCGCAGGATGCGCTGCGCGAGCAGCGTCTCGACGGTGTGCTGCAAATACCGGCGCAGCGGCCGCGCGCCGAACTGCGGGTCGTAGGCCGCGTCGATGACGAACGTCTTGGCCGCCGGGGTCAGCTCGCACGTAAGCTGCTTGTCGGCCAGACGACGGTTGAGCGCCGCGATCTGCAAGTCGATGATGCCGGTGATATTCTCCTTCGACAGCGGCTTATAGAACACGATCTCGTCGAGCCGGTTGAGGAACTCCGGACGGAAGCTGCGGCGCAGGAGCGTCTGCACCTCGTTTTTCGCTTCCTCGGAGATCTCGCCCTCGGGCGTGATGCCGTCGAGGATGGCCTGCGAACCGAGGTTCGAGGTCAGGATGATGATGGTGTTCTTGAAGTCCACGGTGCGGCCCTGCGAATCGGTGATCCTGCCGTCGTCGAGGACCTGAAGCAGAATGTTGAACACATCCGGGTGCGCCTTTTCGATCTCGTCAAACAGAATGACAGAGTACGGACGGCGGCGCACGGCCTCGGTCAGCTGGCCGCCCTCTTCATAGCCCACATATCCGGGAGGCGCGCCGATCAGGCGCGAGACGGAGAATTTCTCCATATACTCCGACATATCGATGCGCACGAGGTTCTTTTCGTCGTCAAACAGCGCCTCGGCCAGCGTCTTGGCAAGCTCTGTCTTGCCGACGCCCGTGGGGCCGAGGAACAGGAACGAGCCGAGCGGCCGGTTCGGGTCCTGAATGCCGGCGCGGCTGCGCTGGATGGCCTCGGAGACGACGCGCACGGCCTCATCCTGGCCGACGACGCGCTTGTGGAGCGTGTCCTCGAGATGCAGCAGCTTGTCGCGTTCGCCCTCCATGAGCCTTGCGGTCGGGATGCCCGTCCAGCGCTCGATGATCTTGGCGATCTCTTCCTCTGTGACCTTGTTGCGCAGCAGGCTCGTCTCCTTGCCGCTCTGCGCGAGCTTTTCCTCTTGTTCGAGCTGCTTTTTCGCCTCGGGCAGATCGCCGTATTTGAGCTTCGCGGCCTTTTCAAGGTCATAGCTCTGCTCGGCGGCTTCGATGTCGCGGTTCAGCTGCTCGATCTTCTCGCGCAGCTGCTGCACGCGGCCGATGGCGTTCTTTTCGTTTTCCCATTTGGCCTTCATGGAGTTGAACGTCTCGCGCTGCTCGGCCAGCTCCTTCTGGAGCTCTGCCAGACGCGCTTTCGAGAGTTCGTCGTCCTCATTCTTGAGCGCGGCCTCCTCGATCTGCATCTGGATGATCTTGCGGTTGATGACGTCCAGCTCGGTCGGCATGGAGTCCATCTCGGTCCTTATCATCGCGCACGCTTCGTCGATGAGGTCGATGGCCTTGTCGGGCAGGAAGCGGTCGGTGATATAGCGGTTACTGAGCGTCGCGGCGGCAATGATGGCGTTGTCGGTAATTTTGACGCCGTGGAAGACCTCATACCGCGATTCCAGACCACGCAGGATGGCGATGGTGTCCTCGACGGTCGGCTCCTGCACCAGAACGGTCTGGAAGCGGCGTTCGAGCGCGGGATCCTTTTCGATATACTGCCGGTATTCATCGAGCGTCGTCGCGCCGATGCAGTGCAGCTCGCCGCGCGCGAGCATCGGCTTTAGCAGATTGCCCGCGTCCATCGAGCCTTCGGTCTTGCCTGCGCCGACGATGGTGTGCAGCTCATCGATGAACAGGATGATGCGGCCCTCGGACTTTTTGACCTCGGCGAGGACGGCCTTCAGACGCTCTTCAAATTCGCCGCGGTACTTTGCGCCCGCGATCAAAGCGCCCATGTCGAGCGAGAAGATCGTCTTGTCCTGCAAAGACTTCGGGACTTCGTTCGCCACGATGCGCTGCGCGAGTCCCTCGACGATGGCCGTCTTGCCGACGCCCGGTTCGCCGATGAGCACGGGGTTGTTTTTCGTCTTGCGGGACAGGATGCGGATGACGTTGCGGATCTCGTCGTCACGGCCGATGACGGGGTCCATCTTCTGCTCGCGTGCGCGTTTGACAAGATCGGTGCCGTACTTTTCAAGCGCCTCATACGTGTCCTCGGGCGTGTCGGACGTCACGCGCTGGCTGCCGCGGATGGACTGCAGCGCCTGCAAGCACGCTTCCTTTGTAATGTTGTACGTGCGGAACAGATTTTTGAGCGTCTGGTCGGCGTTCTCGATCAGCGACAAAAACAGATGCTCGACGGAGACATATTCGTCCTTCATCTGCTTTGCGATGTCCTCCGCGCTGTTCAGTGCGGTGTCGACGCTGCGCGCGACATAGTACTTGTCGGCTTCCCGGCCGGAGCCGGTCACGCGCGGCAGCTTTTGCAGCTCCGCGTTGACGGCGGCCTCAAAACTTTCAAGCGTCAGGCCCATTTTCTTCAGCAGCTGCGGCACGAGGCCGTTTTCCTGCCGCAGCAGGGCGGCGAGCAGATGGATCTGCTCGATCTGCTGGTTCTGGTTTTCAATGGTCAGCTTCTGCGCGGCCTGAATGGCCGCAAGCGATTTTTGCGTATAGTTCTGTGCATTCATATGGATTCTACACCTCTTCTTCGGGGGGTTAGCACTCTATACATTCGAGTGCTAACTTTATTTTGACCACATCATAGACCCACATTGAAAATTTGTCAAGAGGGGAATGCGGCAAAAAGTGTGACATTTTTGTAAACGTTTGGTTGAAAAAATTTCGCCGATTTAAAAGATATTTAAAAACTTGCCGCTAAGTTATTTAATAATGCCCTGTTATGATAATCATGCAAGAAGTGATAACGCTTTTTCATTTTCCCCTCATATTGATAAAGAAGTCCCCGCAGACAAGCCGGTCACTTGTCTGCGGGGTTTCTTTTGCTGTGCAGGATATCCGAAGTCAATGCAGGAGCCGGTTTTAGCAAAAGCTCTCCGGGAAGCCGTAGGGGCCGGCAACTCTGCCAGCCCGTCTTTGCGCCCGCAGGCGCACGCTGCAAGTTTCCCTTGCACCGACACCGCCATCACCAACAATGACGGGCTCTTTCGGCAGTGATTCACAGATAGGCAAAAGGGGCGGCCCGTAAAGACCGTCCCTTTTTTGAGTCGATACGTGATGGCGGTTTTTGAGCAAAAAGCGTCCTTTTCTTCCATATCTTTTCCCACGCACGGGAAAAGATATGGCCGTCGGAGACACGTGCGGGCAGAGTCAATCTCTACCTCTTTTGTTCCTGCGGGCGCAGGGAGCCTTACAGCGCGGCGAGGCCGGCTTCGATCTCGCCGATCATATAAAGCGAGCCGTAGCACAGCACCACGCCGTCCTTGCCCGCGTGGTCGACCGCCAGCTTTACGCCCGCGGCGACGGTGTCGCACGCCGTTGCGGGTTTGCCGAACTGCGTCAGATATGCCGCCAGATCGTGCGCGTCCAGCGCGCGCGGATTGCCCGGCGTGATGGTGATGAATTCCTTCGCAAACGGCGCGACGTCGCGGTACATACAATTGTAATCCTTGTCGGCCAGCACGCCCGTGAGGATCGTCAGCTCCCGCCCGGCGAGATAGTCGCGGATATTTTTGACCAGCGCCTCGATGCACTGTGGGTTGTGGCCGCCGTCGATGATGAACAGCGGATCGCGCCGCCGCACGTCGAACCGACCGGGCCACGAGACGGTGGCGAGTCCCTCGCGGATATCGTCGTCCGTCAGCTTCCAGCCGCGGCGCTGCATGACGGTTGCCGTGGTCAGCGCGACGGCTGCGTTGTGCAGCTGATGCTCGCCGAGCAGCGGCAGCTTCAGCGCCTGGAAGCGCTCCCAGTTGAAGATCTGTCCGCTTAAATCATGCGAAACCGGCTGGATGTCGGCAAAATCGGCTTTGTGGAGCTTCGCGCCGACGGCCTTGCAGCGTGTGGCGATCACGTCCTCGACGGAGGGCTTTTCGCGGTAGATGACCGCGTCGCAGCCGGGCTTGATGATCCCGGATTTCGTCGCGGCGATCTTTTCGAGCGTGTCGCCCAGCACCTCGGTGTGGTCGAGGCCGATGTTGCAGATGACGGCGGCCTCCGGCGGCAGGATGACGTTCGTCGCGTCAAATTCGCCGCCCATGCCGACCTCGCACACGACAAGGTCGCACTTCTGCCGCGCGAAATACTCGAAGCCCAGCGCCGTGACCATCTCGAATTCCGTCGGCTGCTCGAAGATCGAGTCGGCCAGCGGCTTGATGTATTCCGTGATGGCGCAGATATCCTGATCGGAGATCTGCACGCCGTCAATCTGGATGCGCTCGTTGAAGCGCACGAGATAGGGGCTGGTGTAAAGGCCCGTTTTATACCCGGCCTTCGTGAACATATTCGCCAGCATGGCGCAGGTCGAGCCCTTGCCGTTCGTGCCGGTCACGTGGATGAACTTGAGACTGCGCTCGGGGTGCCCCATTTTGTCGAGCAGCGCGTTGATACGCTCGAGGCCGGGGATGCTGCCCTTCCAGCAGACGGAGTGGATGTAATGCAGTGCTTCGTCAAGCGTCATGGTTTTGATACCTTCTTTATGTTTCAGGTTTCTGTTCGGTCTTCACCGGCGGCCAGAGCTTTGCCGCGGCAAACACCTTGGATTTATAAAGGAGCCACACCAGCAGCACGTCGATCACATACGTGACGGCGAACTGCACCGAGCGGGTGGCGAGCTTGGTGAGGAAGAATGCCGTTTTCGCATCGCCGCCGTAGACAAAGGCCAGAGAGAAGCTCTGCCAGAGGATCGAACCGAGCGCGACGGCCGGCAGGAACGCCAGCGCAATGGTCAGGATCGACGTCTTTTTCACCAGCAGCGGACGGAACAGACCGGCGCACAGGCCATAGAGGATCGGCGGCACGCAGAACAGGGGATTATAGCCGTAGCCCGAGAACAGGCAGCCGACGAAGTCGGCCACGAAGCCGACCAGCGCGCCCGGCACGGGGCCGAAGAGCATACCGGCGATGAAGATGGGCACGGCCTCGATGGAAAAGCGCGTCGTCTCGTTGGGCATCGGGATGATGAACCGGGCCAGAACGACGGAAACAGCGGCCAGAAGCGCGCAGGACACAAGCGTGCGGACGTTTTTGAGCGCGTGGCGCGAGGCCGCCGGCACGGCGGCGGTCGAGATGTTTTTGGACATAAAAAAGCCTCCTATTTTATAATGGGAGGAGGTTTGTATGATATACTTCCAAACAAAAGAAACTGCGGTACAATTTCAGTTTGCTGTAGCGGATGCGAAATGGCACCGCGGAAAAACTCCTTCGCCCGGCGGCAACCTCCCATCCGCTCGGTACTTGACGCGCCATTTCTACTCATGCAACGGTCGGGTACGCATCTGTTGTTAAATTGACAGGCTCACATCTTCCTGCCCTTATTCTGGCTCCTTCCTGCCTATTGTATTGCCTGTATCTGAAAAATGCAATAGAGAATCCGTTATTTTTTACTGATTTCCGAAAAAAGAATGTGGATATCCTGTCTTGACAAGCGGAAAAAAATGCGTATAATAAAATGACCGATGCAGAACCGACGATTTGCATCATGGCTTTTGGGAATGAGGAGGATCCTTATGCCGCCGAAACCGAAATTTGAACGAGACGAGATCATACAGGCCGCGCTGACGCTCGTCAGCAGGCAGGGGCCCGAGGCGCTGACCACGCGCGCGCTGAGCGTCGAGCTCGGCAGCTCGGCAAGGCCGATCTTTACGGTCTTCCGCAATATGGAGGAGCTTCAGCAGGAGGTGCGCACCGCCGCGATGGCGCGCTATGCGTCCTACGAAGACAGGGCCGCGCAGTACCAGCCGGTCTTCCGCCGCGCCGGGATGCAGATGGTGCTCTTCGCCAGCGAAGAGCCGAAGCTCTATCAGCTGCTGTTCATGCAGGAAAACCGCGGCGCGGTGGGCTTTGCGGATCTTTACAAGGGACTCGGCAGCGGCGCGGACTACTGCATCCGCGCCATCGAGTCGGACTACGGCCTGCCGGAGCAGGACGCGCGGCGGCTGTTTGAGATGGTCTGGGTGTACACCTTCGGCGTCGGCGCGCTGATCGCCACGGGCGCGTGCCGCTTCTCCGAGGAGGAGCTTGCGCAGATGCTGACCGCGGACTTTACCGCCGCCATGATGCTCATCAAGTCGGGAAGGTAATTACAGATAAGGAGAAACACAGGAGGAAACCATGCTTACCATTGAACATTTAACGAAGATCTACGGCGAAAAGAAGGCCGTGGACGATCTTTCGCTGCATATCGCCCCCGGCGAGGTCTACGGCTTTATCGGCCACAACGGCGCGGGCAAGACCACGACGCTCAAATCCGTTGCGGGCATTTTGCAGTTTGATGCGGGTGAGATCACCATCGGCGGAAAGTCCGTCAAAAAGGATCCCATCGCCTGCAAGAAGCTGCTGGCCTACATCCCGGATAACCCGGATCTGTATGAATTCATGACGGGCGTGCAGTATCTGAACTTCATCGCCGACATCTTCGGCGTCGGCGCCGAAGACCGCAAGGCGCGCATCGGGCAGTACGCGGGCCTGTTTGAGCTGACCGGCGATCTGGCGCAGCCCATCGCGGCCTACAGCCACGGCATGAAGCAGAAGCTGGCCATCATCGCGGCCTGGCTGCACGACCCGGCGCTCATCATCATGGACGAGCCGTTCGTCGGCCTCGATCCGAAGGCCGCGCACATTCTCAAGGGCATGATGCGCGGGGTCTGCGACCGCGGCGGCGCGATCTTCTTCTCGACGCACGTGCTCGAGGTCGCGGAAAAGCTCTGCGACAAGATCGCCATCATCAAATCCGGCCGCCTCATCCGCTCCGGTACGATGGAGGAGGTCAAGGGCGACGATTCTCTGGAGGACGTGTTCCTCGAACTGGAGGATACGTCATGCTGAAGCTCCTTGTCCGCAAGCAGCTGATGGAGATCTTCCGGTCGTATTTTTACGACAGCAAGAAGAATAAAAAACGCTCCAAGGCTGCCGTTATCGGTTATCTTGTGATGTTCGCCGTCCTGATGGTCGGCCTCATCGGCGGAATGTTCGTCGTGTTTTCCAATATGCTCTGCGCGCCGCTCATGCAGCTGGGGCTCGGATGGCTGTATTTTGCGCTCATGGGCCTGATTGCGATCATGCTCGGCGCGTTCGGCAGCGTGTTCAATACATATGCCGGCCTGTATCTGGCCAGGGACAACGATCTGCTGCTGTCCATGCCCATCCCGGTGTCCACGGTCATGGCCTCGCGCCTGATGAGCGTGTATCTGATGGGCCTCATGTACTCCGCGGTCGTGATCGTCCCGGCGGTCATCGTCTACTGGGTCACAGCGCGGCCGACGGCCGCCGCTGTCATCGGCTCTGTTCTGCTGGTGCTGCTCATCTCGGTCATCGTGCTGCTGCTTTCCTGCCTGCTTGGCTGCGTCGTGGCAAAGATCAGTCTGAAGCTCAAGCACCGCAGCATCGTGACGGTTTTGCTGTCGCTGGTGTTCCTCGGTGTGTATTTCTTCATCTGCTTCCAGAGCCAGACGGTCATTCAGAATTTCCTGCTGAATGCCGCCGGTTACGGAGAAAAGATCCGCGGCGCGGCCTACGGCGTGTATCTGTTCGGCCGCGTGGGCGAAGGCGACTGGCTGGCCGTCGCGGTCGTGACGGCTGTCGTGGCAATTGCGTCGGCATTGACGTGGCTGCTGCTCTCGCACAGCTTCCTCGGCATCGCAACGGCCTCGGCCAAAACGGAAAAGCGCGTCTACCGCAGCGAAACGATCAAAACAAGCTCCGTTTCCGCGGCGCTGCTGCGCAAGGAGTTTGCGCGCTTCACGTCCAGCCCCAATTATATGCTCAACTGCGGCCTTGGCGGCGTGTTCCTGCTGGCGGCGGCGGTGATCGTGCTCGTCAAGGGCGCGTTTATCCGCGACCTGATGGCGGAGGTCCTCAGTCCGCCGTTTGCGCTCGTGCTGTTTGCGGCGGCCATCTGCATGATGGCAAGCGTCGTCGACGCCGTCGCGCCGTCCGTCTCGCTCGAGGGCAAGAACCTCTGGGTGCTGCAATCGCTGCCGCTCGATCCGTGGCTGCCGCTGCGCGCAAAGCTGCGGATGCAGCTGCTGCTTGCCGGAATCCCCACGGCGCTGTGCGCCGTCTGCGCGGCGATCGCGCTGCGGACCGGTCTGCCTGCGGGCGCGCTGCTGCTGTTTGTTTCGCTGAGCTTTGTGTGTTTCTCCGCGCATCTGGGCCTGACGCTCGATCTCAAGCACCCGAATCTCGTCTGGACGAACGAGCTTGGCCCCATCAAGCAGAGTATGCCCGTGGCCGTCATGATGTTCGGCGGCTGGGTGTATGCGGCGGCGCTGGGTGTGGGCGGCTACGCGCTGCGCAATGCGCTGCCCGCCGAGGCGTATCTGGCCATCGCCGGCACGGTGACGGCAATCGCGGCTGCGCTGCTGCGCCGCTGGCTCCGCACGAAGGGCGCGGAGACTTTCCGCACGCTGTAAGGAGGCTGTCATGCAGAAAACGCGCACGCTGGACGCCAACGCGCTCAAGCTCATCGCCATCGCGGCCATGACGGTCGATCATGTCGCGTGGATGCTGTTCCCGGGCTACGCGCGCGAGGCGCTGCCGCTCGTGATGCACATCATCGGGCGGCTGACCTGCCCGATCATGTGCTATTTCATCGCCGAGGGCTATCATCACACGCGAAACTTGAAAAACTATATGCTGCGGCTGCTGCTGCTTGCGATCGTGTCGCACTTTGCGTATATCTACGCCTCGCACGACTATGTGGACGCGCGCTCGTTCATCCCGTTTTACAATGGGAACGTGCTCAACCAGACCAGCGTCGCGTGGTCGCTGCTCGGCGGTCTCGTGATGCTGCGCATCGGAGACTGGGAGCGTCCCGGCTGGCAGAAGGCGCTGGCCGTGCTGGCCGTGTGCCTGCTGACGTTCCCGGCCGACTGGAGCTGCATCGCGGCCTTGTGCATCCTGTCCATCGGCTCGAACCGCGGAGAACCCAAAAAGCAGCTCGCGTGGAGCGTGTTCTATGTGAGCCTCTATGCGCTGGTCTATTGTCTGTCGCTGGACGTGGTGTACGGGCTTTTGCAGCTGTGCGTGGTGCTGTCCGTGCCGCTGCTGGCGCTTTATAACGGCAAACGCGGCAAAAACGAGCGCCTGAACCGCGTCATGAAGCCGCTGTTTTACGCCTATTATCCGCTGCATCTGTTCATCATCGGCCTCATCGAGCATCTGTAAAATGGAAAAACAGACCGTAAGACATGCTTACGGTCTGTTTTTTGCAAAAACCGCCCAGAAATGGGCAGGTCCGATGCGCGCCCGACCTCTCCGTCTCGGCTTCGCCGAGCCACCTCCCCTTCACAAGGGGAGGCTTTGGACTGCGCAAATCCCTTGGCTCCCCTTCGCAAGGGGCCGATTCCCCCTGTCAGGGGGAAATGTCCCGCAGGGACAAAGGGGGGGTAGGGATGCTGGCGCGAAGCGCCTGAGAGGTCGAACCGGCGGAGCCGCCGGTCCCGACGAAAGCCGTTTCAGCAAAAAGCGCATAAAAAGGCCCCGGCTGCTTGCAGCCGGGGCCTTTTTTGAAGCATTACATATCGAACGGTTCCATGTTGAGAACGGGGTGGCCGACCTCGGTGAGGTACGCCATCAGTTCTTCCGGATCGCCATTCGGGCAGTTGGTCTCGTCAGCGACCATGTCAGCGAAGTTGTCGATGCCATAGAGTTCCTTGGCAGTCTCGTTGAGCTTATCGCGGATCTGATCCTTCAGTTCCTTCGGCAGCCAGACCAGACGGGCCACACCGCCTTCGGCCTTCAGGAACTTATGGGAAGCGATGTAGTGCTTGCCATGGCCCATGAAGCCCGGGGTCTGCACGCCGCCGCCGGTCATGGCAGCCATCTCGGAGAAGGTCATGCCCAGCGGGGTGATGCCGGCGTATTCACGGCAGGTGATGACAACGCCCATGGAGACGGGCTCGATGCCGCAGATGCACTCGAAGCAGCCGCAGGAGGTCATCGGATCCTCGAGCAGGGAGTACAGCGTGACGTGCTCCAGCGCGCCGTGGGAGTACTGCGCAACAGCCTCATCGACGTCTTCGTACCGGCCGGTACGCTCGTCGGTGCAGCGTTCCTTGGTGACGACCTGGCACGGACCCTGCGGGTCGAGCTCGTTGGTCGCCTTGGCGTCCAGCCACGAAACGGCGCCGCAGAGGCCCAGACGTTCCGGGGTGACGATGCAGACGTGGCTCGGGGAGAACGCCTGGCACATGATGCAGGAATAGAAGACAGGCACGGATTCGTCGGTCATGGACTTCAGACGCTCGTCGCGCTTGTCGAAGA
>CAKUOS010000054.1 GCA_934670025.1 uncultured Oscillospiraceae bacterium
GGCTCGAAGACCTGCGCCGGGTCATGGATGTTTTCCAGCTCAACGAGCGCATAGCGCGCCGGGTGGTTGGACAGGTCAACGCCGGGGTTGTTCTTCTTGAGCTCTTCGTAGCAGCTCTTCGCAGTAGCGAGCGAGTGGTTGCCGTCGCCGACGGCGAAGACCATCGGCGTGCCCTTCAGGCCGGTGTACTTTTCGCCGACGGTGGCGGTGTACTCGGTCAGCGCCTTGTTGAAGTCTTCAACGTCCTTGCCCTCGACGAGCCAGCCGGTGATGTGGCCGCCGTCCTCCATGAGGTCGAAGTCGTAGATCTTCTTGAGAGAATCCTTTTTCGCGGCGATCGGCTCGATGAGCTTCTTGTCGTGGTCGTCGCAGAGCATCAGCACGTGCGGAAGCTCGATGGGCGCGTCGCGGCGGACACGCTGACGGGGCGGGATGCGCTCGGGCACGGTGCGCTCGGTGGCGCGGATAGCGGACGTTGCGCCGGGGGTGTAATCATACGCGTCCAGGTCGACCATGCCGACGAGGCCCTCGCGGATGGAGCCGTTCTCCAGCGTGCGCTCAACGTAAACGTAGCTGTTGGGATAGACCGTGAACACGCCGTCTTCCATATACTTTTTCATGGTGGCGTTGATCCGGGCAGTGTGCTCCGCTTCCTTCTCGGTGCCGAGCTCGGCCTCGGGGAGGATGAGGTTGATGGTGGACACGGCGCCCTCGGCGTTCTTGCGCACACGGTCCCAGTAGCCCTGATCGGACGTAAACTGGTCGCAGGCGATGACCGCCCATTTCTCCATATGATCGGTCTTGGGCATCAGGATATCAGCGGGTAAAAATGCATTCATATTGAATCACCTTTCACTTGTTTTTCATTTGTGCATCCGTTCTATTTGTCAGGCCATGGCGGCCTTGATGCCGTTGAGCAGCGCGTCATACGTCTCAAACGCGGGCAGCTGCGGATAGTCTGCCTTGATTTTCTCCGTCGATCGGAAGAGGAACCCGGCTTTGCTTGCGAGGATCATGTCCAGATCGTTATAGCTGTCGCCCGCGGCGATCGTCTCGAAGCCGATCGATTGCAGGGCGCGGACGGTGGTGAGCTTGGACTTTTCGCAGCGCATCCGGATGCCGCAGAGCATCCCGTCCCGGTCCACATCCAGCGAATTGCAGAAGATCGTCGGCCAGCCGAGCTTTTTCATGAGCGGCTGCGCGAACTCCTCAAACGTATCGCTGACGATGACGACCTGCGTCATGGCGCGCAGCGCGTCAAGAAATTCCTTTGCACCGGGCAGCGGGTCGATCTGCGCGATCACATCCTGAATTTCCTTCAGACCAAGGCCGTGCTGCCGCAGGATATCCATGCGCCAGCGCATGAGCTTGTCATAGTCCGGTTCGTCGCGCGTGGTGCGGCGCAGCTCCGGGATGCCGCTGACCTCGGAAAACGCGATCCAGATCTCCGGGACGAGCACGCCTTCCAGATCGAGGCAGGTAAGATACATAGACGGGAGCCTCCTTCGGGTACGCTAAAAAAATTTGTAAAAAACCTAAAAATTTTTCGGGCTCTACTCTCATTATACAGATTCTTTTCACAAAAGCAACAGGTATTTCAAATTTTGCCTCTGCCGAATAAAGCGCGGAAAGCTGTCCATACTAACGACGAGTCAACGAAGGAGATGAAGCAATGGACACACTTTCTCTGATCCTCGCCATCATCGGCGCGATCAACTGGGGACTGGTCGGCTTTGCACGCTTCGACCTCGTCGCGTGGATCTTCGGCGGCCAGACCGCAGGCGTCAGCCGCGTGATCTACGCCATCGTGGGCCTTGCGGGCCTGTGGTGCATCACGATGCTCTTCCGCCGGCGCTCGCACCCCGAGGCATGAAAAAAGCCCGGACTGTACGTTATTCGTACAGTCCGGGCTTTTTTCTTTACAGATTGCAGCGCACGATGCACTGATAGCTCACGCCGTTGTACGTCGTGGAGATATAGGCCGTGCCCTTGCCCTCGGCCTTGACGACGCCTGTGCCGTCGACCGAGCAGACCGACAGATCCGACGAGACCCATAAAAGCCCCGTGATCTTGTTGCCGTTTGCGTCGCGCAGCGAGATCTGGAACGTCTCGCCCTTGACGCCCATCGTGACGTCGCTGTTGCTGAGCGTGCAG
Organism: uncultured Oscillospiraceae bacterium; assembly: GCA_934670025.1. Classification (GTDB taxonomy): domain Bacteria; phylum Bacillota; class Clostridia; order Oscillospirales; family Oscillospiraceae; genus CAG-170. The sequence continues at coordinate 2,155 of CAKUOS010000054.1, forward strand.
GCGCCGTCGTCCTGCGCGCCGTCTTTAAAGTTGCAGCGCACGATGCACGTGAGCGGATCGTTGCTGTCGACGGTAACGGTGACGGTCGTCGTGCCGCTGCCCTTCGCGGTCAGCAGACCGCTCTGCGACACCGTGGCAACGGAATCGTCGGCGATGGAATAGGAGATGACCGCGCCGTCGGGCGCACCGGACACGCTCAGCTGATACTGTTCGCCGGCGGAGAAGAACGTCAGATCGTCGCGGCTGAGCGTCAGCGTGAAAGTCTGCCCCGTCTCCTCGCCGCCGACGTAGGCAAAGTCGCACGTGACGAGGCACGTGGCGCTCTGCGCGCCGCACGTGGCCGTAATGACTGCGGAACCGGCGTTGACGGCGACGATCTTGCCCTGTGCGGAGACGGTGGCGACCGTCTCGTCGCTTGAAGCGAACGTGACGGGCTCCGTGCAGCCCTCGGGCTTGCGCGTAAAGGTGATGTTAAAGAAGCGGCCCTCCTCTTCGAACGTGACGGTCGGCGCGGAGAGCGTCAGGCTCGTACAGGCGACGGCCACCGTCTCGGCGGGTGTTTCGACCGTCTCGGCGGGCTGCTGATCCTCTTCGTTCGTATACCGGTTTTCCGCCGGGACGTTCTGCGCCGGGGCGGCCGGTTCTGCCGCGGCGGGCGTTTCGGGCTGCGCATCCGCGGGCGTCTCGCTCTGCGCGGGCGAGACCGGCTCCTGCAGGGTCACATCGCGGTACAATGGCGACCAGCCGAGGCGGCTGAAGGCCAGCAGCGCGCCGCCGAGCACCGCAGCGCCCAGAATGACGCACAGCGTGACCATCATCCACTTCGGGATGCCGTAGACGTTCCCGCGCGGGGTCTCGGGCGCGTCGGAAGCGTCGGAAGCGGCCGGTTTTGCGCCGGTGCGCACACGCTTGCCGCTGTAGCCGCCCGCAAGGCGCGCGCCTCCGGACTGCCGCCGCGCGCGGCGCGGCTCGGCGCGGACGCCGTCTTCGTCAGGCGCGGCCGGCGCGGGCGCGGCCGGCGCCGGGGCTGTTTGCGGAACGGCCGCCTGCTTCGCACCGCTTGCGCGCCCGCACAGCGGGCACTGGCTCAGCCGCGCGTCAAAGGCCGTGCCGCAGTATTCACAGTTTTTGAGTTCCATAGAATCCTCCGTCTGTATGCCGTGCGGCGCAGCCGCGCCGCATAAATTCCAAAGTTCCGCTACAGTATAACACAAATCGACGCAGATTCCAAGTGCGGGCCGCAAGATATTGTATTGCATTTTTTATGAAAATGTCATACAATAAAATCGTGTATGTAAAGGAGGCGAACAGGTTGCCCGAACTGAAAATGATATCGCCGCTGCTGTCCAACATGGAGCTCGTGCAGTGCATCAGCCACCGCGGCGGTACATCTGTCTATATCGTCAAAAGCACAAAAAGCAATCAGTCCTATTATCTCAAGCAGATCCGCATCCCGGAGTCGCAGAAGCAGGTCGACGCGCTGATGTTCACCGGCGCGGCCGCAACGGTCGAAGATGCGCAGAATTACTACAAGCAGGTCGCGGCCGACTATCAGGCCGAGCTTGAAACGCTGGAAAAGCTCTCGGCCAGCCCGAACATCGGCTGCTACCGCAGCTATCAGATCGAGCCGAAGGAAGATGGCGTCGGATTTGAGCTGTATCTGCTGGCCGAATACCGCCAGACGCTCTCCGACGTGCTGGCCAAAACGCCGATGACGCAGTCCGGCGCGGTCAATCTGGGTCTGGATCTGTGCAGCGCGCTTTGCAGCCTGCGCGAGGCCGGGCTCATCCACCGCAACGTCAAGCCGACCAACGTGTACTTAAGCAGCCAGGGGCACTATCTGCTGGGCGATCTCGGCATTGCGAAAATCGACGAGCTGAAATACTGCTCCATGCCCGAGTCCATGCTCAGCTCCTACTCCGCGCCCGAGCTTTTCAGCCTGCTCGGCACGCTGGAGCCCACGACGGACATCTATTCCGTCGGCATGATCCTCTACCGCATCTACAACGGCAACCACGGCCCGTTTGAGGATGAAAAGACCTCGCCGCGCGCCGCGGACAAGCTCCGCGTCACCGGACAGGAGCTTCCCGCGCCGATGTACGCCGACTACGAGATGGCGGAGATCCTCCTGAAGGCGTGCGCGTTCAAGCCCGAGGACCGCTATCAGACGCCGCAGGAATTGCAGGAGGCGCTGCTGGACTACGGCAAGCGCAACGAGGCCTCCGACGCGCTGATCGTCCCGCCGATCCAGGGCGAACCCGAGCCGATCGACCCGAACGCCGAGGAAGAGATCGAGCCGGTGCAGTTCGCCGACACCGAAACGATGGCTGAGGACTTCAAGGAGAATTTCTCGCCCGACACGCAGATGCTCAACGCCATCATCGACGAAGTCCACCGCGGTGCCGCCGGCGAGGATTCCATCAGCCTCGACGAAAACTCCGAGGACGCTTCCGAACCGGAGCCTGCGGACGAGAATACGGACGCAGACGGCGAGATGACCATCAATCTCCCGCCGCGTGGCCCGCGCAAAAAGAAGAAAAAGCCCGCGCCGAAGTGGATCCTGCCCGTCGTCATCAGCGCGGCCGCGCTGGCGGCCATCGCGGCTGCCGTGTGGTTCTTTGTGATCGTGCCGTCGGTGTCGCACGTCGATTCCATCTCCGTCAAGGACGTCGGCATCGACCATGTGACCGTCACGGTCGCATCGAAGGAGGAAAGCGGCGCGTTCACCGTCGCCTGCTCCGACGCCTACGGCAATCAGACGAGCAAAGACTTCGTCGCCGGCGAGGATCTGACCTTTGATTCGCTCGTGCCCGGCACGCAGTATACGATCGAGGCCGTGCCCGCCGAGGGCAAGAAGATGACCGGCTCCTATTCCGCCACGGCCACGACGCTGGCCGAGACGAAGATCCTCAGCTTTACCGCCACGCCCATCTCCATCACGCAGGCGGAGCTGAACTTCATCCTCCAGGACGGCCCGGACTTCGACACCTGGACCGTATCGTATCAGACCGAGGGCGCGGAGGCAAAGGCCGTCAGCTTCCAGGGCCACTCCGTCGTCATCAGCGATCTGCTGTCCGACTCGGAATACACGTTCGTGCTCGTTTCGCCCGAGGGCACGCAGCTGACCGGCGCGGTATCCACCGCCCTGTCCACGGTCCCGACCGTCGAGCTCAAGGCCGACAGCGTGACCATTGCCCTCTCCAGCTCGTCCGCGATCGTCTCGTGGCAGTACGACGGCGACGCGCCCGAGAAGTGGGTCGTCTCCATCACGGATAAAAACGGCTTCGACGAGACGAAGGAGGTCACCGCGCCGAACGTCACGTTCGAAAACCTCGTCTCCGGGACGGAATACGAGATCGTCATCTCCGCGCCGACGATGCTTTCGAGCTACGCGATGAGCGTCACGCCGACCATCACGAAGGTCACGGCCTTCAAGGCCGCGCAGGAGACGGACGAGACGGGCCGCACCATCAACGTGAACCTCAGCTGGACGTGCGAAACGGATCCCGCCGACCCGCAGTGGGTCGTCACCTATACGCTCACCGACGTGGAAAACGCCGAGCCGCAGACGATCGAGACGGATCAGGAGTCCTGCGTCATCCCGGCCAACAATATGTACCCCGGCGCAAGCTACCACGTGACGCTGTCGCTGGCGAGCGACGAAACGCTCGAAGGCGAGACGGAGCTGGACTTCACCACCGCGAACGTCGACAACAACTACACCGCCAACGGCGTCAAGTCGACGTACACGGGCCTGTTCGTCAAGCCGAACAAGGACGAGTTCCGCTATCTCGACCTCATCACTGCCCGCACGACGTTCTCCAAGGGCGAGCTGATCGCCTTCGACGTCGAATCCGGCGGTACGGTCGATACCTCGTCCGACGGCACCGTCGCCATCAACCTCGTCATCCGCGACGCCGACGGCAAGATCGTCGACGCGCACAGCTATACGAGAGTCTGGAAGGAAATGTGGGAAAAGGATATGTTCGTGGGCTATTTCCCGCGCACACCGCAGACCGACGGCGACTATACGCTCTCGATCTACATCGGCAACCAGCTGCTCTCCAACGCAAAGTTCAAAGTCAAGAGTTAAGCCAGATACCGGCGCATGGAGCTCCATGCGCCGGTATTTTGCACAACTGTTATATATTTGAAACGTTTCATTTTGACTTGATTTTTTCGCAGATATTTGGTATACTTATCACTGTAGTAAACACTTACGTGCTTGGAGGCTGCTATGGCGCTCAGAGAGAATTACCGCGAGCTGCTCATAGACGCAGCCATCTGCGTTGTGGCCCGCGACGGGCTCGACCGCGCGACGACCAAGGCCATCGCTGCGGCCGCCGCGTGCAACGAGGTCTATATCTACCGCAATTTCGGCAGCAAAGAGGGCCTTTTGCAGGCCACGTTCAGCCGCACGGATCTGAACTTCGTGCAGACGGTCATCCGCAATCTCGGCGTGATGGACGATCTTTCGCGGCCGCTCGAGGCGCGCTGCCGTGCGCTGTGGGATCCGGTGTGGGCGTTCTGCCTGCAAAAACCGGACGTCATCCGCTTCTATCTGCGCTACTACTATTCCGCGCAGTATCTCGTCAGCGCACACGATCTGCACCACCGCAACTATCAGCAGCTTCAGGCGCGGCTGAGCCGCTATTTCACCTCCGCGCACGACAGCTGGTTCCTGATGGCGCACATTTTTGAGACGATCCTGAGCTTTATTTCGCACGTGCTGAACGGCGATATGGAGGATTCCCCGGCGCTGTCCGATCAGATCTTCCATCTCATCTACCGCACGCTTGAGCCGTATCTGCTGCCGGACGGCCCGCGGCCCTGATACTCTGTTACCCCTTGTTTCATCCCCTCAAGTTTGAAACATGCGACTCGGACGGACAGCTCCCCTGTCCGTCCGAGTAATTTTATGCGAAACCGCACCCGCGTCAGAAACCTTCCGGGAAGGTGTAGGGGCCGATGCCGAGCGCAGCCGTTGGCAGCTATGCTGCCTTACGGATGCGGCCTGCCCTTTACGGGTACACATCGGCCCGTTGGGAAGTTACGAATTTGCCGCAGATTTCCGTAAAAAAGGTGCTTTCTGTCGGGCGGACGACTCTGTCCGCCCGACTCTCCTGCGACCATATTTCTGCATCATTTCATGAATGACACGCCGTAAAAAGCCCCGGAACGCAGTTCCGGGGCTCCTTTTCATGCTTACTTTTTATTCGCGCCGGCCTTTTCCAGATTGATCTGGCGGCGGTTTTTGACCTCCTCGGCCATCGGGTGGATCTCGCCGGCCTTCTCCAGCGAGAGCTTCGTCAGCAGCGGGCCGACAAGCTCGTAGATCAGGATGGCGAAAAGCGTGATGTTGCGGATGAGGTCGCCCTCTTCGCCAAGGCTTCTGGCCGTCACGCACATACCCAGCGCCACGCCCGCCTGCGGCAGCAGCGTGATGCCGAGATATTTGCAGATCTGCGGCGGGCACTTCATGAGCTTCGCGGAGTAATGCGCGCCGAGGTACTTGCCGAGCGAGCGCGTGACGATATACACGATGCCGATCAGCACGATCACGCCGTCTTTGAACACGCTCAGGTCAAGACCCGCGCCCGAAATGACGAAGAATGCCGCAAACAGCGGGCTTGTCCACCGGTCGGCCTTGCCCATGATCTCTTCGGACAGCGGGCAGATGTTGCAGAACACCGTGCCGAGCATCATGCACGTCAGCAGCGACGAGAAGCCGACCGTCACAGGCCCGACCCGGAATTCGGCCATGGCCAGCGCCGAGGTCAGGAACACGAACGCGATGGTCATGTTCAGACGGTTCGTATTGGAGTTGAAGAGCTTTTCCAGCTGCGTCAGAAGCCACCCGGCCACCGCGCCGAGCGCCAGCGACAGAACGATCTCCAGCAGCGGATTGACGACGATGGAGATCGCGTCAAACGAGCCCGTGTTCAGCGCCTTCGCAATGCCGAACGACACCGCGAACACGACGAGGCCGACCGCGTCGTCAAGCGCGACGATCGGCAGCAGCAGATCGACCAGCGGGCCTTTGGCCTTGTACTGGCGCACGACCATGAGCGTCGCGGCCGGGGCGGTCGCGGTTGCGATCGCCCCGAGCGTGATGGCCTGCGCGATGGAGAGCTTGCCGTGCGTGGCAACGGAGATGGCAATGAGCGCTACGTCGACAAGGAACGTCGCGGCCAGCGCCTGCAATACGCCGATGACGAACGCCTGCTTGCCCGTATGCTTCAGATCCTCCAGCCTGAATTCACTGCCGATGGAGAACGCGATGAAGCCCAGCGCGACCTCGGAGATGAGCGACAAGCTGTCGACGTCTGCCTGCGTCGGGAAACCGAGGCCCTCGATGCCGAGCAGACCCAGGCAGTACGGCCCGATGAGCACGCCCGCGACCAGATACGCCGTCACGGACGGCAGCTTCAGCGGCTTTGCCACGCGGGTCATGAGAAGTCCTGCCAGAACGGCGACGGACAGAGATAACAATGTACGCATAACGATTCCCTTCTTATTTCTAATCAGCATTCCTCATTATACGCAGCTCCGGGCAAAAAGCAAGGGCTTTTTGTGGAAATGTCCCGAAAATTATATTGATTTTTAGAAATTATGACAAACCCGTTTCTATGTTTACGATAATTTATTTATGTAAATAAAAAGTCGGATAAAAAAGGCTGCACGTGTCGAAGCACGGCGGCATAGATTGGTTCAGGGCGAATGACGCCCCGGAAAGGAGCCGATCGATTTGGCTGATACAAAAAACATGGCGGCGGAGACCGCCGCCTGCGAGGATACGCGGGGAACGCTCCCGGCGTGCGCGCCGCTGGCCAATCCCTATGTCCCGTTTCAGAACAATGCGCCCGAGCGCTACACGGCCGGCCGCGCGCTGGCAAAGGGAACGCTGTTCCCGGGCCTTGATCTGCCGTACCGCGGCGCGGCGAACGTCGAGCCGCGCGCAATGGCGCTGATGCAGGAGCTCCAGGCGGTCAATTTTGCGATCACGGAGCTGGGGCTCTATCTCGACACGCACGCATCCGATACGGAAGCCGTGCAGCTGTATAACCAGTATGTCGAGCAGTATGAGATGCTGCGCCAGCAGACTGAGCAGTCCGGCGTGGCGCTCACGCAGATGGAGGCCGCGGCAGGCGGCACGTACACGTGGCTGCACGATCCGTGGCCCTGGGACTATGAAACGGAGGAATAAGCGATGTTTGTCTATGAAAAGAAGCTCCAGTACCCCGTCCGCATCTCGAATCCGAATCCGCAGCTCGCGTCTATTATCATTTCGCAATATGGTGGTCCATACTCCATTATGCTACAATTCATTTCGCGATATGCTCGTAATACTCCATGAGTTTACGGGTGGGGCCGGGGGCGTCCTTATCGAGCAAAAACGCCTTGGCCAGCGCGGCGTAAAACTCCGGGCGGTTCAGTCCGAACTCCACCGCCACTGGGTAATAGTCCGAGTACATCATGTTCATCGTCACGCCCCACGCCCAGCGCGGAATTTCCTCCGGGCTGATGCCCATGCCCTCGGCGACGGCCGTCGTCTGCTCCATCGTCCAGTGCGGGCCGGTCGAGCCGTCGGCGTTCTGCATCCGCGCGGCCCACTGCTTGGCCGCTTCTCGGTCGGCCTCCGTCTGCGCCTCGCCGCTCATTTTGAGGATCTCCAGATCCCGCAGCAGCCCCGTCACCGCCGTTGCCTGCTCCACGGTGCGCATCGTCACCGGGCAGGCGGCGATCTCATGCAGCGCGGTATAGAGTTTATCCTTGTACTCCTGCATGGCGCGCCTCCTTACGTTGTCGGTGCCGTGCCGTCGATGCTGGCAAGATCGTTATTCGGCTCGCAGCACGGACGGCCCAGCAGTTTAAACGTCCCGCCGGTCGGCGTCGTCTCGACGACGACGGAATAGCGCTCCCAGTCGCTGCGCGTGTAGTCCTCCAGCTCCTTCGGCAGAGCCAGCCGCGCAGTAATTGCTCCGTCACTCCCTTCGTGCCCGCCGCCCGGCGGGCTTTATTTGTCGAACACGCCGGTTCGATCGAGGATAACGAGCATCCGGACGTTATCCTCTGCCAGATCGATCACGCGCTCGTCGCCCTCGCCCGATTTGCCGGTGAGTAAGCCCTTATCGATGAGCTTGTCGAGCGTCGCGCGGTACAGGCTGTTGTTTACATCTTTGAGCTTTTCGTAGCGCACTTCTGTCGCCTCCTCCAGCAGATTTTTGAATTTTGCCCATGCCGCCTCGTCGATCATCGGCGCAGGGCAGCGTTTGAGACTCACGTCGTAGTGGCGCACGACGTATTTTACATTCGGCAGCTGCCGCACGAGCTGCGCGTACAGCTCCGCCGCGTGCCGCTGCGTCTCCATGGGGATGTAGTACCGGCCGGCGGCGTCCGTGTGGCTTACCATCTCGATCGATACCGAGTTGTAATTGTTCACGAGCTTACCGAATGGGCCTTTGTTCCCGTCGCCGACGGACCATGCCACGGTATCGAGCGGTACGCACTCGTAGGCCACATTGCCCTCGTCGACGACGTAGTGGGCCGAGGCCTTGCGCCCCTCGCTGCCGCCCTCAAAATAGCGGGCGTTTCCCTTGGCCGTCGCCATCTGTCCCGTGTTTGCCGTGTAGTGCATGACAATGGCGGTGATGGCGGAGAGCTTGCGCTTTCCGCCGTGCCACTTCGCCCGGATGGAGCTGTCAATCTCCATCATTCTTCCTTGACCTCCGGCAGGCCCGCAATGCTCGTCAGCAGGGACAAAATGCCCGCCAGCGCCGAGGCCGAGGCGACGACGAGCCAGTTGACCTCAGAGAGGATCGCGCTCGTGCCGATGGTTGCAACCGCCGTCTGGGCGACGGTCTTGATCGCGCGGATGCCCGCGGCTTTCCACCATTTTGCGTTCATAAGTATTTTTCTCCTTTCAAATTTCGCGCCTCGCGGCGTGTGTTACAGAATTTTGCCCAGCACCCAGCCGATGATGCCCGTGACGAGCGCGGTCAGGGCGATCTTGACCAGCGCGTCCCAGTTCTTGCCCGGGCGGGCGGTGAGGTTGTTGACGCTCGTCTGCATACTGTCGATCTTGTCGTCAAGCGTCTTCATGTGCTCGGCCATGACGGCGACGGCCTCGGCCAGCTTGGTCACAGCGTCGTTCTTCTTCTCGAGATCCTTGATCCGGCCGGTGTTCCGGTCGACATTGCCGCGAAGCTCGGCGACCGCGACAGTGAGATCCTGCAAGTCCATTTCCGTTTTTCTCCTTTACGTTTCGATTTTCTGCCAGCCGTCGGGGTTGACGGATGGATTCCAGACATTGGCCGCAAGCAGGGACTCGTAAAGCTCATCGTTCCACCAGCCCTTTTCGCCCTTGGCAAAGGCGCGGCCAGCGCCAGGATCGTGCTCAGTCCGCTGCACAGCGTCACCGCCTGCAAAAACGCCGCGCGCATCACGCCGTCTCCCCGAGCTGCCGCAAAAGCTCCGCCAGCTCCGGCAGGAGCCGTTCCAGCGTCGCCTTCGCCGCCGTGCCGAGCGCCGCATACGCCTGCGCCAGCTTTCGCAGCAGCGGCAAAAGCGCCTGCACGCGCTGTTCGATGGCCGCAAGCAGTTCCTTTTCCAGCCTCGTCATCCCATCGCCTCCTGTAACAGCGCCAGCGCCGTCTCCATCTGTGTTCGTTTGCCCATTTTTACTGTGACGGTGCCGTCGCGGTGGTCGGTGATGTCGCCCGCGACGGTGTAATCACTGCAATCGAAGTGCCGCGCCGCGCCGTCCGTGCGGTCTTCATAGCTCCACGCGATGCCGTCCGTAAAGATTGCCGCCGCCTGTGCGTGACTCATCGTCAGCGTGATGGAGCGGCTCGCGCGCCCGTCCCACGCGCGGTTGATCTCCTTGCCCGTGATCTGCGCTTCAAATTCCGCGCCGTTTATCTGTAAGATCATCGCCCGCACCTCAGCTTTCCAGCGCCGCGATCGTTCCGACGTAATATGCCCCGACGGCAGTCTCGAACGTGATCTGCACATTCTTGGACGGTATGAATGCATAGGTTTTTTTGTAGTATGGGACTTGACTGCCGCCTGTGCCTGGATACATCTCGGTCGTTACCCCTTCGTATGTCAACGTTCCAAGCGACGTATCGGCCAATGTCACGACCGTAGCATTCATATAGTCCTTTATCCCGCTGACCATGATCTTAAGCTCGTCTTCTCCCAGCGTATAGTCGAACGTTCTGACTGGTTCTGTCGCAGATGCATAGTATGCTGTTCCGTTGAACTCCACATAATGTTTTTTCAGGTGCTTTGAACTTGTATCTGTATCTTGATATTTGACCGTAAACGTGAACGGGATCGTCAACGGATAGTTGAAGTCTACCACGCACGTCGTTGAAGCTGTCCCACCGCTCGGCGGCGTCGCCGTGACCGTCCATGTTCCCGCCTCCGGGACAGTCAGCGTACACACGCCATTACTGCCTGCCGTTCCGGACACGGATTCCGTTCCTTTTGTCGCCGTCACCGCCGCGTTCGCGACCGCAGTCACAACGATTTTCATCTCAGGCGCGCCCTCGATGGCCTGCACCGCCGAGACGAACCCTTCCGGGAACGCAAGCTGCGCGTCCGTGCCGCCCTTCGTGCGGATGGCGTTCGCCACCGCCGTCAGATCGGCGTTCAGCTGCGTGGAGTCAACTGCTTTATCCATTGCCATCAGTAGCTCCCTCCCGTCCATTCGGGCAGCGCTGCAAGCACGTCCTGCACGAGCTCCGCCTTATCCGCCGCCGTGAAATAATCCGTTCCCTTGACGGGCGTCGCGCCCGCGGGACCCTGCGCGCCCGTCTCGCCCTGCGGGCCTTTTTCGCCCTGCGGGCCCTGCGGCCCGGTTTCGCCCTTGTCGCCCTTTGCGCCGGGGTCGCCCTTATCGCCCTTTTCGCCTTGCGGACCGGCTGCGCCGCGCGAGGGCTTGCCGGTGTCCGTTGTTCCAAGGAACCAGTTGCCGTTGTCGCCGATGGTCGGCGTCACGCCGTCGGAGCCTTTCGCGCCGGGATCGCCCTTGTCGCCCTTCTCACCTTGCGAACCGGCTGCGCCGCGCGAGGGCTTGCCGGTGTCGGCCGTGCCGAGGAAC
>CAKUOS010000055.1 GCA_934670025.1 uncultured Oscillospiraceae bacterium
GCCGGTAGCTCAGTTGGATAGAGTGACTGGCTACGAACCAGTAGGTCGGGGGTTCGAGTCCCTTCCGGCGTACCAGCCCGCAAGATCGATGATCTTGCGGGCTTGTTTCTTTTCATATCAAGGAGGCTTATCATGCAGGACTATGTACAGGCAGCAAAGGCGCTCGGCTTTACGGACGCAGCGCTGATGGAGGTAAAGGATCTGGTCATCGTTCCGGAATACCGGGTGTTCTGTGAGGAAAATCTCTGCGGGAATTACGGCGTTCTGCCCGCCTGCCCGCCCGAGAGCGGCAGCGTCGAGGAAATGACCGCGCGCGTGCGGCGCTACAAAACCGCGCTGGTGCTCATGATCGAGTGTACGCCCGTCAGCTACACCGACCGTGCCGAGCAGAAGGCTGCGAAAAAGCACCAGAACGTCCTGACCGAGCGGCTGATGGACCGGATGCGCGCGGACGGCACGGACGATCTTCTGATGATGGGCGCCGGTCCGTGGAAAGGCGCGTCGTGTATGTCGGCCTACTGCGTGAACGCGCAGAAAATGGCCGAGCACGTGCATATGAAGTGCTGGGAGAACGATGGCAAGATCCGCTATTTCTCGCTGATCCTGTTCTGAGATCATACAAAATCAGCTGAATAGCAATACAAATCCTGTATGCACGGTTTCCGCTGTGTCTCCGACGGCCATATCTTTTCCCGTGCGTGGGAAAAGATATGGAAGAAAAGGACGCTGGTTACTCAGAAACCGCCGTCACGTATCTGCTCTATGGACAGACGCATTTCTACGCCGTTCCATTTGCCTATCTGTGAATGACTGCCGAAAGAGCACGCCATTGTTTGTGACGGCGGTGTCGGTGCCGAAGAAATTTGCGGCGTGCGCCTGCGGGCGCAACCCCCTGTAGGGGCCGTGCCGAAACATGAAAAAGGCTCCCTTGCGGGAGCCTTTTCGCGCTTGGCCGGGTTCAGCGCAGGTCCATGCTGCTGATCGCGTCGACGGCCTTCTCCGCGCTGTGCTCGATGGCCTTGGCGGCCTGCTTCGTCATGCGGTAAGCGTCGGAGTTCTTCGGCAGCATCATCGCGCCGAGCGCGCCGGCCGCGACGCCGACGCCCATCGTCAGAAAAAAGCTCCGGATCTTCATGCGTTCATCCCCTCCCCTTGTATTCTGCGCAGTTTTTGCGCCGCAAGTCTGGGAAATCTCTATCCAGACGGCAGGTTTTGTGCTATACTGTCAGAAGAAACGGAGGGATCGGGATGTCCATCGACGTATTACAGGGAAAGATCCGGCAGCTGCGCTGTCCGGTCATGGCGGCGCTCGCGCCGTCGCGCGGGCTGCTGCAAACCGCAGCTGCGTCGCCGCAGGCTGCGGCCGACGGCTACCGGCAGGTCTGCATGACCGCGCTTGAGGCGCTGGACGGCGTTGTCCCGGCCGTAAGCGTCGGCTGCGGCAGTTTCCTCGCGCTCGGCGCGGAGGGCGTGCGCGCGATGCAGGACGTGCTGGAGGCCGCCCGCGCGGCGGGATTCTATGTCCTGTTCGATCTCATGCAATCAAGTCTCGGCCAGAGCGCGGCCGACATGGCCGCGGCCTGCTTCGGCCCTTTGCAGCCAGACGCGGAGACGTACACGCCCTATCCGTGCGACGGCGTGCTGCTGGACGCCTATCTCGGCAGCGACAGCACCGGCGCGTATACGGCGTACTGCAAAAACGGCAAAAACGTCTTTCTCATGGCGCGCAGCGCGAACAGGTCCGCGCGCGAATTGCAGGATCTTCTGTCCGGGGACCGCGTGGTGCATCAGGTCACGGCCGATCTCGCCATGCGCTGGTCGGCGGGACTTTCCTCAAGATCCGGTTACAGCGAGATCGGCGTCGCCGCCGGCGCGACGGACGCGGATATTTTGCAGCGGATGCGCCGCAAATACGACAAGCTGTTTTTCCTCGTGCCGGGGTTCGAGCAGCCCGGCGGCGCGCAGAATGCCGTGCAGGCTTTCGGCGCGGCCGGCTACGGCGCGTGCGTGATCGACGCGGCCATCCTGTCCGCACCGCTGCGCGCGCCGAACGAAACGCCGCGCGCGGCCATCCGGCAGGCCGCCGAATCCGCCCGCGAGGCGATTTTGGCGTATGTAACGGTATATTGACTTTGAAAAACGGGACGGTCGTCAGACCGTCCCGTTTTTTCAGCGCATGGGCGCGACAGACGTACCGCCCTGGTTGTAGTTGTAAGCGTTCTGCCCGTTGTAACCCGGCGTCGTGCCGTACATACCGCTCGTGCCGCCATAGGCGTAGCCGTTCGTGCCGTTCACATAGCCGTTGCGCGTGGTGGAGACGTTGGAATAGCCGCCGTCATACGGCTGCGTCGCCGCACAGGCCGTCAGCATACACAAAACGGCGAGGATCATCAGTACGATCAAACCTTTTTTCATGTGGGATCCCTCCTGAATCGCAAGAATTGGGTCGCTGCAAGTAGTGTTTGCAGAACGCGCGCGGCTATGCTGCATCATGTTTCCAATGAAAATATAAAAAAATCGATATGAACGTATTGAAAGTTTCTGAAAATCCTGTATAATCAAAGGTGCAGATATAAAAAATAAGAAGGAGAACTTCTAACAATGAAAAAACTGACCGTGAAAAAAGGCACGCAGTGCATGGCGTGCCTCGAGTGCGTGCGCGCGTGCTCCAATGCCTACTACAAGGAATTTGACCCGGATAAGGCTGCGCTCCAGATTGTGCAGAAGGGTGACGCGGCCAAGCCGATGGTCTGCGTGCAGTGCGGCAAGTGCATGGAAGCCTGCCCGAACGGCGCCATCACCCAGAACCCCAAGGGCGTGTACATGATCAACAAGAAGACCTGTACCGGCTGCGGCAAGTGCGCCGAGGCCTGCCCGTTCCACCTGATCGTGAAGCCTGAGGGCGCGGAATACGCCTCCAAGTGCACCGCCTGCGGCATCTGCGTCAAGGCCTGCCCGATGGAGATCCTCGAGGTCGTCGAAAAGTAAATCCAGTTCACGCACAGAAGCCGGGAGATCCTCCCGGCTTCTGTTTTATCCGATAGGATAAAGTATACGCGCCCGGCGGATGCCGGGCGCGTATGGCACGATCGGGCCTGTAAGCCGGGTTCTGTTACAGACAGTCATCTATCTAGGCGTACCGTCGCCGGTACGCTCCAGCCACCTTCTCGGAAGCAGCCGGGCGAGCCTTGCTTCCTCTGCGGTGTTGCTCCGGATAGAGTTTACAGCAATGGACGCTTCCACGCCATTGGGTGCGCTCTTACCGCACCTTTCCACCCTTACTCGCGGCGAACCGCGGGCGGTATATCTCTGTTGCACTTTTCCTCAGATCGCTCTGGGCGGGCGTTACCCGTTATCCTTGCCCTGTGGAGCCCGGACTTTCCTCATGCGCGGCCTTTCGGCGCTGCGCCCGCGACTGTCCGGCCCGGTCGCGCTGTTATTTTACTTTATTCCCGTGCGAAAGTCAAATGGATTGCAATTTCTTTTCCGCCCGGATATAATACAGGCAGACTTGTTTGTAAAGAGGCTGTGGATATGAACCATCTTGTCGATCAGTATTTTGACTCGCTCTGCGATAAAAAAGTCGCCGTGCTCGGCATCGGCGTCAGCAACCGGCCGCTCATCCGGATGCTCCTTGCGCGCGGCATCCGCGTGCTCGCGTGCGACAAAACGCCGCGCGAAAAGCTCGACGCGGAGGTGCTGGAGCTGGAGCAGGCCGGCGCGGTGCTGCACGTGGGCGAAGGCTATCTCGACGGCGTGGAGGCCGACGTCGTCTTCCGCACGCCGGGTATGCACCCCGATATCCCCGCCCTGCGGCAGCTGCGTGAAACGGGCGCGGAGATCACGAGCGAGATGGAGGCGTTTTTCGAGGTCTGCCCGTGCCGCATCATCGCCGTGACCGGCTCCGACGGCAAGACCACCACCACAACGCTTATCGCCAAAATCCTCGAGCACGCCGGTCATCGCGTCTGGGTCGGCGGCAACATCGGCGCGCCGCTGCTGCCGCAGGCAGCCGGGATGCTCCCGACGGACATCGCCGTCGTGGAGCTCAGCTCGTTCCAGCTCATGACGATGGAGCGCTCGGCCGGTATCGCTGTCGTGACGAACGTCGCGCCGAACCATCTGGACGTCCACAAGGACATGGCCGAGTACGTGCAGGCGAAAAAGAATGTGTTCGAGCATCAGAATGAAACGGGCAAGGTCGTCCTGAACTACGACAACGCCATCACGCGCGCCTTTGCCGCCGACGCGAAGGGCGCAGTCGAATTTTTCTCCCGGCAGGAAAAGCCGGAAAACGGCGTATATCTGGAAAACGGCGTCATTTACAGAAACGGCGAAACGCTCATGGACGCGGCCGATATCCGCATCCCGGGCGTACACAACATCGAAAACTATATGGCCGCGGCCTGCGCGGTCGAAGGTCTGGCAGCGGACGCGGACATCGACGCGGTCGCGCGCACGTTCGCGGGCGTGGAGCACCGCATCGAATTCGTGCGCGAAAAGAGCGGCGTAAAGTATTATAACGACTCCATCGCCTCGAGTCCCACGCGCACCATCGCGGGCCTGCATGCGTTCAATCAGAAGCTGGTGCTCATCGCGGGCGGCTACGACAAAAAGATCCCGTTCGACGCGCTCGGTCCTGAGATCTGCGCGCACGTGCGGCTTTTGATCCTCTGCGGCGCGACCGCGGAGAAGATCGAGGCGGCCGTCCATGCGGCGGAGGCAGACGGCGGCGAAAAACCGGAGATTTTACACGCGCAGACGCTCCGTGAGGCCGTGCAGCTGGCGCACAACAACGCCGTGCCGGGCGATATTGTGACGCTTTCGCCCGCGTGCGCGGCATTTGACCAGTTCAAAAACTTCATGGTGCGCGGCGAAACGTATAAAAAGCTCGTGATGGAGCTCTGAACAGGAGAAACCGATATGAAACTGAGCGAAGGAGTCCGCAAGGGACTTGCGATCCGGGAAAAGATCGGCCGCCCGTACTGCGCGGCCGTGATCGTGGCGGCGGGAAGCTCGTCGCGCATGGGCGGCACGGATAAGATCCTGACCGTCGTGGAAAAGCTGCCGGTCATCTGCCGCACGGTCGACGCCTTCGACCGCTGCGCCGCGGTCGACGAGATCGTCGTCGTCGCGCAGCAGACGCTGATGGAGAAGGTCAGCCGGTATCTGGCCGCATACAAAAAGGTGCGCATGGTCGTTGCGGGCGGCGCAACACGCACCGCGTCCGTCATGGCGGGTCTTGCCGCGGTGTCCGACCGCGCGCAGCTCATCGCCGTACACGACGGCGCGCGGCCGCTTGTGACGGACGCCGTCATCACGCGCACCGTCGCCAAAGCGAAAAAATTCGCCGCAGCCGCGCCGGCCGTGCGCGTCAAGGACACGATCAAGGTATCGTCCGACGGTACGGTCGACGAAACGCCCGACCGCGCGAAGCTCTACGCCGTGCAGACGCCGCAGGTCTTCGACCGGGATCTTCTGGAAGCGGCGCTGCAAAACGCGCAGGACAGGGGCCTTGCGCTGACCGACGATTGCAGCGCCGTCGAGGCGCTCGGGATGCCCGTGCAGCTGACCGACGGCGACGAGGAAAACATCAAGATCACCACGCCGCTCGACCTCGAGCTGGCGGCGCTCATCATCCGCAGGAGGCAGAACGCATGAGGATCGGCCACGGTTACGACGTCCACCGGCTCACGGCGGGCAGAAAGCTCATCCTCGGCGGCGTGACGATCCCGTATGAAACGGGGCTCGACGGCCATTCGGACGCCGATGTGCTCGTCCATGCCGTCATGGACGCGCTGCTCGGCGCGGCGGCGATGGGCGACATCGGCAAGCGCTTCCCCGACACGGACGACCGCTATCTCGGCGCGGACAGCATGGGGCTGCTGCGCGAGGTCGGCAGAATGCTCGCGGACGCGGGCTATCGCCTCGGCAATCTCGACGCGACGGTGATCGCGCAGCGGCCGAAGCTCGCGCCGTATATCGATGAAATGCGGAAAAACATCGCCGCCGCGCTGGATACGGACGTGAAGAACGTCAGCGTCAAGGCGACGACCGAGGAGCATCTCGGCTTCACCGGCGCAGGCGAAGGCATCGCCGCCCACGCGGTCTGCCTGATCGAAGCGCTCTGACCGCCGATTTTCATCCGCGCCTTGCCTTCCCCTGGGGGAAGGTGGCTGCGGAGCAAAGCGAAGCAGACGGATGAGGGGCCGGGAGCACGCACGCATCGCTTTGCAGTTCTGGCAATTCGTAACTGCTCCCCGGCCCTCATCCGCCCCAGTGTGCGCACTGGGGCACCTTCCCCGGAGGGGAAGGGGAGGCTTGGGTCTGCGCAAATCCCTTGGCTCCCCTTTTAAGGGGAGCTGTCAGCGAAGCTGACTGAGAGGTCGAACAAAAAAGGAACCATCCTTCCGGATGGTTCCTTTTCATTTGATTTATTCCGCTGTCTGAACGGTGATATTTGTCTTGTTGCCGATATGCGTGCCGGTGCCCGTGTAGATCGGAAGGCCGCGCTTCTTCACGGCCCAATCGGCTTCTCCAATATCGCCGATGATCGTACCGTTATTGGTCAACGTGCAGACGCCGCCGCTGCCGTCATTATTAAAAACAAGATTTGTGCACTCGATCGTCATCTCCTGCCCCACTGTCAGGTTGCTGACCATGAAAATCTCGTTCTTTGCCGTTGTCGTCAGACTGTTGTTTTTGATCGAGCCCGATTCAAACACATGAGAGTTCTGATTGCTCGTTTCATACGTTGCGAAAATGTGTCTGGTCGCTGTATTGTTCTCAATGACGAGATTTTTTGCGGTGATCCCAACCTTTTCTCCGTTGTAGCATCTGAAATAGATCAAAACGCCATTGCCGAGACGGGTTCCGCCCAGACTGTCGACAACGTTATCTGTAATCGTAACATTCTCCAGTGTCGCAGCATTTTTCTGAATCCAGAGCAGCGTCGCATAATGCTCTGCATACCATTCGTTTCCGTTCTTTTTATCAGTCGTCGTCAATATATTGTCATGAATACTGACATTCTGAAGTGTAACGCTGCCGGGCACTTCTCTCGACGCAATGATCTGTGTACCTCTGAAATTCTTGAATTCCGCATCCGAGATTGTCAGCTGCCCCCGATTATTCTTAACAAGAACCAGACAGTTTGTGCGTGCTTTTTCTTCGCCGTCGATCACAATATGATCCAGCGTAAGGTCTGCGTATTCGTCTTCTTTGTCCACGTTTTCAAAAAGGGATTTGCTGCTGAAATTTTCATCGTTGATTGTGATCGTATGGCCCACGCCGTGGATGATCGTATCGATGTTGATCCTGATAGCATCTTTCACTTCGATATCATCCGTGATGAAGATCTCGTCCACGTGATTTTCGATAGCTTCGGCCAGCTTTTCATAGCTGTTCACGCCGTGGTCCGTCGTGAAGCCGCAAGTCGGGCAGGTCACGGTTCCGCTCTGCGCCGGGAAGCCGCAATACTCCGTCTTTGTTTCGCCGCAGGTGCAGATTGCGGTATGCGTACTGTCTTTGTTTGCCGTATACGTCCAGCTGTGCGTGTGCTCCGGGTCGTCATACAGCCAGGCCGCCGCGGCGACTGCCGCGTTATCCTGCGTCAGAATATCCCATTTTTCGCACATACGGCGCAGGATCTCCGCGACCTGCGCGCGCGTCGCTGCGCCCTGCGGGCAGAGCTTGCCGCCCATGCCATTCAAAAGCCCTGCTTCCACGGCCCACTGCACGGCCTCTTCGGCATAGGCGCTGACAGCCGCCGCGTCGGCAAACGTGCTGAGGTCAGCGGAAGACGCAGCGCGGACAAGACCTCTGCGCTGCGCGTAGCGGTACAGCATGGACGCGAGCTGCTCGCGGGTGATGGGCGCGTCCGGAGCGGTGCCGTCGGAAATATCATTCTGCACGGCCCAGAACTGCGCCGCCGCATACCAGTCGGCAGCATTGCGCTTCGCGCTCTGCCCGTCGAGCCGGGACAGGATCGTCCAGAGCATGGCTCGGCTGGTCGTCCGCTGCGGCTCAAAGCCGGTGTTCGTGCCGGTCATCAGGCCGTTTTCCGTCACGAAGCCGACCGCGCCGTAAAACCAGTCGTCCGCCGAAACGTCCTGATACGCGGCCGCGCCTTTTGCCACTGCCGTAACGCTCAGCGCACCCATGAGCATGACCAGCGCCAGCAGTGCCGCCAACATCCGTTTTTTCATGTTTCATCTCTCCTTAATTATGGCTCAGATTCGATTCTTCCGCAAGAATTGCGGAAGAAAAGAGGCCAGCCTCTTTTGGCCCTGTATTTGAATATCTTGATTATACCATGGAAAATTCCGGTTTTCAAGGGTCTTGCGCCCAAAAATTGCACGTTTTTGCATCGCTTTTTCAAGTTCGCGCAGGGGCCGATGTGGGCATCGGCCCCTGCATCTTGACTCTTGCAGCCTGTTCTGCCGGGCGGGCAGAGTCGCCCGCCCCTACAGATGCATACGAAATTCACACGTTATTTCCGGCGCTCCGGGAGCTGTGAGAGTACGATGGCCGCGAACATGACCGCGCAGCCGAGCAGCTCGCGCGGCGAGAGCCGCTGCCCGATGAGGATCCAGCCGAACAGCGCCGCAAAGACCGATTCAAGACTCATGAGCAGCGACGCGACGGCCGGCTGCACGTCGCGTTCGCCGATGATCTGGAACGTGTACGCCACGCCGCCCGAAAACACGCCCGCATAGACGATCGGCAGCCAGCAGGCCAGCATCGACGCCCATTCGGGCTTCTCCGTCAGGAGCATCCCGACGGCCGAGAGCGCCGCGCACACGAAAAACTGCACGCAGCTCAGCCGCACGCCGTCGACCTGCGGCGCGACCGCGCCGACATAGCAGATATGCAGCGTGAACAGCACCGCGCAGCCGAGCGTCAGCAGATCGCCGCGGTTGACGGAGAAGCCCGTGCCGACGCACAGCAGATACATCCCCACGATCGCGACCGCCGCGCAGATCCAGACCTTCGCCCCGGCCTTTTTCCCGCTGAAAACGCCGACGATGGGCACAAAGATCAGGTACAGCGCCGTCACAAAACCGGATTTCCCGACCGTGGTCTGAAGCAGGCCGAACTGCTGGAGCGTCGTCGCCGCGAACAGCAGCACGCCGCAGATCAGGCCCGCCGTCAGCTGCTTTTTCTTCTGCGCCGGCGTGACCGGCCGGTTCTGCGACCAGCCCTTTTTATCCAGCACCGCGATCACCGGCAGCAGCACGAGCCCCGCAAGGAAAAACCGCGCCGCGCCCATCGTATACGGCCCGACGTACTGCATCCCCTCGCTCTGCGCGACGAACGCCGCACCCCAGATCATCGCGCAAAGCAGCAGCAGAATGCTGCCCTTGAGCTGCTTGTTCATGTCTCTTTTCTCCTTTACCGCAACAAAGAATCGGTGCAACTATACCACACCGCCGCGGGAAAGTCAAACGTTCTTGCGGCGCGGCGGAAAATGTGGTATACTGCATAAAAACAGGGAGGCGAGGCGTGGATGGAACCGCTGTTTTTACCCGTGCTGCACAGCTTTGAAAACAACAATATCTTCACCGGCAGCTTCGGCGCGCTGCGTTTCCGCGTCACGCCGAACATCGTGATGCTCAACCAGAAGGAGGTCAACTTCCCCGAGAGCAGCATGAAATGCGAATGCTGGCACGGAGAATTCTGCTACGAAAAGAGCGACATGGAGGACGAAAAGGTCTTCCCACTGTCCGAAGAAGCCCGGCAGGAGATGTACGAATGGCTGCTGGCGCACGTCTGAATCAAAAAATGTCTGCCGCAGGGCAGACATTTTTTATTTTTCATCTTGACAACTTTCCTTGTCAATGCTAGGATATGCGTGACAAGAAAAATTGTCATTCTGACAAGGATATTTTACATGGAAAGGTGGGTGCGTATGCCGCTGCACAACAGGCTCAAGGAATTCCGCGCCGCGAAGGGCGTGAACCAGAGCGAGATGGGAAAGCTCGTACAGGTCTCGCGGCAGACCATCAGCATGATCGAACGCGGAGATTATTCCCCTTCCGTGACGCTCGCGCTGAAGATCGCAAAGGTCTTCGACGCGCACGTCGAGGATATTTTTTCGTATGAGGAGGATGCAACATGAAAACCAGATCTGAAAAATCCGAAAACCGGCGGGCACTGCCGAAATTCCTGCTGCTGACCGCCGCCGCGGTAATCGCAGGCGTCGGGATCGGCGCGCTGGCCGCGGCAGCCGATGCGAGCAGCTTCCCGGACGGCGTGCGCGCCGCGCTGGGCTGGTTCTTTACAAACTGCACGGCCTATGTGCTGGCCGCGCTGGGCGCAGTGATCGTGATCGCCGGCGCGCGCACCGTCGTTTACGCGAAAAAGCAGCTTGCCGCGCTGGGCGATGAGGACGAAGGCTTCCGCGCCGTCGACCGCACGCTGAGCACCGGCCTGAACGTCATCAGTGCCGCATTCATCCCGGCGTATTTCTTCTCCGGGGCGCTTCTGTGCTATCTGGAACCGATGCCGCACTGGCAGTCCATGCTCGGGCTGGTATCGTTCGTTGCCATCCCCGCCGCGGCGATCGTGTTCCAGCAGCGCATCGTCGATCTGGCGAAAAAGCTCTACCCCGAAAAGCGCGGCAGCGTGTATGACTTCAAATTTGAGGACAAATGGTACGGCAGCTGCGACGAAGCCGAGCGTGCCGTCATCGCACAGGCCGCGATGGCCGCGCAGAAGGCCACCACGCGCGCGTGTCTGGTGCTGTGGGTCGTGTTCGTCGTGACGCATATTTTCTTCCGGACGGGACTGCTGCCCATCTTCGCGGTCAGCGCAATCTGGTTCGTCAGCTTCCTGACGTATGCCGCCCGCGCGGCAAAGCTCGAAAAGGACGGCATGGCGTAACGTCAGAAGCGGCTTTGCGCCGTAGGGGCCGAGTCGAGCGCAGCCGTTGGCCGCTCTGCTGTCTTACGGATGCGGCCCGCCCTTTACGGGTACACATCGGCCCGTGTCTCCGACGGCCATATCTTTTCCCGTGCGTGGGAAAAGATATGGAAGAAAAGGACGCTTTTTCAGCTCAAAAACCGCCGTCACGTATCTGCTCTATAACCAGACACGCTCCTGCGCCACACCGACTGCCTATCAGAAAAAACCAAACCGCAAACTTGGTTTGCGGTTTGGAAAGGAAGAAACGAGCTTAGAGAATAAGAAGCATCGCTCTGCGATGATTCGTTTCGGCAAGATCGTTTCTGACGCGCACGCCATTGTTTGTGATGGCGGTGTCGGCGCTCAGAAATTTGCAGCGTGCGCCTGCGGGCGCAGAAATCGTAGGGGCCGATGCCCACATCGGCCCGCCTGGGAACCATCGGATTTGCCGAAGGGTTTCGCGTTTCGGATGTGCATTCTGCGCGGGCCGATGTGGGCATCGGCCCCTACACCCTTCAGGAAGGTTTCCGATGCGGCGTCAGTCCGCCATGGTATACGCCTGCTCGCAGAGCCGATAGAGCGGCACGAGGACGCGGAAGCGCGTCCTGACCCAGTCGGTCAACTCCGGCGAAGCGCTCATGGGGTCGAACGCACGCATACTCTCGACCGACACGGAACGGAGATTATACAGCCGCCCGACCGGCTCGTCCGCATGGCCCTTCGGCCGGGCGTAGCTCTGCCCCGTGAGCGCAAGATCGGGCTGCGCGTCGAGCTGCTTCAGGAGTTTTTCCGCGCGCTTCGGGTCGTTGTCGATGAGCCTGCGCAGCCGCACGGCGGCCGCCGGCGGCGTCCACCATCCCGCGCCGCAGCCGTAGCCGTCCGCGCCGACCTGAAACCAGAAGCACGGCGCTTCGCCGCGGTTTTCCACCGCGTTCTGGAACGAGAACCAGATATGGTCGTTGAGCGGCCCGCGGCCGAACAGGCGTCTGGCGTCGCGGTAGATGCGCGAAATGTGAACGTTCAGGTGCAGATCGGGATACGCTTCCTGAAACCAGTCGAACAGGTCGCCGGCCAGCGCCTTCGTCGGCGTCATGACGGCGTCCTGAAATTCCTGCTTGTGTTCTGCGAACCACGCGCGGTCATTGTTGAAGCGGATGCCCCAGAAGACGTCCGCGGTCTGATCGGTATAACCGGTAAACATTTCTTTTACTCCTTATGATTGCGAAGATAGCCGAGGTAACCCTCCAGAATGAGGCTGGCCGCGACGGCATCGACGGTATTTTTTCGCTTTTTGCCGTGATAATTGCTCTCCGAGAGGATCTGATGCGCCTCGACGGTCGTGCGTCGCTCGTCCCAGAGGACGACCGGCACGCCGAGCGTCCGCTCCAGCAGCGCCGCAAAATCGCGGTAGAGCGCCGCGCGCGGGCCCTCAGAGCCGTCCATATTGCGCGGGAAGCCCATCACCAGCCGCTCCGCGCCGCTGGTCCGATAGAGCTTTGCGACCTCCTCGGCGGTCTTTTCCGGTTTCCACGAATGGATGACCGCCGTCGTGCCCGTCATCCAGCCGAGTGCATCCGAGACGGCGACGCCCGTGCGCGCATCGCCGTAATCAATGGCCATGACCTTCATATCCTGCCCCCGTTTTTCTGATTTTTTCATACTATAACAGATTTTGCGCGCGCGCGCAATTCACGCAAAAAATTTCTCTGTTTTTTTGTGAAAATTTTGTTGACCGGACGGCTGTTTTATGCTAATATGACTTTACCTGTGAAAAAAGGGTCTTATTTTTTTGCGCCCATTTTTCAAGCCGCGGGACGCCATGTAGTTTCGGCGTCATCTAAATTTACAATAGCCGCGGTCGTGCAGGGAGGCAAATATTAAGGAGGTGCCGAATATGCGAGTTAAGATCACGCTCAGATGCAACGAATGCAAGCAGAGAAACTACAACACC
>CAKUOS010000056.1 GCA_934670025.1 uncultured Oscillospiraceae bacterium
GCAATCGGCGATGCTGCAGACGCCCTGACACCGTTTGGTACCATGACACGGTATCCGAATGAATTGACTGTCGAGGAACATCATGCAAAGCAGGCAATCGCCTTTGCGGAGCAAATTTTGAATTGGGCGGCATCTGCTTTGCAGTAAAGCAAAAAAACATAACTGCATAACCGAAGCGGCCGCAGAATTGGGGCCACTTCGGTTTTTTTCATGGCTCGATAGCTCTGCCTGGTTGCACCTAAATCTGTACTTTCAATTTTGTTCGGTACACGCAGTAATGTGTGCTGAGAACGTAGTCCACGATATATTTTTTCGGGATCAGATATGCCCCTCGGATGAAGTAGTGCTGCACTCGTTTTTCGTGCAGAAGTTTCAGCGCGGTGCTTTCTCCGATCCCACCGAGCATTGCCCGAAATTGCGGAACGGTTACGACATCCGGATAGGATGCAAAAAGCTGATCGTAATAGCTGCGGTTTTTCTGCATAGTGCGATCCTCCATGTTGTTTTTCGTCAATGGCAGGAAGAATCGCTTGTTCATAAGTCAGCATCCCTCCAACATCCCTCCAAGCCGCTTTTTTGACACGCAAAACTCCAAAATCGAAAGGGGATTGATACGACTGGATTTTTGCCGTCAAAACGCTTAGAAGCATTGAAAACACTGGCTTTTTCGTGTCCTGATAATTCTGCTGGAGTCTGTTGGATTCCTCTGAAATCCAACTATGTTTGAAAACTCAAAATCCGTTGGGGTAACACTCGTGTGGGTTCGAGTCCCACCACCGGCACCATGGCGAGTGTTCTTACAGCATTTGAAAAGCTGTGAGGACACTCGCTTTTTTCTGCTCAAACAGCAGGTCTGTCGTCGGTTGTGTAGCTCACGAACACGCCTTTTCTGGTGTTGACGGTGACGGCCGGGATGGGCAGTGCCGGTTCGTTGGGAATGTTCATTTCCCCCACGCAGTTGTAGTGAATGCGAAGCCGCTGTACCCATTCGCCGTCGATCTTCTCGGCATTGTAGACCTCGATTTTCTCCACCAGTTCGTTGAGCATCCGCGGCGTGAGCTTTCTGGCGCGGGTGTATTTGCGGACGATGGACACGAACATATCCGTTGAGGTTGCGCGGCTGCTCTGCTTCTCGATCTCGGAACGGAGCTTTTTTATTTTCTCCGAAAGCTCCTTCTGTTCCTCCTCATACCGCAGAACGTGTCGTTCGCGCCGAGGAGCACGGCGATCTCGCGCGCGAATACCGTCCCAACGACCGACAGCGCCGCAAAGACCACCGCGATCGCCGCCAGCACGTGCATGAACGCCTGATTCGCGCCGTCGACGTCGCCGCGGCCGAGGCGAACGGCCGTCACGGCCACACCGCCGATGTTCAAAAGCACCGAGATTGCGCTGACGATCATCACATACGGCATGGCAAGGTTGACCGCGCCGAGCGCGTCGGTGCCGACGCCGTTGCCGACGAACATCCCGTCGACGATCGTCAGGACAAACATACTGACGTTGGCAATGAGCGCAGGCAGGATATAGCTTCGAAGATTCTTCTGTTGTTCTTTCACGGTTCCAACTCCCCTTTCAGGTTTTGCAGCCACTGCGCATAGATCGCGGCAAAGGACTGCCGCTGCGCGTCGGACAGGCCGAGTCTGCACGCCTGCGCGCGAAACAGCGCAGTGCAGCCGTTGTCGAGCTGCCGCCACGCCTGGATCCATTCCTCCGGTGTCATATGGGTCGTTCCTTTAAAAACCGATTTCGGACTCCGCCTGCTATACATCCGAAATCGGATTTTGTCAACCGCATCTTTTCACGCGCCGCGATCTGTGCTATACTGTGAAAAAACCGAAGGAGCTATTTCCCATGAAATATGAAAACAGAGAAGCGTTTGAAGCCGCCAATATGTTCGGCACGGGCACGCCCAATACGGCCTACGCGCAGTATTTTATCGGGGATTCGTTCCTCAATCCCCTCACCAACCCGAAATGCGGCCTGTTTGCCGCCAACGTGACCTTTGAGCCCGGCTGCCGCAACAACTGGCACATCCATCACGCCGTCAAGGGCGGCGGCCAGCTGCTGCTGTGTACGGCGGGCGAGGGCTGGTATCAGGAGGCGGGCAAAGAAGCCGTCAGCCTGCATCCCGGCAGCGTCGTCACGATCCCGGCCAACGTCAAGCACTGGCACGGCGCGAAAAAAGACAGCTGGTTCAGCCACGTTGCGCTTGAACTGCCCGGCGAGGGCTGCACAAACGAGTGGTGCGAGCCTGTCTCGGACGAGGCTTACGCGCGCCTGCCCTAAAAGCGTCGGAAGCGGCTTTGACAGAACGAGCCATCGCGGAGCGATGTCTCTTATCCTCTAAAGCCGCTTCCTCCTTTCCAAACCGCAGACCAAGTCTGCGGTTTGGTTTTTTTGATGAAACTTCCCGGGAAGGTGTAGGGGCCGATGCCCACATCGGCCCGAAGGGAACCATCGGATTCGTCGAAGTGCCTCGCGTTTCGGATACGCATTCTGCCGGGGCATCCAAAAACACGCACAAAAAGCCCGGGAGCCGAGCGGCTCCCGGGCGGTTTTTTTGATTTGGCTGCTCCTGCGTGACCCGGTTCCAGTCTCGCAAGCGCGGCGCTTACGCCTTTTCAGACAGCTCGGGGTTGAGCTTCTGCTTCTTGGCGGCGGCCGCCGGCGTCGATCCGCAGAAGCTCATCGACGTTGTCAACGTCTCCGGAGGCCGCAGCAATGCATCCATGTTCATCTACCCGAACATCGTCTTCCGCGGCGAAGCGTTCAATATGCTCGTCGACCTGTGGCGCAAGGACGTCGCGCTGTTCCAGCAGGCGGCAAAGGAGCAGAACATCCCCGCCTTCATCGCCGCGACCGTCTATCAGATGTGGAGCCGCCTGTCCGCCGACGGAAACGGGCAGCGCGACGCCATGTGCCTCATCCGCGAATATGAACACTGGTGCGGCAGACCGATCGCAGGTCCGGCTGCCGATGCGCAGCCGAAAGAATAGAAAAGGAGTGTCATGAAATTGGATCCTAAGGCTTTACTGAAAGAGCGCACCGAGTTATTCGACAATGCGTACAACTTCAAGCACAACAAGCGCGTGCCCCTGGGCTGCAACATCTGGTCCTGGCAGGTCCTGGACTGCGGCTACAAGCAGAGCCAGGCGCTTCTGAACTACGACATCGCGGAAAAGATCAACCGTGAGTTCCACGAGCGGTATCAGTTCGACGCCTATACCAACCTCATCACCCGCAACCCCATGCGCCTGACCGAGCTGCTCGGCGGCGGCAACCACTTCCTCGATCCCGGCGACGAGATGATCCAGTCCGTCGAGCACGGCTACATGGATCCCGAGGAATTCCACGAATTTGCCAAAGAGCCCGAAAAGTTCTACTGGGAAAAGGTCTTCCCGCGCTATCTGACCCAGAACAAGCCCGAATATACCCTGACCTACGGCACGTTCAAAAAGGCCATGCAGGAATGGCAGGACTTCACCGCCTATTCGCAGAAGATGCTCGACATGAACATCAACGAATTCGGCGCGCTCATGTACTACAGCCGCATGGTGCGTCTGCCGTTGGAGCATCTGGCGCTCGACCTGCGCGGTCTGCGCGGCGCGTCGATGGATATGCGCCGCAAGAAGGACGAGATCCTCGAGTGGTCGGATTCCATCTTCGATTCCTACAGCAACATGGCGGGCTTCAACGCCGTCTCGTCCTCCGAACTCAACGGCTTCGTCGCCGACATCACGATGGTCTGGCAGGTCGTCAGCCTCATGAGCCCGAAGCAGTTTGAGACGTTCTACTGGCCGCAGCTCAAGCGCGTCATCGACAACGCCGCGGCAAACCACCAGAAGATCTTCGTCGCCGCGCAGGGCACCATCCTCCGCTTTGCCGACTTCCTGCAAGAGGTCCCGAAGGGCGTCATGATGATCCATCCCGAGGGCGACGACATCCGCGAGTGCCGCGAAAAGCTGCCCAACATCGCGCTTGCCGGCGGTCTGCCGACCAGCATCCTCGGCATCTCCTCCGCGCAGGAATGCCTCGATTATGCCCGCCGTCTGGTCGACGACATGGGCGACGGCTTCGTCCTGTGCCAGAACCAGATGATCTCCTACCGCAATGACTGCAAGCGGGAAAATCTGCTCACGTATCTCGACTATTTCAAGACCCACACGTACTAAGAAGGAGGCTTGCGCATCATGGCAACTGCAAACGACGAAAAGAAGGTCGAATTCACCGAAGAAGGCCGCCGCGAGCTTATCAAAGCCTGCTGGCCCGAGCTGACGGAAGAAGAAGGCATCCAGAAGATCAGCACCTTCATCAAGTATATCATTCTGAAGTAAGCCTTTCCTTCCCCGATCCGCCCCCTATTTCCGGCCGCGCAGCCGCGCGGCCGGGTGTCCCCCGATGGGATCCGCGTAAAAAAACGAACATCCGACCGGAACGGGTCGGATGTTCGTTTTTGGATTTTAAAATTGTCAGATCCGGTCGTTTTCGTCGAACGGGTCGCCGCATTCGGGGCAGAACTTCGGCGGATGCGCCGGGTCTTCCGGTTCCCAGCCGCACTTGTCGCACTTGTATTTCGGCGTGCCGGCGGGCTTGGGCTTGCCGCATTCGGAGCAGAATTTCCCCTTGTTCACCGCGCCGCAGCTGCACGTCCAGCCCGTATTTTCGGGCTTTTTCGTGCCGCATTCGGGGCAGAACTTGCCCGTGGCCTCCGCGCCGCACTGCGGGCACTTCCAGCTGTTTGCGGGCGCTGCCGCAGGTGCGGGCGCGGGCTGCTGCGGCTGCTGCTGCGCACCCATCTGATAGAGGTTCTGCGCGTTCATGCCGCCCACATTGCCCGCCATATTCATGCCCATGAACGCCATCGCCGGGCCTGCGTTCTGGTTGTTGGCCGCCGCCTGCATCGCGCTGGCCTGCGCGCCGACCAGGTGCGCTGCCGCGCGCGTCGGATCCATGAAGGCCGCGTTGCGCTGCATCTCCTTGAGCATCTGCTCGTCTTCCTCGCTCGCCTTGACGGACGAAACGCCGAAGGAAACGATCTCGAGGCCGCGCAGATTGCGCCACTTGGACGACAGCACGTCGTTGAGTGCATCGGCCAGCTCCATTGTATGGCCGGGAAGCGCGGAATAGCGGATGCCCATGTCGGAAATTTTCGCAAACGCGGGCTGAAGCGCGGTCAGAAGCTCGGTCTTGAGCTGGCTTTCGAGCCGGTTGCGGGTATACGCCTCGGAGACGTTGCCGCAGACGTTGGTGTAGAACAGGATCGGGTCGCAGATGCGGTAGCTGTATTCGCCGAAGCAGCGGATGGCGATATCGATGTCGATGCCCGCGCGCTGATCGACCACGCGGAACGGAACGGGGCTCGGCGTGCCGTATTTATTGCCGATGAGCTCCTTGGTATTAAAATAGTATACGCGCTGATCCTTGGCCGGTTCGCCGCCGAAGGTGAAGCGCTTGCCGATGGTCTTGAAGGTATCCAGAATGCTCGTGCCGAGTTTGCCCGAGAAGATCGACGGCTCGGTCGACGAATCGTAGACGAATTCGCCCGGCTCTGCGCAAAGCTCCGTGACCTTGCCCTGATCGACGATGATCATGCACTGGCCGTCGGCCACCGCGACAACGGAGCCGTTGGAGATGATGTTCTCGCTGCCCTTGTAGTTCGTGCTTCTGCCGGACACGCGGTGCTGGCCCTTGACGGCCATTGTGTCCTCCGGGATCGCGTCACAGTAAAAATACTCTTTCCACTGGTCGGCCATCACGCCGCCAGCCGCGCCGAGCGCCGCTTTCAAAAGTCCCATATTCGGATCTCCTTTTTCATTTTTTCGGCGGCCGGGAGGCCGCCGCGGAAGTTTTTTCTATGCTCAGTTTACCAGCAATCGCGTCCCGCGTCAAGCGCCTAAAACGCCCGGACTGCCGTCCGGGCGTTTTGTTTACGCATTCTGCGCCGTAAAGGTGACGGCGATGGCCGTGCCCTTGCCGGGCGTGCTTTTGAGCTCGACCTTCGCGCCGTGGAACTGCGCGGCGTGCTTGACGATGGAAAGACCGAGGCCCGTGCCGCCGACTTCCTTGGAATGGCTCTTGTCAACGCGGAAAAAGCGTTCGAACACGCGGCTCTGATCGGCATACGGGATGCCGATGCCCGTGTCGACGACCGAGAGCGTCACGCTCCGTCCGTTCTGCCAGACGGACACGGTCACGCTGCCGTTCGGGACGTTATATTTGATGGCGTTGTCGCATAGATTATACACCATCTCCTGCAACAGCTGCTCGACGCCCTCGATGACGGCGTGCTGTCCGGACAGGCTGAGCGTCACGGACTGCTTCTGCGCGACGGCGCGCAGGCTCTCGATGACGCTGCCGGCCAGCGTGTAGAGGTCGACCGGGCTGCGGACGAAGCCCGTGGTGCCCTCGTCCAGCCGCGAAAGCTGGATGATATCGTCGACCAGATCGATCAGGCGCCGCGACTCGCGGTAGATATCGCCCGAAAACTCCTGCATCTTCTCCTTCGGCACGAGGCCCTCCTTCATGAGCTCGGCAAAGCCCGTGATGGAGGTCAGCGGCGTTTTGAGCTCATGCGACACGTTCGCCGAGAACTCCCGGCGCAGCG
The DNA here is from genome assembly GCA_934670025.1 of uncultured Oscillospiraceae bacterium. Classification (GTDB taxonomy): domain Bacteria; phylum Bacillota; class Clostridia; order Oscillospirales; family Oscillospiraceae; genus CAG-170. The sequence goes on from CAKUOS010000056.1 coordinate 6,608, forward strand.
CCTCGCGCTGCTCGCGCTCGGTCACGTCCATGAAGATCACGATCGCGCCCGTGACCTTTCCGCCCGAAAAGACGGGATTGGCCAGCAGCTGCCACGTGCCGCCGTCAAACTGCATCTCGCTCTCGCAGCGCGTACCGGCGAGCGCGCCGTCCACCAGCTCCAGAAGCGCCCCCGTGCAGGCCGTCTGGTGCAGGTTCCCCGGCTTTTCGCTGCCGTCCGCGCCAAGCAGGCGCAGGGCGCTCCGGTTGCTCGAAAGAATGCTGCATTTGTCGTCGACAATGAGGAAGCCCTCGCGCATATTCTCGGTGATGGCGTCAAACTCGCGCTGCCGCACGGACAGCTCGCCGAGCTGCGCGCGGATGGTGCGGTTCTGCTCCTGCAAACGCGAGATGAGCGGCTGAAGCTCCGGATAGATCTGCGCCGCGCCGGGCTCGTCGGGATCGATGGCGTTGATGGGCTTCACGATCTGCCGCGCCAGGCGCATGGCAAGAAGCCCGCAGAGGATCAGCACCAGCAGCACGATCCACAGTGACGGCTGGAGCAGCATCAGCCCCATCGCTGCCATGCTCGTCTGCTTGCCGGCCACGCGCAAAACGGTGCCGTCCTTCAAAAGCAGCGCATAGTAGTTGTTTTTCTCCAGGATCGTGGACGAATAGCGGTCAGAGCGGCCCGAACCAGTCTCAAACGCCTCGTTGACCTCCGGACGCTCCAGATGGTTCTCCATCGAGGCTGCGTCCGCGTAGCTGTCAAAGAGCACCGTGCCGTCAGGCGCGATCCACGTGATGCGCTCCGGTGTGTTGACGGATGAAAGATACGCCTCGCCGCCGCAGATGGACATCCCCTCGGAGATGCGCCCGGCCTCCATCTCAAGGATGGAGAACGCCTGCGCCTGATAGTTGGAGTACATGATGAAGAAGAACAGCAGCATACACGCGAGCAGGATCACGAAGCCGATGAGAAAGGCGTTTTTAAAGATCTTCGCCGTCATGCGTTCTCACCGCCGATCTTATAGCCGATGCCGCGCACCGTCTCGATATAGCTGCCGGCCTCGCCGAGCTTGACGCGCAGCGTGCGGATGTGCACGTCGAGCGTGCGGTTTTCGCGCTCGGACTCAAAGCCCCACACGCGGTCCATCAGCGTCGCGCGCGTGAGGACGATGCCCTTGTTGCGCAGCAGCAGGCACAGCAGCTCGAATTCCTTGTTCGTCAGCGTCACGTCGCGGCCCGCGACCTTGACCTCGTGCCGCTCGGGCGAGACGGACAGCACACCGAGCGTATACACGTCCGCCGCCGGCGCAGGCTCCACCCGGCGCAAAACCGCGCGGATGCGCGCGATCAGCTCCAGCATGGAAAAGGGCTTGGAGACGAAGTCGTCCGCGCCGTGATCGAGGCCGATCACGCGGTCGTATTCCGAATTTTTGGCCGTCAGCATGATGACCGGCAGACGCTTCGTGCGCGGATCGGCGCGCAGCTTTTTGAGGATGGAAAGACCGTCCTCCTCCGGAAGCATGATATCGAGCAGCAGCAGCTCCGGAAGCTCCCGCTCGCACGCGCGGCGGAATTCCGACGGCAGCGCGAAGCCCTTCGCCTCGAACCCCTGACTGCTCAGCCCATAGAGCACCAGCTTGCGGATGGCGTCGTCATCCTCGAGCAGATAGATCATCGTTATCCTCCTTCATTTTACACAGACCATCCGGTTTTTTCATAATCGTAGCGTGGAAATGTAAAATCGTCGTCCTTCTTTTTGTTAAGTTTACGTGAAATACGATGAAAATGCAAGATTTAACTTAGATTTAATACAAATCATACGAAACATTTAAGATAGCTTATTTAACATGAAACTAACATAAGGAGAGGGTGTCATACGTTTGGGTATTTCCAATATCATCTCGCTGCTCAGCGGCATCGCGCTGTTCCTGTTCGGCATGGCGCTGATGGGCGACGGACTCAAGCGCGTCGCGGGCAATAAACTGGAGCTGATCCTGTACCGGCTGACCGGCAATCCGATCAAGGGCTTTCTGCTCGGTGCAGGCGTCACGGCGGTCATCCAGTCGTCGTCAGCCACATCGGTCATGGTCGTCGGCTTCGTCAACTCCGGTATGATGAAGGTCCGGCAGGCCGTGTCGATCGTGCTCGGCGCGATCCTCGGCACATCCATCACGGGCTGGATCATCTGCCTGTCCGACATCGGCTCGACGGGCGGATGGCTGGATCTGTTTTCCACGGCGACGCTCACGGGCGTCATCTCGGTCGTGGGCATCGTGCTGCGGATGGGCGCGAAGGATCCCGCGAAAAAGCACGTCGGCGACATCCTGATGGGCTTCGCCGTTTTGATGTTCGGTATGTCGGCCATGTCGGCGGCGGTGTCGCCGCTGCGCGACGATCCGACGTTCATCCGCATCCTGACCACGTTCTCCAATCCCTTCCTCGGCATCCTGTTCGGCACGCTCTTTACGTGCGTGCTGCAATCGGCGTCGGCCGCCGTCGGCATTTTGCAGGCGCTGGCCTCGACGGGCATCATCGATTTCTCCATTGCCCTGCCCATCATCATGGGCATCGCCATCGGCGCGGCCATGCCGGTCCTGCTGTCGTCCATCGGCGCTTCGGTCGACGGCAAGCGCACCGCAATGGTCTATCTCGTTGCCGAAGTCCTGGGCGTCATCGTCTTCGCCATCGTATTCTACGCGCTCGACGCCGTCGTCAGCTTCCCCTTTGCCGGGAACATCATGACGAGCGTGTCCATCGCGTTCGTCAACACCGTGTTCCGCTTTATCAAGGTCGTGACGCTGCTGCCGTTCACGAAGCAGATCGAGCGCATCGTCGAGCTGCTCGTACCGGACAAGGCCGCGCAGACCCAGCCCGCGCCCGAGTCGATGCGTCTGGAAGAGCGCTTCATCCAGCACCCGGCGCTGGCCATCGAGCAGAGCCGTCTGACCATCAACGCGATGGCCGAAGAGGCCAAGCGGAACTTTGTCGAGGCCGTGGCGCTGCTGCACGGCTGGTCCGACGAGCGCTTCCGCCTCGTCCAGGATCTGGAGACGTCGGTCGACCGGTTCGAGGATAAGCTCGGCACGTATCTCGTCAAGGTCACCGAACGCGAGCTGACCGCCAAGCAGAACGAGGACGTGTCGAAGTTCCTGCATACGATCTCCGACTTCGAGCGCATCTCCGACCATGCGCTGAACATCGCCGAGGGCGCGAAGGAGCTGCACGAGAAGAACCTCGCCTTCTCCGACGCCGCCGCGCACGAGCTGGAGGTCATGGAAGCCGCGCTGACGGAGATCCTGTCCACGGCGATCCGCGCCTTTGTCAATAACGATCTTCAGCTGGCAGCCCGCGTAGAGCCTCTGGAGGAGCTGATCGACAATCTCTGCGACGAAATGAAGCTCCACCACGTCGACCGGCTGCAAAAGGGTCTGTGTACGCTCGTGCAGGGCTTCGTGTTCAACGATCTGCTGACCAATTACGAGCGCGTGGCCGACCACTGCTCCAACATTGCCGTGGCCATGATCGAGTTGGAGTCCGACTCGTTCGATACGCACGAGTATCTCAGCAGCATCAAGGACATGAAATCCGACACATTCGAGCGTTATTACGAGGAATACAGCCGCATTTATCAGCTGTAACGCACTGCATCCGACCGGGCAGCTGCCGCCCGGTCGGATTTTTTCGATATTTTTTCACCGGCACTTGACAACCGGCGGAATATCCGCTATAATACTCAGGCTGACGGGGTGTGGCGAAGTTTGGTATCGCGCTTGGTTCGGGACCAAGAGGCCTCGGGTTCGAATCCCGACACTCCGACCAAATCCGGCTGAAATCTTTCGATTTCAGCCGGATTTTTCTGCGTTTTCAGAACTTTTTCCGATGGAGAATTTTGTGACTTTTCTGTTTGACCCAAACGTGACCCAAACGGGAATTCGGAGCGGAAAGCGCCGGAAGAGAAATTTCACCGCCTACCGGAGCTTTTCCGGCAGGCGGTGTGCGCTTTTCTGTTCATTTTGCTGTTATCCGACACTTGCCATGAAACCGCTGATTTTCTGCGCGGCTTCTTTTTTCATGCCTGCCGTCACATGGGTGTAGACATCCAGCGAGAATTCCGCCGAGGCGTGACCTAGGATTTCCGCAACCGTTTTGGGATCAATACCACTTTGAATTGCTAACGTTGAGAATGTGTGTCTGAGGTCATGGAATCTGACGTGCTCCTCGATCCCAGCTTTTTCGAGCAGCTTCTTATGAATCCTTCCAACGCAGTCCGGACCATACATTCCACCAGTCTTGGGTGACGGGAACATATATGGGCTGAACGGGTGATTCTTGCGGTCCTCGACCAGCAGTCGAAGCGCTTCGTCGCTGAGATAGATTTCACGAACCGAATTTTCCGTTTTCGGTTCTGTCACGACCAGTTCTCCCTTGCCGCGCGACACAGATTTTGATACAGTCAGCGTCTTCGTCTGCAAGTTCAGGTCGCTCCACAGCAGCGCCACCAGTTCCCCACGTCGCAATCCGGTACTCAGTTCCAGATAGAACATCGGCAGGACGCCCCATTCCTCCGCCGCTTTCAGGTAATCCCGAATCTTCTCCGGCGGAATAATCTGCATTTTCTTCTTTTCCTTCTTCGGCAGACGGCAGCCGTTTGCGGGATTGTACGGAATCAGCCGCTCCGTCACCGCCTGCTCCAGGCACTGCCGCAGCATCGTATGCAGCCCGCGAATCGTCTTGTTGCTGAGGCTCAGATCGTCCATGTTTTCATACCGCCGCACCCGACCGTGCGCTTTCGTTTCATTGTAAAATTTCTGGATTTGCAGCGTCGTGAGCGCCGTCAGTTTGATGTCCCCGATGCGCGGCACGATATGCTGGTCGATGTAATTTTTGTAATACGCCGCCGTGGACGCGCGGACGGACGGCTTTGCGTAGTTCTCATACCAGAGCTGCGCCCACTCGCCCACCGTGTAGTCGCGCCGCTTCGTCACATCGATCTTTTCGAGTTCCTCCATCGCCTTTTGCAGCTTCTCTTTGCATTCTCGCTGCGTTCGCGCGAGGACGCTCTTTGCGATTGGCTTCCCCGTCTCCGGGTCGACGCCTGCTGTGTAGCGCCCTTCCCAGCGACCGTCTTTGCGTTTGCGGATGTTGCCTTCCCCATTTGCCCGTTTTTTCGCCATCTGTGTTCCCCTTTCCGTTTTTGGTAACACAAACAACTACCACAGAAGATCGATAAAGTCTAGCAAATTTTTGAAAATTTCGGACATTTTTCAGGAACTTGCGGTTCAGTAAAAAAGTCTATTCTTTGTTTACTGCGGCGCAATTTTTGCGCCGTCAAATCCCCCATCAGTAGCCCTGACCGCCCACGTTCCTGCAATCGCGCCCGGTCACAAATACGGTAGCCGGTCTGATTCTTTTGTAAAATTCCATCCCGGCACAGCACGCCCATCATACGGTACAGATGACGGTAGCTGACACCGATCGAGTAAGCGACATCCATCATTACATCCCGGAATCGGTCACCGTCCGACGCATCAAGAATGTAACGGCAAAGGCGCATTTCGGCAGTATATAGCGTGTTCTCAATCACATTATTTGTCCGCTGCAGCAGCTTACGGAAAGACAGGCGGTGTGGGCGTGGGCTTTGTGCAGGGCTTTACGCTGAAAAAAGGCGCGCTGGCATATTCCAT
>CAKUOS010000057.1 GCA_934670025.1 uncultured Oscillospiraceae bacterium
GAGATGTACCTGAAGTTCTTTGAAACGAAGGGCCATCTGCGTCTGCCGAGCTTTTCTCTCGTTCCGCAGAACGACAAGTCCGTTCTGCTCATCAACGCGGGCATGACCCCGATGAAGCCGTGGTTCACCGGCGAGGAAGAGCCGCCGCGCCACCGCGTCACCACCTGCCAGAAGTGCATCCGCACCGGCGATATCGACAACGTCGGCCACACGGCGCGCCACGGCACGTATTTTGAGATGCTGGGCAACTTCTCCTTCGGCGATTACTTCAAGAAGGAAGCCATTCCCTGGGCATGGGAATTTTTGACCAGCCCCGAGTGGGTCGGCCTCGAACCGGACCGGCTCTATCCCTCCGTCTTTGAGGGCAACGAGACGACGCCCGCCGACGACGAGGCGTTCGCCATCTGGCGCGACGACATCGGCATTCCCGAAAACCGCATCTTCCGCTTCGGCAAGGAGGATAACTTCTGGGAGCACGGCTCCGGTCCGTGCGGCCCGTGCTCGGAAATTTACTACGACCGCGGCGCGGAATACGGCTGCGGCAAGCCCGGCTGCACGGTCGGCTGCGACTGCGACCGGTATGTCGAGGTGTGGAACATCGTCTTCTCGCAGTTCAACAACGACGGCCACGGCCACTATGAGGAGCTCAAGCAGAAGAACATCGACACCGGCATGGGTCTTGAGCGTCTGGCGTGCGTGTGCCAGAACGTCGGGTCGCTGTTCGACGTCGACACTGTGATGAACATCACGAACAAAGTCTCGCAGATCACCGGCGCGCACTACGGCCAGAGTCAGAAGACCGACGTTTCGCTGCGCGTCATCACCGACCATATCCGCTCGTCGACGTTCATGATCTGCGACGGCATCCTGCCGTCGAACGAGGGCCGCGGCTACGTCTTGCGGCGGCTGCTGCGGCGCGCGGCGCGCCACGGCAAGCTGCTGGGCGTGAACGAACCGTTCCTCTACGAGGTCGTCGATACCGTCATCCATGAAAACGAGTGCCAGTACCCCGAGCTGCGCGAAAAGCAGGCGTATATCACCCGCGTCATCCGCACCGAGGAAGAGAACTTCGCCAAGACCATCGACGGCGGCATGAAGATCTTCAACGATATGCTCGGGAGCCACAAGGCCAAGGGCGAGACGACGTTCTCGGGCGCCGACGCCTTCAAGCTCTACGACACCTACGGCTTCCCGATCGACCTGACGAACGAGATGGTCGGCGAACAGGGGATGCAGGTCGACGAGGCGGCCTTCAAGCAGCTCATGCAGGAGCAGAAGGTCCGCGCGCGCGAGGCCAGAAAGGCGCTCGGCGATCTCGGCTGGGCCGGCGTGGAATTCGGCAAGGAGATCCCGGCCACGACGTTCGTGGGCTATACGAATATGCAGGCGGCGTGCAAAATTGTCGCCATCGTTGCAGAAGAAGAGCTGCGCGACGCCATCACGGCCGGTCAGGACGCGATCCTCGTCCTCGATCAGACGCCGTTCTACGCCGAAATGGGCGGTCAGGTCGCCGACCGCGGCGTCATCCGCACCGAAACGGCCGAATTTACCGTCACCGACGTGCAGAAGAACAAGGGCGGCAAGTTCATGCACTACGGCAAGCTCACGGCCGGTTCTCTGACCGTCGGCGATACCGTGACCGCCGCCATCGACGAGACGCGCCGCAAGGCCGTCATGCGCGCGCACTCCGCGACGCATCTGCTCGACTACGCGCTGCGCACGGTCCTCGGCGATCACGCGCATCAGGCGGGTTCGCTCGTCGAACCGGATCGCCTGCGCTACGACTTCACGCACTTCTCCGCCGTCACGGCCGAGGAGCTGACGAAGATCAGCCGGCTGGTGAGCGATCTCATTCTCGACGGCATGGACGTCGAGACGAAGGAAATGCCCATCGACGAGGCGAAAAAGCTCGGCGCGATCGCGCTGTTCGGCGAAAAATACGGCGACGTGGTGCGCGTGGTGAACATGGGCGGCAAGTCCATCGAGCTGTGCGGCGGCACGCACGTTGACAACACGGCCAAGGTCGGCCCGTTCCGCATCACGAGCGAGTCGTCCGTCGCCTCCGGTGTGCGCCGCATCGAGGCCGTCACGGGCACGGCGTTCCTGAATCTCGTCGACGAGATGAATATGCGCCTTTTAAAGGCCGCCGAGACGCTCAAGACCACGCCGATGGAGCTCATCGCCAAGGCGCAGAGCAGCATGAACGAGATCCGCGAGCTGCACCAGACCGTCGAAAAGATGAAGGATAAGCTCTTCGCAGGCGACGTCGACAGCCTGATGTTCTCCGCCAAGGACGTCGGCGGCATCAAGGTCGTCACGGCCAGCCGCGAAAACATGGAAGCGAACGACCTGCGCAAGCTGGGCGATTTCCTGCGCGACAAGGCGCCGAACACCGTTGCGGCGCTGGCTACGGTCAACGGAGAGAAGGTCACGCTGCTGGCCGTCTGCGGCAAGGAAGCCATCGCCCGCGGCATCAAGGCCGGCGATATCATCAGGACCATTGCGCCGGTCGTCGGCGGCAAGGGCGGCGGCAAGCCCGATTCCGCGATGGGCGGCGGCACGGATGTGCTGAAGGTCGACGACGCGCTGGCGATGGTCGACGATTACGTCGCCGCGCACGTGAAATAAGGAGGAAGCATCATGTCTGATTGCCTGTTCTGCAAAATTATCGCGGGCGAGATCCCGTCGGCGAAGGTCTACGAGGACGACCTCTGCTACGCATTCAAGGATATCAACCCTCTCGCGCCCATGCATTTTCTCGTCGTGCCGAAGCAGCATTTCGCGTCCGCGGCCGAGGTGACGGAAGAAAATGAGGCCGTCATCGGCCACATCTACACCGTCATCGCAAAGCTGGCGAAGGAAATGGGCTTCGCGGACGGCTACCGCGTGGTCACGAACGTCGGCGAACTCGCCGGCCAGACCGTCCACCACATCCATTTCCACGTGCTTTCCGGTAAACAGCTGGGCCTGTTCAACTGAAAAATCGCGTAAAAATCGCGCCCCCGGACGTTTTGTCCGGGGGCGCGGCGGTTTTCCGGTCAGGAAGATTTCATACGCAAAAGTTAGGGAACGCTAACTTGAATTGGCAAAAAATACGATGTTTCTAAAAAGATTTCCCATGCCATACTGGACTTTGCACATAGTGTATGTTATAATTCATATGGAAATCGTTTGGTGTCAAACGAAGAACAAATGTAAGAGGGTGATATTTTGTGGATTATACCAAGTACGTGTTAAAGAGCAAAGAAGAGCTTGAGAGTATGCTGGCTGGGAATGACAACTTCTTCGTTGTCGCCTGCAACAAGTGCTTCAAAGAGTTCAACACTACCGAGGAGCCGGAGTGCGGCTGCTTTGCCGCAATCGCCGAGGCGCAGGGTAAGCACATCACCGGGTCTGTGAAGGTAGACTTCCTGTGCAACAAGGTCCAGACCGAGAAAGCGCTCGCCGGGATCATCCCCGAAGGAACGGATAACGTCGTTGTCATTTCCTGCGGCCTCGGCGTGCAGACGGTGGCCGATCTTGCGCCGGTCCCCACGTTTACCGCGACCAATTCCCTGAACTATACCGGACATCACGGTATGGCGCTGACGAAGAAGACCTGCGGCGCGTGCGCCCAGTGCTATCTGAACGCCACGGGCGGCATCTGCCCGATCGTGGACTGCTCCAAGAGCCTGGTCAACGGCCAGTGCGGCGGCGCGAAAAACGGCAAGTGCGAGATCGATCCCAAAAAGGACTGCGCGTGGGAAAAGATCTATCAGCGGCTTGAAAAGCAGGGCCGCACCGCGGAATTCCTGAATCAGCCCGTCCAGCTGCGCGATTATTCCGTGGCCGGCGTGGAAGAGATCAAGGCCTATGTCGCCGAAGCCCGCGCAAAGCGCTACGAAGGCTTCTATGGCGGCGTACATCCGACCGAGAACAAGGGCTATACCGAGCATCTGGCGCTTCAGAAGTTCCCTGAGCCCGACACGGTCATCATTCCGCTGGCGATGCACATCGGCGCGCCGGCAAATCCCGTGGTCAATCCCGGCGACTATGTCAAGGTCGGCCAGCTCATCGGCGAGCAGGCGGGCTTTATCAGTGCGCCGGTTCATTCCAGCGTCAGCGGCACCGTGATCGCGGTCGAGCCGCATACGCACCCCAACAAGGGCCCCGGCGTGATGAGCGTCGTCATCAAAAATGACGGCCAGAACACGCTGCATGAGTCCGTCGTCCCCAACAAGCCGCTCGAAGCGCTCACCGCCGACGAGATCGTTGAGATCGTCAAGGAAAAGGGCATCGTCGGCATGGGCGGCGCGACGTTTCCCACCTATGTCAAGCTGAAACCCGGCAAGCCCATCGACGCCGTGCTCATCAACGGCTCCGAGTGTGAGCCGTATCTGACGGCGGACCATCGGATGCTGCTGGAATACGCCGACGACATCGTCTTCGGTCTGCGGGCGATGATGAAGGCTGTGGCTGCGCCCGAGGGCGTCATCCTCATCGAGGACAACAAGCCCGACGCCGTGGCGCTGCTGGAAGAAAAGGTCGCGCCGTACGACAATATCCGTGTGGTCGCCGCCAAGACGCAGTACCCCGAGGGCGCTGAAAAGATGCTCATCAAGAAGGTCATGGGCCGTCAGGTCCCGAGCGGCAAGCTGCCTGCGGACGTTGGCTGCGTGGTGAGCAACACCTCCACCGCCAAGGCCGTCTCCGACGCCATCCAGAAGGGTATGCCGCTGGTCGAGCGCGCCGTCTCCGTGACCGGCGAGTTCATCCGCAACCCGGGCAACTATATGGTCAAGCTCGGCACCAACGTGCAGGAGATCATCGATCACTGCGGCGGCGTGACGGGCGACGACGTGGTCCTCAAGATGGGCGGCCCGATGATGGGCGCTCCCATCCGCGACACCAATGTGCCGATCATCAAGGGCTCGAACGGCATCATCGCCATCGCCGCCGATCACACCGAGGAAAAAGAGTGCATCAAGTGCGGCCGCTGCGTGGATGTGTGCCCGATGGAGCTCAAGCCTCTGGAGATCTACAAATACGGTCAGCTGGGCGACGCGGAGACGCTGCTGAAGCTGAACGTGATGGACTGCTTCTCCTGCAAGTGCTGCGAGTACATCTGCTCGTCCAAGATCCCGCTGGTGTCCAAGATCAACGCCGCCAAGGGCCTGGTCATGCCCCTGCTGAAGAAGAAATAAGGGGGAGAGAACGATATGCTGATTACGAGACTGAAATCCGAAGAAACCATTACCTCCCTCTGCACCGGCAAGGTGTTTATCATCAACTGCCACGGCTGTAAGGAAGTCGGCTTCCCCGAGGAGGAAGCCAACGCGCTGCAAAAGAAGCTGGCGGACGCGGGGAAGGTCGTTGGAACGCTGACCACTGACTATGTCTGCAACCCCGACGAGCTGGCGCTGCGCCTGAGAGGCCCGATGGCGAAGATCGCCGAGGCGGACGCCGTGCTGGTGTTCTCCTGCGGCGTCGGCGTACAGACGATCTCCGGCGTGCTGGAGGATAAGCCCGTCTACGCCTGCTGCGATACCGTCGAGCTGCCCGGCTTCCAGGGCGTCACGCCGCTGGAATACGACTGCGGCCAGTGCGGCGAATGCTTCCTGAACCTGACCGGCGGCATCTGCCCCATCACGGCCTGCTCCAAGAGCCTTGTCAACGGCCCCTGCGGCGGCACGAAGAACGGCAAATGCGAGGTCTGCCCCACGATGGACTGCGGCTGGGAACGGATCATTCAGCGGCTGAAGGAGCAGGGTCGTCTCGACATTCTGCGCTGCCCCACGCAAATGCACGATTTCAATACGGATCAGGCTACCATGGCCGCCAAAGAATCTGAATAATCAGGAGTGATGAAAGATGAGAATTACGGAACTGTTTAATAACAGAGAATTTGTAGTTTCTGCCGAGATCGGCCCTCCCAAAGGAATTCATATCGACGGCCTGGTGGAAGAGGCGAAGGAATACCTCACCGGCGTCCACTATGTGAACGTTACCGATAACCAGTCCTCCGTCATGCGTCTGGGCGGTCTTGCCACGTGCAAGGTGCTGAAGGATGCGGGCCTGACCCCCATTTTCCAGCTGACCTGCCGCGACCGCAACCGCATCGCGCTGCAATCCGATCTGCTGAGCGCCGCAATGCTGGGCATTGACAACATCCTCTGCCTCACCGGCGACCACACCAAGCTGGGCGACCATCCGCAGGCCAAGCCCGTGTTCGACCTGGATTCCGTGTCGCTGCTGCACGCGGCAAGCCTGATCGAGACCGGCAAGGATCTGGGCGGCAACGAGCTTGTCGGCGAGCCCCCGAAGTTCGCCAAGGGCGCCGTCGTGTCCCCCTGCTCCGACTCGGTCGACGCGCAGCTCGTGAAGATGGAGCGCAAGGTCAAGGCCGGCGCGGAATTCTTCCAGACGCAGGCCGTGTTTGAGCCCGAAAAGTTCATCAAGTTCATGGAAGCTGCCAGGCAGTTCGGCAAGCCCGTGCAGGTCGGCATCATCATCCCGAAGTCTGCCGGTATGTGCAAGTTCATGAACAATAACGTCGCCGGCGTGCATATCCCCGACGAGCTGATCGCCGAGCTGCAAGCCGACAAGGAACGCACCAAGGCCGGTATCACCGGCGTGGAAATTGCCGCGCGCATCATCCGCGCGTGCAAGCCCTACTGCCAGGGCGTCCACATCATGTCCCTCGGCTGGGAATCCAAGGTTCCCGCGCTGCTGGAGCAGGCCGGTCTGAAGTGATCGCTCCACAGGACAGCATAAAACGCCCCTGCGTACCCATTCGGGTACGCAGGGGCGTTGATTTTTTGCGGGCTTCGGCCGGTTACTGGAAATGCTCGGCGAAGGCGTCCCAGTGCTCACGCAGCTTTGTGCGGCTGCGGGCGAGTATGTCGGCGCACTTGCCGATGGACTGGAAGTATTCGTCGGTCAGCGTGCTGCGCGCGGGATATTCGCCCGCGCGATAGCGCTCGATGACGACCTCGTAGCGCTGCTGCGCGCGCCGGACGGCTTCGTCCCAGGAAATATAGATCTCTTCCTGCGCCTGCTGGCCGACGCGGTGCATGAGCGACGGGATCTTGCACAGGCGAAGCAGCGCCGCGGCCATCGACTCGGCCGTTTCGTCGATGAGAAAGCCGTTCTGCCCGTCGGTGATGTCCTCGGCCGCGCAGCTGCCGCGCACCAGAACGCTCGCCAGCTCGCATGCGGCGGCCTCGCGCACGACAAGGCCGTTCGTGTCGAACGTCGACGGGAACAGGAACAGATCGGCCCGGCAGTACCAGGCGCGGATCACATTGCGGTCGTACTTCGGGGATGTAAAGAACACGCAGTCGTCCAGCCCCAGCGCGTGCGAATATGCAACGATCTCGTCGCGGTCGCCGCCGCTGCCGGCGAAGACCATGCGGAACGGCTGGCCGGCCTCCTTCACGAGCTTCAGCGCGTCGAGCGTCAGCTTCAGTCCCTTGTACCACATCATCCGCCCCACGAACAGGAACATCGGCACGTCCCGCGGCAGATCGAAGCCCGCCGTCACGGCCTGCACGTCTTCCTCCGGAACGCGGCCTTTGGCGAAGTCGACGCCGTTCGGCATCACGCGCCAGTCGCCCGTATAGCCGAGCGAGCGCAGATTCTCGCCCGCGCCATGGCTGACGGTCCAGACCTCGTCGAACGCGGAAATGTTGTCCACGAGGACTTTTTTCGCCTCTTCCTGCAAAAACTTTGCGTGGATGGCGTTGGCGATGTCAATGTCGAACTTCGTGTGGTAGGTAAAGACCGTCGGCACGTGGATGCGCGCGCGCAGCTCACGCGCGAGGACCGCCGAGGTGATCGGGCAGTGGCAGTGGATGAGGTCGATGGGGTAGCTTTCAAGCGTCTGCATCGTCTTTTCCGAGAACGGGAAGCCCGCGTGATAGCCCACGAGCTTCGTCATGTCGATGCTGGGATAGCGCACGACGGGGAAGGGGAGCGCGCTGTCGTCCGCGCCGGGGTAGGCGGGCGTGACGGCCACGGCGCGCGAGCCGCCGGCAGTGATGCAGCGCGCATAATTGACGACGGCGTTCGCCACGCCGTCGGTGATGGGCGGGAACGAATCGTTGATGAGGCAGATGGTTCTGTCCATGAAAATCTCCTTTATATGTACGCAAAACAGATGTGAGCGGCAGGGGCAGAACACGCCGCCCCTGCGGAATACAGCCATTATACCTGATTTTGCGGCAGAAGGGAAGTCTAACCGCCGAAAATGGCGAGGATCAGCCCGTAGATGACGCTGGCCGCCGTGCCATAGACGATGACCGGGCCTGCGATGACGAACATCTTCGCCGCCATGCCGGTCACGAAGCCCTCGGCCTTGAATTCAATCGCCGGGGAGACCACGGCGTTTGCAAAGCCCGTGATGGGCACGATGGTGCCCGCGCCGGCGAATTTTGCGATGTCGTCGTAGAGACTCAGCCCCGTCAGAACAGCGCTGAGAAAGATGAGCGTGACCGACGTCGCCGTCGCCGCGTCCTGCTCCGGAAGCTCCAGCGCCTTATAGCCGTTCAGGATCAGCTGGCCCAGCACGCAGATGAGCCCGCCGATGCAGAACGCGCCCAGCAGATCCTTTCCCAGCGGCGATTTTTCCGCCAGCCGCGCCACGTAGCGGTTGTATTCCTTGCCTGTCATGTGCATGATCGTCCGCCTCCTTGCGGATAGTATCTGCGCTTTGGCACAAAATAACCGCCCGCGGCATACAATGAGTCCTGAAAGGAAAGGAGGCAGCCTATGCAGGAGTACGGGACCGTGGTCGCACAGATCGTCACGTCGAACGCGCAGATCCCCGTTCAGGGCGCGGCCATGACCATCACAAAGGAGCTGCCGGGCGGCGGACAGGAGCTGCTGGCCGTGCGGATCTCAAATTACGACGGCTTTACCGCGCCGTTTACCGTCGAGACGCCGCCTGCGTCCGAATCGGAGAACCGCCAGACCGCCGAAAAGCCCTATACCAGCCTCACGCTGCGCACTGACCGCGCGGGCTACGGCCGCGTGATCGTCCGCGGCGCGCAGGTCTTCCCGGGGACGCAGACCGTGCAGCAGATGGTGCTCATCCCCACGCCGACGCTTCCCGAGAGCTATTCCGACACGCAGGAAGTCGACATCCCGCCGCAGGAGCTGTAGCGTATGCCGCCGCTGCTTCCGTACATCCCGCAGACCATCACCGTACACCTCGGCGCGCCGAATGCCGAGGCGGAAAATGTGACGGTGCCGTTTTCCGATTACGTCAAAAACGTCGTTTCCAGCGAGATCTATCCCACGTGGGAGCCTGCGGCGCTGCGCGCGAATGCGCTGGCGATCATCTCGTTCGCGCTCAACCGCGTCTACACGGAGTATTACCGCAGCCGGGGCTATCCCTTCGATATCACGTCCTCCACGGCCATCGATCAGAAATTCATCAAAGGCCGCAACATCTATGAGAACATCTCCGCGCTCGTCGACGAGCTGTTTACCGATTATCTGCGGCGGCAGACGTTCGTCGAGCCGCTGGCGGCAAAATTCTGCAACGGCGTCACGACGACGTGCGAGGGTCTCAGCCAGTGGGGCTCGCAGACGATGGCGCAGGAGGGGAGAAACTCCGTCGAGATCCTGAAAACATATTATGGCGAGGATGTGGAGCTTGTGACGAACGCGCCGGTTTCCGGTGTGCGCGAATCGTATCCCGGCACGCCCGTGCGGCGCGGCAGCATCGGCGTCAACGTGTCGTTCATCCAGGTCGCGCTCAACCGCATCTCGCAGAACTATCCCGCGATCCCGAAGGTTGCGGTCGACGCCGTCTTCGGCGAGGCCACGGAGAACGCCGTGCGCGCGTTCCAGTCGATCTTCTCCCTCGCGGTCGACGGCATCGTCGGCAGAAGCACGTGGTACGCCATCGTCATGCTCTACACGGCGGTTCTGAACCTCGGCGAGCTGCAATCGCAGGGCCAGACGTTCTACGGCTACTCGTGGGAATATCCCTCGTACCTCGCCGAGGGCGAACAGGGCACGAAGGTCACGCATCTGCAATATATGCTGGCTGTCACGGCCGAGTTCAATTCCGCGGTCACAGCGCCGCCCGTCTCGGGCAGCTTTGACGCCGACACGGCCGCGAGCGTCCGCTCATTTCAGCAGGCCTACGGCCTGCCGGTCACCGGCGCGGTCGACCGCGAGACGTGGGACGCGATCTACGCGCAGTTCGCGGGCATCGAGACGACCGTCTTCGGCGACGAAGCGCTCTTTCCCTTTACGCGCGCGCCGATGGCCGTCTCCGCAGACGATGTGCAGACGCAGCTGGCTGTCGCGGCGGCCGCGTTCCCGGCGCTTCAGCCGCCGCCGAAGACCGGCCGGTACGACGAGGCGACAAAGCGCGCCGTGCGGCAGCTGCAAACGATGACCGGCGCGGCCGCAACCGGACGGCTCGACGACGGCACGCGCGGCACACTCTGCGAGCTGGAAAACGCGATGCGCTACTGCACGTCGACGCGCTTCGTGCAGTTCCCCGGGACGGTGCTGACCGCCGGGATGCAGGACAGCGCGGTAAAGGAGGCGTAGACGATGGTCGATTACATCGGGCAGCCCATCCGAAGCCTGCAAACGATGCTGCGCACGATTGCGCACGCGGATGAAACGCTCCTGCGCATCGTTCCGGACGGCATCTACGGGCCGAATACGACGGCCGCCGTGCGGGAATTTCAGCGGCAGAACGGCCTTCCGCAGACGGGACAGACGGACAACGCCACGTGGAACCGCGTCGTCGCGGCCTACACGGCCGGGAGCCCCAACGTATTGCCCGCCGCGCCGGTGCGCATCCGCTGGACGCCGAACCGGTCGATCGCGGCCGGCAGCCGCAACACGCATCTGTTCCTCATTCAGTCGATGCTCCAGGCGCTGGCGCGGTATTTTGTCAACGCGCCCGCCGTCCGGACGACCGGGCAGCACGATGCGCAGTCCGTTGCGGCGGTGCAGTGGCTGCAAAAGCTCTCGGGCCTTCCCGAGACCGGCGCGGTCGACCAGACGACGTGGGCGTATCTCGTGGGGCTGTACGTGCTGACTGTCTCCGACGGCGAAGCGCCGCCCGCGCCGTCTGAGACGCCTTAGTCCAGACGCACGACCGGCGCGCAGATGGCCCCGAGACAGCCGCCCGCGGCTTCGGCGCCCTGCGGCAGATGCGCAAGATCCGCCAGCGACACGATGCCCGCCAGATATCCGTTCTGCGCCACGGGAAGACGGCGCAGCTGCGCACGCGCCATGAGCTGCGCGGCGTGCGCGGCGTCGGCTGAAGGCTCGACAGACAGGACGGACGAAGACATCACGCACGACACGGGCGTCTGCGCCGCGGCCTTTCCTGCGGCGATGCAGCGCACGACGACGTCGCGGTCCGTGACCATCCCGCACAGACGGCCCGATGCGGCGCGCACCGGCAGCGCGCCGAGGTCATAGCGGCTCATGAGCCGCGCGGCCTCCAGCACGGGCTCGTCCGCGCCGACGGCAATGACGTGTTTACTCATACAGTCTTTGACTTTCATGATCTCCTCCATACTGTAAAAGAGCCCCGGCAGCCAACGCTGCCGGGGCTTCGCGTTTATGGAGATTGTAACCGGATCCGGGCGGGATCAAACCACTTA
>CAKUOS010000058.1 GCA_934670025.1 uncultured Oscillospiraceae bacterium
CTGAGCTACACCCGGTTATGAAATTGAAAGTCTAAGCTGTCTGTAGTCAGCCATGTGGTCAAAGGCGGTTTTTCGGGCGATTCCGGAAATTGCGGAAAACCCGCAGATGCCCGTGTGTCAAGGGGTTCCGGCGTTTTGACTCCGGTAGGTCGGATGGATGCCGATACGCTCCCAAACCACGCGCTCTACCATCTGAGCTACACCCGGATAACGGGGCTATTATACCGGATCGGCAGTAAAAAAGCAAGGCCAAAATCCACAGCGCCGCGGCGGCGCACACGCAGGTCGGAAGGAAGAAAATGTTCACAAATCCTTTTGGTTTCGTTCATAATTCCGACATCTTTACCCCGTATACTTTGACTCGTAAGCAAGCCAATCTTTTCTTTCCTCTCTTCTCTTTCTTCTTTTTCTACACCAAACGGAAACGGGCTGCCGCGTCTGCGGCAGCCCGTTTTCTGCGCGGCGAAAAGTCTTTTCGCCGCGCAGAACCCAGTTCTTGGAGGTCTCAAACGGACTGCAACGCTTCTGCCCTGCTCTGCGACTATAAAACAGAGTCTGTGCGATTGACAATTGCAGACTATTGTGATAGTCTATAGCTATCAGACTACTGCTATAGTATGAAGGAGGATCTTCTATGAAACGGATCGTATGGCTGCTGCTCCTGTGTCTGCTGCTGAGCGTATTCGGCGGCTGCGCAAAACCGGATCAGGCCGGTTCCATCCAGCTTCCGGGGCAGGACGCGCCCGCTGCACCGGCTTCCCTGCCCGATGCGAATGCAGCCGCTGCCGATGCAGATGCTTTCCATCTGGAATTTTCGCGCACGGCGCTGCCGGGCGCGCTCGCCGCTGCGACGGCCGGTGCCGTTGTCGGCGAAACGATGCTGCTCGGCGGGTTGGAAGCGGACGGTGCGGCGCTGTATGCCTGCCCGCCGGGCGAAGATGCGTCGCCCGTTCCCCTGCCCTCCGGTACGGAGTATTTATACGCGCTGTGCGCGGATGCCGCGGACGGCTTCTGGCTGCTGTGCGGCAGCTGCCCGGCCAGCTACATCGACGCCAACGACGTTTTTCAGCTCGTGGACGAGCCTGCGGGCAAGCTCGCGCTGGCGCATTACGACGCGGCGTTCGCCTTGCAGGAGACGCTCCTGCTTCAGGCGGTGTACACAGAGCGCTTTATGCAGCTTGCCGCGGCGGAGGACGGATTTTATCTGCTGAGCCGCAGCACACTTGCGCGTGTCGACAAGACCGGCGCGGAAACCGCGCGCGTGTTCCGTGACCACCCGGAGGAGGGCGAGTTTTTCACGTCCATGCAGCCGCTGGGCGGCAGTCTGTACGTACTGGCCGATACGATGCTTGCCGGCTCTGTACCGGAGCTGTGGCGGTATGACGGCGCGCTGGCGTCGGAACCGGAGGTGCTTCTCAACACCGCGCAGGCGTCCGGGATCGGCCCGTATGACGGCACGCGGCTGCTCTTCAACGGGCAGAACGGCATCTATGCCGCCGTGCCCGGCAGCGAGGACGGCGAACTGCTGTTTTCGTGGAAGGAGCTCGGCATCACAAACAGTGCAGAGCAGCTCTGGCAGGTATCAGACGGGTTTGTGTTCTTCACGCCGGGCGAAACAGAGGTCGAATCGCTGCGCCGCCAGCCGGGTCCTGCGCCGGTACGGACGGAGCTGACGCTCGCCGTCATTACGACGGACCCTCTCCTGTATGAATACGGGCAGATGCTGCGCGATTTTAACCTCAGTCAGACCGAATGGGTCGTTGACTACACGGTCTACACGAGCACGGACTACGGCGACGGCGAACCGCTCGACCTGCTGCGCACGCAGCTCATCGCCGGGCAGTCGCCCGACCTCTATCTCTTCTGCACGAGCGGCTACGCCGATCCCGGTCTGCATCCCGAGGACGTGTGCGCCGATCTTCTGCCGCTGCTGGGCGAAGATTTTACGGCGGACAGCCTGCTCCCGGGGCTTTACGGGCTGCTGACGGCGGACGGCGCGCTGTATCAGCTGCCGCTGGAGGTGTATGTCGACACGATGATCGGCCCGTCACGGCTGTTCCCGTCGGCCGGGATGACGCCGGAGGAACTGGATGAGGCGCGCGTCGAAGCCGGCGACGGCTGGGTGCCGATCGAGTCGTGGAACACGCCGCAGAACCTGTTCGGGCTGTGTACGGGCTTCTGCATCGGCGCGTACACGGACCGGGCCGCCGGGACGTGCAATTTCCAGACACAGGGCTTCTATGACTTCCTCACGTGGTGCAGAACATGGGGCGGCGACGGCTCCATTGCAGAGCAGCCTGAAAAGGCGCTGCTGCGCATCGCCGCAGCCACGCCGGCCGCGCTCGCCAACCGTTCGGAAAACACCGAAACGTGGTTCGGCGAGCCGGGCTACACCTACGTCGGCTTCCCGTCGCCGAACGGCACGTGCAGCGCATATGACCTGCGCAGCGCGCTCGGCGTCTCGCCGCAGTGCCGGGATACGGACGGCGCGAAGGCGCTGCTGGAGTACTGCTTCTCCTACCCGATCGGCGATATGCCCTCGCCTGCCAGCCGCCGTCTCTACGACGCGCTGATGGAGGAATATATGGCGGGAGAGCGGAAGAACTTCTTCGGCGATGTGCAGCGCATCAGCCGGGAGGACGCGCAGAAGGCCTATGACCTGATGGCGTCCATCACGGTGCTCGAAGGGTTTGACGGCGCGCTGGACGACATTCTCAGCGAGGAAGCGGCCGTCTTTTTCTCAGGCGGCTGCACCGCCGAGGAGGCCGCGGCAAAGATCCAGTCCCGCGCAAGTATTTATCTGATGGAGCATAAAGGGTGACGGATCTTTTCTGACGTGTCTCCGACGGCCCCTACAACAAATTCGAAGCGTTCCCGTAAAAAAGGTACAGCCCTGTAAACTTGGGCTGTACCTTCTTCTTTTGCAGTTATGGAACTGCGGCTGTCATGATCCCCGCAGTTTGTGGCGGAAAAACCAGATCTGGAACGGGATCGACACGCAGAACGTCAGAAGATCCGCGCCCGGCTGGCTCATCGCCACGCCGGTCAGGCTGAGAAAGCGCGGCAGAATGAGGATCAGCGGCACATACAAAAGCCCGTTGCGGCAGCTGGCCAGCAGCGTCGCGGCCTGATGGAAGCCGAGGCACTGGTATAACTGGTTTACATAAGTTGAATACGCCATCAGCGGCATGACGGCTGCGGCATACAGAAGCGCCTCGCGGCCGATGCGCGCGACCTCGGCGTCGTCGCGGAAAAAGTGCATGATCGCCTCCGGGAACGCGCCGACCAGCACCGCGCTCGCCACGCAGATGACGCTGCCGAGCAGCGTCGAGAACCAGAACGCCTGCTTTGTGCGGCGCTTGTCACCGGCGCCGAAGTTATAGCCCGCCACGGGCTGGAAGCCCTGACCGATGCCGATGATGATCGAGCGGATGAGCAGATACACCTTGTTGGAGATCGTGAGCGCGGCGACGGCAGCGTCGGAATAGACGGCGGCCGCGTTGTTGAGAAGCGCCGACGAGAGGCTTGCAAAGCCCTGCCGGCAGATCGTCGGGAAGCCGATGAGCACGACCTGCCCGTAATCGCGCGGATCGAGACTCACGGAACGCAGGCGGATGCGCACGATGCTGCGTCCGCGCAGGTAGAACGAGCCGAGGATCGCAAAGCTGGCCAGCTGGCTCAGCGCCGTTGCCAGCGCGGCGCCCGCGATGCCCATGTCGAACACGAAGATGAACAGCGGATCGAGCGCAACGTTCAGAAGACCGCCGACGCACAGGCCCCACATGGAAAGCGTCGCCTCGCCCTCGGAGCGCAGGATATTGTTGAGGATGAACGACGGGCACATGACCGGCGCGGCCAGCAGGATGATGCGCGCGTAGCTCATGGAATACGGAAGGATCGTATCCGTCGAGCCGAGCAGCCGCATGAGCGGCTCCAGCGTACACAGGCCCGCGACACACAGCACGAGGCCCAGCGCCACGGCCATGAAAAACGTGCTGCTGGCGATGCGCTCGGCGCGGTCATGCTCTTTTTTTCCGAGACTGACACTCACGATCGAGCCGCAACCCATGCCGATGCCGAAACCGAACGCCTGGATGATGGACATGAGCGAAAACACCACGCCGACGGCGGCCGATGCGCTCGTCGAGAGCTTGGAGACGAAGAACGTGTCGGCAGTGTTGTAAAACACGGAGATGAGCTGGCTGGCGACCGTCGGGATCGCAAGCGAGGAGATGAGCCGCGGAACAGGCGTGCGCAGCATCCGCTCGCGCTGCTGCTCCGGGGTGATGATGGGTGCGGCCATGCGGGGCCTCCTTTGCAGAAGTACAATATTTCACGCTTATCTTATCATATTTTTTACGCAATGCCAAGTATCGGCACGCCGCGCACGCCTGCGTGGCGCGCTTTTTACGGAAGATAAACGCGCGCGTTCCGCCGCGGCCGTGGGAGGGAAATACTTAAGAATTCCTTAAAAAGCAGGCAAAGCCCTATCTTTTTTGCGCAAAATCTGTTACCATGTGGCAACACGATAGTATAACACAGGTTTGGAATCTGGAAAGGGGAACCATATTTATGAACAAACGGATCGTGGCGCTGACGCTTGCGCTCGTGCTGCTGGGCCTTCTGGCCGGGTGCAGCAAACCTGCCGCAGACGGCACAGCCGATACAAAGCAGAACGGAAAGAACAACGACAGCGCCGTCAGCGCGCCGAAATACGCCTATCAGGCGCAGTATCTCGACCTGCCGTCGGACATCAGCTGGATCGGCGCGAGCTGCGTCTCGTCGGGCACGCTGTACTTCACCGCGAGCGTCCCGAGCGGCACACAGGAGTCGTACACCGACGAAAACGGCGAAGAGGTCTTTTACGATACATACGCCGAGGCGCTGTTCCGCATGGATCTGACGAGCGGCGAATGCACGAAGCTCGAAAACTACGAAGCCGCGCCCGTGGAGGAGGATCCGAACGCGGCGGACGGCGTTATGATGAGCGCCGACGGCACGTGGCAGGTCTTTGGCAGCAATACGAACGTGCGCACCCTCGCCGCCGGCGCGGACGGCACGCTCTGGCTCTACCGCGAGACGTACCGCTACTCCGAGGACGGCATGAACAGCGAAGACGCCTCCGAGCTGATCCAGCTCGACGCGCACGGCACGCTTCTGCGCACCATCACGCCGCAGGACATCAGCCAGGATGACACCGACGGCGACGGCTACCGCTATTATTCCATCGACACCATCCTCTCCGACGATCAGGGCTACGTTTACACCTACGACTACAGCACCATCAACGTCTACGGCCCGGACGGCAGCTTCGTTTGCAGCAAGTCCGACGACGAGATCTACCGGATGTGCCAGCTCTCGCAGAGCGAGGTCGGTATCGTCAGCAGCGCCGCCGACGGCTCGCGCGTGTTCAAGCAGCTCGACCCCGCGACGAAGGACTGGGGCAGGCAGACGCCGCTCACGTCCGATGCGTGGGCGATCTACCCGGGCGACGACGTCTATACCTACTACTACATGAACAACACGAACCTCTTCGGCGAGCGCAGGGACACCGGCGAGACGGAAAAGGTCGTTGACTGGCTCTCGTGCGACATTGACAGCGGCAAGCTCAACTCCGATACGCTCGGCTTCCTCCCGGATGGCCGCATCGTCACCATTCTGAACGATTACAGCGGCGATTCGAACGAGCAGCAGGTCGTGGTCCTGAACCGTGTGGACGCATCCACCGTGCAGGAGAAGACCGAGCTGACGCTCGCGTGCTACAGTCTGGATTATAATCTGCGCAGCCAGATCGTAAAGTTCAACAAGACCAGCTCCGACTACCGCATCGTCGTCAACGACTACGCGGAATACGGCTCGGACGACGAGGACTTCGCCTCCGGTCTTACGAAGCTCTCCACCGAGATCATCGCGGGCAACGTGCCCGACCTCATCGCCAACAGTGTCCTCATGCCCATGCGGCAGTACGCGGCCAAGGGCCTGCTCGAGGATCTGTGGCCGTACATCGACGCCGATCCGGAGTTCACGCGCGACGCGCTCATGCAGCAGCCGCTGAACGCCGCGCAGATCGACGGCAAGCTCTATCAGCTGCCCGTCGACTTTTCTGTCACGACTGCCATCGGCCTCGGAAAGACCGTCGGCGGCTACGACACGTGGACGCTGGCCGACCTCAAGGACGCGATGACGAAGCTCCCCGAGGGCGCGATGGTCTTCAATAAGAATTACACGCAGAACGAGATGCTGCAATACTGCGTGGCCATGAACGCCGGCAGCTTCATGAGCTGGCAGGACGGCACGTGCAATTTCGATTCCGACGATTTCCGCGCCCTGCTGGAGTTTACGGCCGGCTTCCCGGCGGAATACGACTGGCAGAGCGACAGCGACAGTTACGAGAGCGATTTCTCCCGCATCAAATCCGGCAAGCAGCTGCTCTACCCGACGAGTATCGGCGATTTTGACAGCATCTACTATACCTTCGCCGCGCTCGGCGGCGACGTGAGCTTCGCCGGCTTCCCGCGCGAGGACGGCTCGAGCGGCAGCTGCTTCAGCGCCAACGTCTCGCTGTCCATCACCACGTCCTGCAAGGATAAGGCCGCCGCGTGGTCGTTCATCCGCTCGACGCTGTCGGAGGAGTATCAGAAGGAGCAGTGGAGCTTCCCGATCCTGAAATCCGCCTTTGACGCAAAGGCGAAGGAGGCCATGACGCAGGAGTATGAGACGGACGCCGATGGCAACCAGATCCTCGACGAAAACGGCAACCCGATCCCCATCTCCACCGGCGGCATGAGCTGGGGCGAAGAGGAGATGATCGAGCTCTACGCGGTCACGCAGGAGCAGTACGACGCGGTCATGGATCTCATCAACAGCACCACGAGCTATCTGGACTACGACCAGAACGTGCTGGACATCATCACGGAGGAGGCTGCGGGGTACTTCGCAGGCAGCAAGACGCTTGAAGAGGCATCCCGGCTCATCCAGTCCCGCGTGAATCTGTATATTCAGGAGCAGAAATGATCCGTAAACGCAAGAGGCCCGGCTGCATCCGCAGCCGGGCCTTCTGTATTTTTGTATGTCTCTGTAGGGCCCGATGACTCTGTCGGCCCGCCCGGGAACCTGCGAATTCGCCGCAGGGTTTCGCGTTTCGGACGTGCCTGCTGCCGGGCCGATGTGGGCATCGGCCCCTACACCTCCCCGGAAAGTTTTTCCTAAAACCGAAACGCAAACTCGGTTTGCGTTTCGGAAAGGAAGAAACGGATTTAGAGAATAAGAGGCGGCGCTTGCGGCGGCTCGTTTCGTCAAAGCCGTTTCTGACGCGCACGCCATTGTTTGTGACGGCTGAATCGGCACTCAGAAGTTTGTAGCGTGCGCCTGCGGGCGCAGGTCGGGCGGACAGAGCCGTCCGACCCTACAATCGGTGTTTCGGCAAAGCCGTTTCTGACGCCGGTCCCTACTGGTGTTCCTCCGGGCAGGAGATGGCCATGACCTTCTCGATCATGATGTGCAGAAGTCTGCTCTGGTCGGTGTCAGCCGCGCGATAGAGGACCTCCTTGCCCGCGCGGCGGCTGACGATCAGCCCGTTGTCTTTCAGACCGCGCAGATGGTGGCTGATGGCCGGGCTCGACATCTGCATCATTGCGGAGATGTTCTGCACGCACTGCTCGCAATGGCACAGCAGCCAGAACAACCGCACGCGCGTCGGGTCGCCGACCTGCTTGAAAATATCGGCCACGATCTGAAAATGCTCCGCTTTGGACAGCTGCTCCTCGATCTCGTCAAGATTATGATGCGCATCGTCGTGATGATGCGGCAGGATATCGGTGTGCATCCGCTCGCCTCCGTTTCGTTTCCTCTATGATACTGTAATTTTCCCCGTTTGCAAAGACTTTTTTCAATTCCCCTCTTGACAATTGCGCGGGAAGTCGGTATACTGCGCTTGTAAAGATTAAACGAGTGCTTAATTGTTTAACATTGAAAGGAGTTCACCCACCATGAAAAAGACGTATCAGATCGAAGTTGACTGCGCAAACTGCGCGAACCTGATGGAAGAAGCCACGAAAAAGACCGAAGGCGTTGCAAACGCGACCGTCAATTTCATGACGCAGAAGATGATCGTCGAATTCGCCGACGGCGCGGACGAAAAGAAGACGATGAAGGCCGTCCTGAAGGCCTGCAAAAAGGTAGAGCCCGACTGCGAGATCGAATTATAAGGCACGCTGCTGCGCCGCGAAAGCGGCGCGGCATTTTATCGGAAAGCGGAGGAATCCACCATGACAAAGAAACAGAAAAAGATGCTCGTGCGCATCCTCATCACGGCTGTGATGCTGATCGCACTGAAATTCATCCCCATCACCGGCATCCCCCAGCTGATCGCATATCTGGCCGCATATCTCGTCATCGGCTACGACATTCTGCGCAAGGCCGGCAAGGGCATTTGCAACGGCCGTGCGTTTGACGAGAACTTCCTGATGGCGCTGGCAACGCTCGGCGCATTCTTCCTCGCCGTCTGGACAAAGAGCGGCGACTACGTCGAGGGCATCGCCGTCATGCTGTTCTATCAGATCGGCGAGCTGTTCCAGAGCTACGCCGTCGGCAAGAGCCGCAGGAACATCTCCGCGCTCATGGACATCCGCCCGGACTATGCCAACATTGAGCAGGACGGCAAGCTGACGCAGGTCGACCCGGACGAGGTCGCCGTCGGCAGCATCATCGTCGTGCAGCCGGGCGAAAAGGTGCCGCTCGACGGCGTGATCGTCGAGGGCAGCGCAAGTCTCAACACCAGCGCGCTGACCGGCGAGAGTCTGCCGCGCGACGTGAAGACCGGCGACGAGATCATCAGCGGCTGCATCGATCTGTCGGGCGTTCTGAAGATCCGCACAACGAAGGTGTTCGGCGAGTCCACGGTGTCGAAGATCCTCGACCTTGTGGAGAACGCAAGCTCGCGCAAATCGCGCTCCGAGGCGTTCATCTCCCGCTTTGCCAAGGTCTATACACCCGCGGTCTGCATCGCGGCAGTGCTGCTCGGCGTTGCGGTCCCGCTGGTGCGGATGGCCGCCGGCGCGGACGCGAACTGGGTGGACTGGGTCTACCGCGCGCTGTCGTTCCTCGTTGTCAGCTGCCCGTGCGCGCTCGTTATCAGCATCCCGCTGAGCTTCTTCGCCGGGATCGGCGGCGCGAGCAAGGAAGGCATTCTCATCAAGGGCTCGAACTACCTCGAAGCGCTGTCGGAAGCGAAGATCGTCGTGTTCGACAAGACCGGCACGCTGACGCAGGGCGTGTTTGAGGTAACGGCCGTCCACCACAGCCCGATGGCCGAGCAGCAGCTGCTCGAATATGCGGCGCTGGCCGAGTGCGCGTCCTCGCATCCCATCAGCAAGAGTCTGCAAAAGGCGTATGGAAAAGAGATCGACCGCAGCCGCGTGACGGATATCGAGGAGATCAGCGGCCACGGCATCACCGCAACGGTCGACGGCCACGCTGTCGCCGCAGGCAACGGCAAGCTCATGGCAAAGCTCGGCGTCGAGTACTGCGACTGCCACAGCGTCGGTACGATCATCCACATGGCCGTCGACGGGCAGTATGCGGGCCACATCGTCATCTCCGACGTCGTCAAGCCGCATTCGAAGCAGGCCATTGCGAATCTTAAAAAATCCGGCGTGCAGAAGACCGTCATGCTGACGGGCGATGCAAAGCGCGTGGCTGACAGCGTGGCCGCGGAACTCGGCGTGGACGAGGTGCGCAGCGAACTGCTGCCGGGCGACAAGGTCGCCGAGGTCGAAAAGCTCCTCGCGGCCAAGGGCAAAAATGACAAGCTGGCCTTCGTCGGCGACGGCATCAATGACGCGCCGGTCCTCACGCGCGCGGACATCGGCATCGCCATGGGCGCGATGGGCTCCGACGCGGCCATCGAGGCCGCCGACGTGGTGCTGATGGACGACGATCCGCTGCAAATTTCCAAGGCCATCAAAATTTCGCGCAAGTGCATCGGCATCGTGAAGCAGAACATCGTGTTCTCGCTGGTCGTCAAGTTCGGCTGTCTGACGCTCGTCGCGCTCGGCATTGCGAATATGTGGGCCGCGATCTTCGCCGACGTCGGCGTGATGGTTCTGGCCGTTCTGAACGCCATTCGTGCGCTGTCCGTGAAGCACGAGTAATTCCAGCTTTTTGAAGTCAAATCATGAGCTCTCCGCTGGGCGGAGGGGGCTCTTTGCCCCCTTCACGCTTCCCCCGCTGCTCTGCCGCCGGGGGATATTCCATCACTTTTTAACAGTCTAATTTCACAAATCTGAAAAAAATTCAGGCTATCTTACAAATTATTTGGACATTGATGCGAAATTGTAGATATTTTGAGGGCGAAATCGATAGATTTTGGGCAAAATAATACTGGACAGAGAAAAAATATTGCGGTATAATTTAGCAGAATGTTAGGGAACCCACACAAACGAAGGGGAAAACAGTACGCTTTCACACAAACACAGTACACGCACCGGCCTGATCGCCGGTAGGTTATAAGGAGGAATTCATTATGTCTGTCAAAGTTGCTATCAATGGTTTTGGTCGTATCGGTCGTCTGGCGTTCCGTCAGATGTTCGGCGCTGAGGGCTATGAGGTCGTGGCAATCAACGATCTGACCTCTGCCAAGATGCTCGCGCATCTGCTGAAGTACGACTCCACGCAGGGCAACTACGTCGCACAGGGTCACACCGTTGATTTCCATGAGGGCGAAGGCGAAGACAACTATATCGTTGTCGACGGCAAGAAGATCGTCATCTACAAGATGCCGAACGCGGCTGATCTGCCCTGGGGCAAGCTGGGCGTTGACGTCGTCCTCGAGTGCACCGGCTTCTACACCAGCAAGGCCAAGGCACAGGCGCATATCGACGCGGGCGCGCGCAAGGTCGTCATCTCCGCTCCTGCCGGCAACGATCTGCCCACCATCGTCTACAACGTCAACCACAAGAACCTGACCAAGGAAGACACCATCATCTCCGCCGCTTCCTGCACCACCAACTGCCTGGCTCCGATGGCCAAGGCACTGAACGATCTGGCTCCCATCGAGTCCGGTATCATGTGCACCATCCACGCCTACACCGGCGATCAGATGCCGCTCGACGGCCCGCAGCGCAAGGGTGACCTCCGCCGCAGCCGCGCAGCCGCTGTCAACATCGTCCCGAACTCCACCGGCGCTGCCAAGGCCATCGGCCTCGTCATCCCGGAGCTGAACGGCAAGCTCATCGGCGCCGCGCAGCGCGTCCCGACCCCCACCGGCTCCACCACCATCCTGAACGCAGTCGTCAAGGGTGCTGTCACCGTTGATCAGGTCAACGCCCAGATGAAGGCGGAAGCCACCGAGTCCTTCGGCTACAACACCGACGAGATCGTCTCCTCCGACATCATCGGCATGCGCTTCGGCTCCCTGTTCGATGCCACGCAGACCATGGTCCTGCCGCTGCCGAACGGCGACACGCAGGTTCAGGTCGTCTCCTGGTACGACAACGAGAACTCCTACACCAGCCAGATGGTCCGCACCATCAAGTACTTCTCCGAGCTGGGCT
>CAKUOS010000059.1 GCA_934670025.1 uncultured Oscillospiraceae bacterium
GCCCCTACGGCCTCCCGGAAGGTTCTTTCCAAAAACCAGACTGCAAGCTCGGCTTGCGGTCTGGAAAGGAAGAAACGAGCTTAGAGAATAAGAAGCATCGCTTTGCGATGATTCGTTTCGGCAAGGTCGTTTCTGACGCGGGCATCGGCCCCTACGGCCTCCCGGAAGGTTCTTTCCAAAAACCAGACTGCAAGCTCGGCTTGCGGTCTGGAAAGGAAGAAACGGGTTTATGGAAATAGAGTCGGCCATTTTGAATGTATATGACTGCACGAAACAAGTACAGTGTGCAGACTGCGCCAGCAGATTTTTTGTCAGGCAAGACAAAAGCCGCAGGAAATCCTTTGTGGATTTCCGAGGATTTTTGTGAAGCATGGCGGAAAATATGCAAGCAGGCTGTGCGCTGTAATTGTGCAGTGCTGTCAAATAAAAAATGCGTTGCATCCGGGTCGTCCGGAGTGACAGCAGGAGGAACTTATGAAAAACAGCAACCATGCATCCATCGTCCGTCTGACCTCGCTGGCGTTACTCGCCGCGCTGGTCGTCGTCTTGCAGACCGTGGCAAGCGGCATCCGCATCGGGCCTGTCCCGATCTCGCTGACGCTCGTGCCCATCGTCGTCGGCGCGATCCTCTTCGGGCCCGGCGCGGGCGCGCTGCTCGGCTTCGTGTTCGGCCTCGTGTGCCTGATCGCGGGCGTGACCGGCGCAGACCAGTTCACGTATCTTCTGTGGACGGCCAGCCCGTTCTGGCTGATCGTTGTGTGCGTCGGCAAAGCCGTGCTCTGCGGCCTGTGCGCGGGTCTGGCGGCAAAGGCGCTCGAAAAGAAGCCCACGCTCGGCTGCATCGCGGCGGCGCTGGTCGCGCCCATCGTCAACACGGGCGTGTTCGCCGTCGGAATGCTGACGGTCTTCCGTCCGATCCTCGCGGACTACGCGGGCGGCACAGATCTTGTCACGTTCCTGTTCGTGGCGTTCATCGGCGTGAATTTCCTCGTGGAATTCGCCGTCAACGGCGTTCTGAGCGCGGCGATCGCGCGCATCGTGCAGGTCGTGCGCCGGCAGCTGGAAAAATAATTGCCCAAACATGATAAAAAAACAGCGCACCGGATTCCGGTGCGCTGCTTTCTATGTCATTCAGGCTTCCTGCGCGGGCGCGGCGTCGAAGAACGTTTGCAGGATCTCATCTTTGGTGACGCCGCCGAAATACTTCGGCAGGTCAAAGGCGTCGAGCTTCTCCGCGAACGCCTCGGCGCGGAACTGGCAGCCGGTCAGCGCGTCGGTCACTTCCTGCATGGCGCGCGTGGCCATGAAATCGCCGTAGATCGTCAGCGTCTGCACGACGCCCTGAGAAATTTCGGCGTAGACCTCGAGATTGCCGCCGGGCCAGCGGCGCCTGGCCGTGAAATTGTACTTCGGCGACTTGCCGTAGGTCCATTCCCACGTGGCGTATTTCTCCGCGCGGAGCTTTTCCACCTGCCGAAGCTCGTCTTCCTTCAGCCGGTCACGCTCGACGCTGGCGTTGCTGAGCGCGCGGATGAGATAATCCCAGAACTGCGGCAGCGTCATATCCTCTTTCAGGAACGAGCGGATGTTGCCGATGCGGCTGCGGACAGACTGGCGGCCCTTGGACTGGTATTTTGCCGGGTCGACGTTCAGCGCGCCCGCGACCATGCCCGGGTCGGAATCGAACAGCAGCGTCCCGTGGTGCAGGATGCGCTTTTTGAGCACGCGCTGCGCCGTACCGGAGACCTTGCGGCCCTCGACGAGGATATCGTTGCGCCCGGAGGCTTCGGCCTGCATCCCAAGCGCGCAGAGCGCGTCGACGACGGGCTTCGTGAAGCGTTCGAGGTGCAGCGCGCCTTCGTCTTCATTCGTGATGAACGAGTAGTTGAGATTGCCGAGATCGTGATAGACCGCGCCGCCGCCCGTCGTGCGGCGCACGACGTTGATATGGTGCTCGTCGACGAACGCGCGGTTGATCTCCGCAGCGGTATTCTGATTCTGGCCGACGACGATGGTGTTGTCGTTCTGCCAGAGGATCAGGTAATCGCCCTCGCGCCGGTTGGCGAGGACGTATTCTTCAAAGGCCAGATTGTAGGCCGGGTCGGTCGAACCGGTCTCCAGATAATGTACGACTTGTTCCATAGGTTTTCCTCTGTTTACAATGCGGCGGCAGACGCGCGTCTGCCGCCGCGAAGGTTGAATATGAACGTTTTACGCCTCGAAATTGTAGTGCAGGACAGGATTTCTCGCCGCGCCGACTTCGTCAAGACGGCGCACGGGCGTGTTATGCGGCGCGGTATGCAGCGCCTCGGCATCCGTGTAAGCCATATCGTACAGCTTGCAGTAGATGTCGCAGACCTCGTCCATGAGCTGCTTGCTCTCGGTCTCGCACGGCTCGACCATGAGCGCTTCGTGGACGATCAGCGGGAAGTACATTGTGGGCGGATGCAGATCGAAGTCGAGCATTCCCTTGGCGATATCCAGCGCGGAAACGCCGGTCTCGTTGTGCAGGCGGGTCAGATTCATGACGAACTCATGCATACAGATCTCGTCGAACGCCATGTCGAACCTCGTCTTCAGGCGCGCCATCATGTAGTTGGCGTTCAGGACGGCGTTCTTCGAGGCCTCGGAGATGCCCTCCTTGCCGAGCGTCAGCACGTAGGTCAGCGCCTTCATGCAGACATCGAAGTTGCCGTAGAACATCTTCACGCGGCCCATCGACTTTTCGGGGTACTCAAAGTCGAACTTGCCGTCCTTCTCCACGACCAGCGGACCGGGCATATACTTGCGCAGGAAGTCCTTGCAGCCGACAGCGCCGGCGCCGGGGCCGCCGCCGCCGTGCGGCGTGGCGAACGTCTTGTGGAGGTTGGAATGGATGCAGTCAAAGCCCATGTCGCCCGGACGGACAACGCCCATGACGGCGTTGAGGTTCGCGCCGTCGTAATAGCACAGGCCGCCCGCGTCGTGAACGATCTTCGTGATCTCGAGGATGTTCGGGTCGAACAGGCCGACGGTATTGGGGTTGGTGAGCATCAGGCCGGCGGTATCGGGGCCGACGGCAGCGCGCAGCGCGTCGAGATCGACGCCGCCCTTGTCGTTGGACGCGATATTCACGACCTGATAGCCGCACATCGCGGCCGTGGCGGGGTTGGTGCCGTGCGCGGAGTCGGGAACGATGATCTTCGTTCTGGCCGTATCGCCGCGGTCGGTATGATATGCCTTGATGAGCAGCACGCCGGTGAACTCACCGTGCGCGCCGGCAGCCGGCTGGAACGTGACAGCGTCCATGCCGAACACTTCGCCGAGCTCCGTGCCCAGAATGTGCAGCGCCTCCAGCGCGCCCTGCGCCGTTTCGACGGGCTGCAGCGGATGCAGGCGCGTAAAGCCGGGCAGCGCCGCCATATCCTCGTCGATCTTGGGGTTATACTTCATCGTGCAGGAGCCGAGCGGATAGAAGCCGTCGTTCACGCCGTGGATGCGCTTGCAAAGCGCGGTGTAGTGACGGGTCAGCTCGTTTTCGCTCACGTGCGGCAGCCGCAGCGCGGCCGTGCGCTCGGTGGAGAGCTTATACTCGGGAACGTCGCACGCCGGGAGAAGATGCAGGCAATGGCCCTCTGCGCCCTGTTGGAAGATCAGTTTCATTTGCCGAGCACCTCCTTCACAATTGCTGCGACCTCGTCGAGCGTTTCTTTGCTGACGAGCTCCGTGACGCACCACAGAATACCACCGTCGACCTCAGCGCCGCCGAGGATATCCTTTTCAGCCAGCGCGTCGAGGATCTTCTTACGGCAGTTGGGGCACGCGGTCTCGGTGACGAATTCATGGAAGAATTCACCGGTGTACTTGATCTTGCAGCCGATCTTTTCGAGCTCGGCGGCGAGATAATGCGCCTTGGAGACGCAGAGTCTGGCGCACTGCTTCATGCCGTCTTCGCCCATGGCCGCCATATAGACGCCCGCGGTGAAGGCGCACAGCGCCTGATTCGAGCAGATGTTGGACGACGCCTTTTCGCGGCGGATATGCTGCTCGCGCGCGGAAAGCGTGAGGACATAGCCGGTCTTGCCGTCGACGTCCTTCGTCTGGCCGACGATACGGCCGGGCAGCTTGCGCGTCATGGCGGTCGTCGTGGCCATAAAGCCGAGGTACGGGCCGCCGAACGCGGTGTCGAGGCCGAGCGGCTGGCCGTCGCCGACGGCAACGTCCGCGCCGACTTCACGCGGCGTGGGCAGCAGCGCGCAGGCGATGGGGTTGACGCCCATGACAAACTTCGCGCCGGCCGCGTGCGTGATCTCGCCGAGCGCCGCAGCGTCTTCGATCTGGCCGAAGAAGTTCGGCTGCTGGAGATAGAAGCAGGCCGCGTCCGCGCCGAGCGCCGCCTTGAGCGCCTCGGGGTCGGTCTTGCCGTCCTTCACCGGGATGACGTGCAGCTCGGTGTTGGAGGCGAAGCAGTAGGTCTTCATGACCTCGATGACCTGCGGATTGGTCGTCCCGGAGACGTAAGCCTTCGTGCGCTTGCGGTCCTTGCACATGGGGATGGTCTCCGCCGCGGCGGTCGCGCCGTCGTAGTGCGAGGCGTTGGCCACGTCCATGCCGGTCAGTTCGCAGATCATGGTCTGGAATTCGAACGTGCCCTGAAGCACGCCCTGGCTGATCTCAGCCTGATACGGCGTGTAGCAGGTGACGAGTTCTTCGCGGGAGGTGATGGATTTGACAACGGCGGGAATGAAGTGGCGATAGCTGCCTGCGCCGCGTAATACGGTCTTGAAGACCTTGTTTTTTTCGGCAAGGGCAGTGACTTTTTCGCGCACTTCCAGCTCGCTCAGGCCGGCGGGCAGATCGAGGCCGTCATGCAGGAACATCTCCTGCGGCACGGCCGCATAGAGATCGTTCAGCGACTTGACGCCGATCTGCGCCAGCATTTGCTCTCGTTCCGCCGCAGTGGTAGGAACATAAGAGCCCATTAGTGTTCCTCCTTCGTGAAGGCTTCGTAGGCGGCAGCGTCCATCAGATCGCCGAGATCGGTGATATCGGTGACCTTGAAGATCCATGCGCCGTACGGATCGGAGTTGAGCAGTTCGGGAGAATCGTCGAGCTCTTCGTTGACCTCGGCGACCTTGCCGGTCACGGGGCTCATGACGTCGGAAACGGCCTTGACGGACTCGACGTCGCAGGCAGTCTCACCGGCAACGACTTCGTCGCCGACGACGGGCAGGTTGACGTAGACGAGATCGCCGAGCTCGCTCTGTGCGAAGTCGGAAATACCGACGAGCGCGGTGGTGTCGTCGAGCATTTTGACCCATTCATGATCGCGGGAATACTTCAGTTCTGCGGGAAAGTTCATAATGTTTGTCCTCCGTTCAATTTTCTGCTGATTTGTTGCGGATATGTCTGTTTTTCATGTGCTCTCCGTCTGCCGCGCGTCTGCGCGGCAGACGGATGCTGTGTAAGAAATCAGATGCCGGTGGCCTCTGCAAAGGCTGAGAGCATGGCTTCCGTCTCGTTGTCGGAGAAGCAGTAGCGCATATCGGTGTAGCCCTCGCGCAGCCTGGCGACCTCTTCCTTGACGTCGGCGTTATGCAGGACGCAGTCGGCGATCAGATGCGCGAGCTTTGCGAACTCTTCCTTGCCGAAGCCGAAGCGGGTCATTTCATTGACGCCCATACGCAGCGCGCCGGACGCGGAGAAGCCCTCTTCCTCCGGGGTGGCCTGATAGTTGCAGATGATGTTGTTGGCTTCGAGACGGTTGGCGATCTCGGGGCCGTGCGCGTAGCCGACCTTGACGATGACCTGATGCGTCTGCGTATAGCCCAGAGCCGGGTCGCCCGCGACGTCGAGGCCCTCGGCCTTGAGGCTGGCGGCGAAGCTCTTCGCGTTTTCGGTGACGGCCTTCTGGTACTCGTCCTTGAACGCGTTCATCTCATACGCGGCCATCAGCTGGCCCAGGAGCGTGCCGAGGTGGTGGTTGGAGACGCTGCCGGGGAAGGCGCGGCTCTGGATGGTCTCCCAGAGGCCCCACTTGAGGTCTTCGGGCTTGTAGTTGACGCCGATGACGCCGCGCTGCGGGCCAAAGAACGTCTTGTGGGTCGAGCCTGTGACGATCTCCGCGCCCTCTTCGAACGGCTTCTGGAAGTAGTCGCCGATCAGGCCGAGCACGTGCGCCATGTCGTACATGACGGTGGTGTTGATGCCCTGCTCATGGATGAACCTGGTCAGTTCGGCGACCGGCTCCTTGTACAGGACCATGGACTTGCCGAAGATGACGAATTCGGGCTTATACTTCTCAAGCAGGATCTTGGCCGCGTCGGTGTCGATGCGGTACGGATCGTCGGCGCAGACCGGGAAATTGACGACCATCTGCTTTTCGGTGACGGGATCGATGGCGACATAGTCGTGGAACGCGCCCATCGGCTGTGCGGACAGATGGCCGCCGCGGACGATGTGGTTGTTCATGACGTAGCCCAGGCGCTGCGGGGTACACTTGCGGTCGACGCGGTTTTTGAAGTCCATGAGGGCCGAGAACACGGCGGTGTTGGACATCTGACCGGAGGTGACGCGCGTCTCGACCTGCGTGGCGCCGAGGAACTTCTTCATCTCTTCGACGAGCATGGCCTCGACCTGCGCGATGAAGCCGGTGCCCTGATAATAGAAGATCTCCGCATCGTAGAACGCCTTCTGCTTTTTATGCTCGGCGTAGCGGTTGGCCGGGTCGGACGCGGAGAGCATCCGCACGGCGCGCGACTGCGTGTTTTCGGACGGGATGAGGTTGATGCAGCGGTTCTGACGCCACAGATGGTTGTCCTGCGCCTTCTTGATGAGCTCGGCGGCCTTCTGCGCATACGGCGCGTCGGTCGGCTTGAAGCCCTCGGCGGTGATGCCGGGCAGGATGGGACGCGCATACGGCGCGGCGTCCTGACGGATGTGATAGCCGACGACCTTGGCAGGCTGACGCTTGCCGCGGATGTCGATCTCGATGTCGAAGTCCTGGCAGATGCGGCTGTCCATGAACGCAAGGCCGATGGAGCGCTTGCCGGTCTCGGCGGTAAACACGGACTCGAGGCCCTGGCCCTCGGTCTTGTAGTACGGGATCATGGTACCGGAGGTGACATAGCCGATCTGCTTGCCCTCTGCCCATGCGTCCTTGCAGTAGATCGGGAAGCCCTTGCGCAGAACGCCCTTGCCCTCGAGGTAGATGGGCTGAATGCGGTACGGCAGGTCCGCGATCGAGGAATAGTCGCGGTTCATGATCTTCTTGAACGCCTCAAACTGCTTTTTGAGCGGTTCGCGGCCGATGAAGTCGCCCTTTTCCGCGGCGAAGGAGACGGCGAACTTTGCCAGCGGCACGGCGTAGATGGGGATCTCGCCGCCCATCTCGCACTCGCCCATCTCATGGCCGTAGAGCGGCAGGGACGCTTCCATACGCAGCGTGTCGCGCGCGCCGAGCGCGGTCGGCTTAGCGCCGAGTTCGATGAGACGGTCCCAGAAATAGCGGGCGTCCTCGGAGTTGCAGTACAGCTCGTAGCCGATGGGCTCGCCGGTGTAGCCGGTCTTGGCGATACGGACGGGCTTGCCCTCCATTTCGAGGCTGTTCAGCGCGTTCTTGACGTTTTCGGGCGTCAGGGTCTTGCCGCCGGAGAGGACCATCAGGATCTCCTTGGCCTTCGGGCCCTGCACGGCGATGGCCGCGTATTTGGAAGAGACGTTCGTCAGCTTGACGTCGAACTTTTCAGCCTGTTTGGTCAGATGCGCCCAGTCCTTGTCGATGTTGCCGGCGTTGATGACGAGGAAATATCTGCCCTCTTCGAAGCGGTAGAGATAGGCGTCGTCGATGGCATAGCCGTTTTCATCGGGAATGATGCAGTACTGCGCCTGATTGAGATCGAGCGCGAGAACGTTGCTGGACAGGACGTGCTGGAGGAATGCGACCTGATCGGGGCCTTCGACGTCGATACGGCCCATATGGGATACGTCGAAGATGCCGCAATGGCTGCGGCAGTAGAGATGCTCGGATACGATACCTTCCGGGTACTGGATCGGCATATCCCAGCCGCCGAAGTCGACCATCGTCGCGCCGGCGTCGAGGTGGGCCTGATACAGTACGGTTCTTTTGAGTTCGCTCATGTGTTACCTCCCCTTTTTGTTTGTGTCCCGCAGACTGTGCGTCCGCGGATAAGCTACATTCTGATAATTCTTGTCTTCCCGTTCCTGCGCGAGCGTCTCCGGACGGCCGATCTCGTTCAGCTTGTTATAGATCCGGATCCATGCGCATTCATTGTCGGGATTGACCTCGCAG
This sequence comes from uncultured Oscillospiraceae bacterium, assembly GCA_934670025.1. Lineage (GTDB taxonomy): Bacteria > Bacillota > Clostridia > Oscillospirales > Oscillospiraceae > CAG-170. The sequence goes on from CAKUOS010000059.1 coordinate 8,291, forward strand.
CGGCCGTTTTTCTGACCGCCGCACGGCCCGTGGACCAGCGATTTGGCGCACTGCGTGACCGGGCAGATACCGCCCGTCTGGCCGAGGATGCAGTCGCCGCACATCTTGCACGCCTCGTGGAACACGCCCGCGCGTTCGACCTGGCCGAGGAACAGCGTGTCGTTGGCCGGGAAAACGGGGATCTTGACGTTGGCCGCAACAGTCTGCACGCCGTCGCCGCAGGCCATGCCGACGATCGCTTCCGCGCCGCAATCGCGCAGCGCCTTGATATCGCGCTTGACGAGCAGCATATGGCAGCATTCCTCGGGCAATACCGTCCCCACGACTTCGAAGCCCTGCTCCTGTAACCAGGCCTTCATCTCCTCGACTTCCTTTTCGCCGCCGGTCTGGCAGGCCGTCGCGCAGTTGCCGCAGCCCACGATCGCGACCCGCTTGACGCCTTGCAGCATCCCAATCAGCTGCTCCAGCGGCTTCTTCCTTGTAATGATCATCGTTTGCTTCCTTTCTGTTTGTAATGCAGGGGGAAGATTTACGCATTCTGTTTTAAATCGATAAAAAAATATAAAATAAAACAGAGCGCGCCAATCAACGGCGCGCTCTGTCTGTAGACCTGAAAGATTCTCCCGGGCCCGGGATTGCTTCTTCGGTGCTGTGCGGCAGCTTTCCAGAGTTCCGTCCGGGATCAGTTCGTGTACCTGAGAGTTCCTTGCGCGAGCCCCTTCGGTGGCATATGAATATGCGCTCTCCTGATCCGTTCATCCGGCGATATGCAATTGCTCTTGTCGATTCCACCAAATCCCCGGTGGAATTTCCTGCTTACTTTGTTAGTTTACTCTCCGTGGAAGGAAAAAGCAAGAAAAATTTTTGCAGAATCCGCATTCTGCCCGGAAAAAATTTATACTTGACAAATGCGCCTGTTTTGTGTATGATATCAGGGCTGTCCGGGATGTGACACGGCCAGCCGATATCATGGAGTGGTATCGAAGCGGTCATAACGAGCACGACTGGAAATCGTGTGACGGTCAAAAGCCGTCCGAGGGTTCGAATCCCTCCCACTCCGCCATAAGTCCACTGTAATTTTGATAGAATTACGGTGGACTTTCTCTATGCCCGAAAACCGCTTGAAATAAGGGTTTTCGGCTGTTCCGTCATATAACGAACCCCGCTGCAGAGCATTTCTGCGGCGGGGTTTTGTGCGTTTTATGGCGATTGAGGCTGTCTGTGCCGTTGTAATCGTTAAATCACAGCGGTAATCGTTAAATTGATATTGTACGCTTTCTCAAGCTGCAATAACAACTGCATTATCTTTAACTTTGTTAATCGCAGCCATGATTTCCATCTGCATCTTTTTATCAAACACCCTGGCAAAGCTTAGAGGCTTATCGAACGGAGGCTTAGTAAGCATAGTGACACTATTGCACAGGGAGTGTTGAAAAGTTCTTTATCAAACACTACCCTTCGCGTGTCTTCTTTTTTGCGGTGGGCGGCGTGTGCCGCGGCGGTCAGGCCCGGTTTTGCGCGGCGCGCTCCAGCGCGGCAAGATCGCCCGACTGGATGGCGGGGATGCTGCGCCTGATTGTTTCCTCGTCCCAATCCCACCAGCGCAGGGCTTCGAGCTTCTCGATCGCCGCGTCGTCAAAGCGCTTGCGGATGGGCCTGGCGGGCACGCCGCCGACGATGGTATACGGCGGCACGTCCTTCGTCACGACCGCGCGCGTGCCGACGATCGCGCCGTCGCCGATGGTCACGCCCGGCATGATAACGGCCTCGTAGCCGATCCAGACGTCGCTGCCGATCACGATATCGCCCTTGTTGTCCCATGCGCTGCGGATGTCTTTCCCATCAAGGCCCCATTCGTCAAAGAAAATCGGGAACGTGTAGGTGGACAGCGACTGCATCGAATGGTTCCCGCTCGTAAACAGGAACTTCGCGCCGCAGGCGATGGAGCAGAATTTGCCGATGATCAGCCGGTCGCCGTTGACGGGATAATGATAAAGCACGTTGTTTTTCTCAAAATCGCGGGGATCCTGCACAAAATCGTTGTAGATCGTGTAGTCGCCGACCGTGATGTTCGGCTTTGTGATAACGTCCTTCAGGTAAACGATCTGCGGATCGTTCGGACGCGGATAAACGCTGTTTTTCATCTCAATTTCCTCCGGAATCATTCGCGTTCGGGCTTCATGCAAAACAGGTGAACGCCCAGCGCGGCGTTGAAGCCCGTGGCGGCAAAGACGCTGAAGCGCTCCACCACGCCAAAGTACTGCGCGGGCACGAGCTTCATGCCGAGCGTGCCGGTAAGCATCATGCCAAGCGCGACGGCGGCGCAGATACCGCAGGAGCGGCAGTCTCTGTCCCGAACGCCCGCGGCGATGATGATGCTCAGCGACACGATGGACAGCAGCACGACCAGTGCGGTGACGGCCATGTGCATCACGTCCTGAAACGCGCCCGCATAGCCGCTGCTCGAAAGCGGGAACATTCGGTAGCCGATGGCCGAGATCCACTCCATCGCGGCGAACAGATCAATGCCCGCGCGCAGCAGCCGGGTCTTTCTCCCCTGGATGCCGATGCAGACGACGGTGACGCAGACGACCTCGCACACATTATAGAACGCGCTGAGCCGCTTCCACAGCGCCAGAGACGGCGCGTCCGCCGCGCTCAGGTCGCTGACGGCCTGCGCCATCCAGTCGTAGCCCGGATAGGCCAGCGGCGCGAAGATCACCGCCGCCGCATAGGAAAGAAAGCTGACGATGCCCAGCAGCCCCAGCTTTTGCAGCAATGTTCGTTTCACAGATCGATTCCTCCCGCTCGAAAGCGCCGCCGGTCAGGCGCTTTTTTTCTTTTATGCATTCACTAACTAACGCTCGTTAGCATATTATAGCCGTTTCTTTGCAAATGTCAAGGCTTTACCCGGATGCAGGCGCGGCAATTCCGCGCGATCCCCTCTTGACAACGCGGAAAACGGAGGCTATAATAACGCACCGTTATATATAACGCATTGTTATTCTACGGAGGGAACGACCATGCCGCCGGTAAAAAAAATTTCACGGGCGTCGATCATCGACGCCGCCGCCGAGGTGCTGCGCGACGGCGGATTTTCCGCGATCAACGCCCGCAGCGTCGCAAAAAAGCTGGGCTGCTCCACGCAGCCGATCTATTCCTCGTTCCAGAGCATGGACGAGCTGAAGGCCGCGCTGACGCAGCGTGCGATCGAACTGCACACACAGCGCGTGCGGGATTCTCTGCGCGCCCACGAGG
>CAKUOS010000060.1 GCA_934670025.1 uncultured Oscillospiraceae bacterium
TTCTTCAAAACCGGTTCTGCTCCCCTGCCCTCATCCGCCCCAGTGTGCGCACTGGGGCACCTTCCCCCAGGGGAAGGCGTTGGGCGGGCAGAGTCGCCCGCCCCTACAGAAACCAGACCGCAAACTTTGTTTGCGGTCTGGTTTTTACGTTATTCTTCCGGGTCGGGCAGGTCGACGATGATGGGCGCGTGATGCACGGCGGGCAGGAGCTTTTCCAGCACGTCCGCCATCCGCAGCGCCAGCGTCGAGGAGTTGATGCACGGGTGGCAGCCGAGCATTTCTCCCTCGGCCACGGGCTTGTCGATGACGAGCTGCACGGCGTTTTCCGTGTCGTTCATCAGACCCAGCACGCTCACCGAGCCGGGCGTGATATCGAGATACTTTTCCATGTCCGCGCTGTCGGCAAACGACAGCCGCGCCACGCCCAGCTGCTTTGAAAGGTCCCTGGTCTTGAAGACCTTCTCCCCTTCCAGCATCAGAAGATAAAACTGCGTCTTCTGCCGGTTGCAGAGAAACAGGTTTTTGCAGATCTTCTCGCCCAGCACCTGTTCGACCGCCTCGCGTGCCTCGATGGTGTCGGCGTGATCGTGGTCGACGCGCGCGTAGGGAATTTGCAGCGAGTCCAGCAGGTCGTAGCAGCGGATCTCCTTTGCAGGGCGGCCCGCCGCATCCGACGGACGGCCCTCGTATTTCACAGGATCGATGTACATATCAGCCCGCGCGGATGTAAAGCTCCGCGCTTTCGACTCCTTTCTCGTAGGGGTTCAGGTATTCATTGACGAGCGCGGCGGTCTTTTCCGCGTCCAGCACGTAATACGAGCCGCCCGAGATGTTCGCCGCGCTGCCCGGCAGCGTCGCCGTGCGGATATTCGCGCGGTCGCAGAGCAGGAAGCTCTCGGCCAGCCAGCTGAGGTTCGAGGCCGTCAGGTCGGTCGTGGTGTGCTGCGAAATCAGGCGGATCGCCGGGATGAGGTGCAGCAGGCCCTTCGGCGAGACCCACTGGCGGATCGCCGCCGAGACCAGGTCGCGCTGGACCTCGATGCGGCCGAGGTCGGCCGTCGCGTAGCCCGAGCGGAAGCGCGCGACCTGCATGGCCTTGTCGCCGTCGAGCCGCTGTTCGCCCGCCTGTAAGTCGATGGTGAGGTTCTGCGTGGGGTCGGAGTAGTGCATATCGACGGGGACGTTGAATTTCACGCCGCCCATCAGGTCGACCAGCTCGCGGAACACGTCGAGATCGACCACGGCGTAGCCGTCCGGGCAGAAGCCGATGATCTCCGACACGCGCAGCAGCAGCTCCTCCATGCCCTTTTCGCCGCCGCCGGCCCAGCCGTAGGCGGAATTGATCTTCGGGACGGAATATTCGCAGAAGATCAGCGTGTCGCGCGGAATGGAGACGAGGCTGACGGTCTTATTCCCGCGGTCGATGCTCACGAGCATCATGGAGTCCGTGCGGTAGCCGCCCTCGTCCGTGCCGGCGACGAGGATCGTCGCGCAGCCGGGCCTGCGCGCGGACAGCGCCGTATCGCTCTGCGGCGCCCGGGCGTAGAGGAAGTGGAACCCCGCCGCCGCGATGGCCAGCAGCAGCACCAGCGCAAGAATCACGCGCCACGGGCCGCGCTTTTTCGGCTTTTTCTGCGCTTCCGGTTTCTTTTTGCGCGGCTTTTCCGTGAGCTTCAGCTCCTGCTCGGTGCGCGCGTGCTGCTCTTCGTCGCTCAGGCCCTGATCGTAGAGCCATTCGGCGTATTCCGCCGCCGTGCGGCGCGGCTTTCCTTGCTTTTTTCCGCTGAGCGTCTGCGCGTCCCGCCGCTCCTGCGCCTGCTGGCGCTCGGCCCGGGCCAGCCGCTCTTTTTCGCGGATGCGCTCGTATTCTGCGCGGCGCGCGCGCTGGTATGCGGGCTTCGACTGTTCGTAATACGTCAGCGGCCGCGGCGGCTGCTGTTCCGTTTCGCCGCCGTAGAATTTGCTGTAGTCGATCTGCACGTCGTCGGCAGTCATCGGCGCAGCCGTCTCCTCCGCCGCGGGTGTTTCGGGCGTTTCTGCCGCGGCGACGGCGGCGTCATCCTCGCCGAGCAGCGACTTTACATCCTGTAACAGCGCGTCGACGTCCTGCGATGCAGACGCGCCCGGCGTCACGGTATTGCGGTCTTCCATACGATGTCCCCTTCCATTTTCCGCGCAGCCGATGGGGCCGGTGGAAAGAAAGTTCCCAATTTGATATGATATTGTAACATATATCGCACAAAAAGTAAATACCGCCGCTTCCGCCATAGCCGCCTTGCATTTGCACGCAATAATGTTTTGGCTCAGTCATCCTTTTTTAACGAAAAGAGTCATCCGGGTGGATGACTCTTTTCGATGTATAGTTTTTTCGGCAATTCCAAATTCTTTACAACCCGATTTATCCTTTCAGATAAGTTTCAAGAACAGTGCCGTCATCTCTTAAAAAACATTGATTCAGGTTGTCCCACGCAAATCCCTCGTGAAAGATCAATCTACCCGCATCTTCAGAAGTAAAATAATCGGAATGCGTAATGTTTCCTTCCGTATCAACAACAACGACCTCATTTCTCCAGGAATCACCTTCCTGATATGCCACCTTACAGGCAATTCTTCCGTCTGAAAGCTCACCGAACTTGTCTTCGGTATAGAATCCAGACAAGTCAATCTTGATCGGTTCAAAAGAAAACGCTCCGTCCATATCTACGATCCCCAAGTAGTGCTCTTCATCGAGGCCGTATATGATGACCGCTGCATATCCATCTCTGAAGCGGAATAAATCCGACGCGTGATGATACAGAAGTTTGTATTCAGTCAGATCTGCCAAAACGCTTCCATCAAGTCGATAGAATTTTCCTCCTTTTCCGTTCTCGCCCATCCCCCACATATATTCTGTCGTATAAATAATACCGTCACCATAGCACACGGATTGCGCTTCATCGACAGCAATTGGCCTCATCTCAAACTCTGTTGATAGCAGATATAATGTTCCTTCGACCTTAACAGGAATGAATCCTTCCGAGAAACTGTCATATACTTGGACATCCTGATTATCACCAGTAATCCGATACGTCTGGCCTGTGACACAATTATAGAAAACGGATTGACGCTCATCATATCTAGCGTGGAAGACATTCTCGCCTAAGTAGGAGAACTTGATATTATCCTCCGCTCTATATTCTCTGACTCCAGATGCGCTGAGCGGGTGCTCACCGTCAATCTCACAGACCTCGCATTCATAAAGCCAGTTACCGTCAGCTGAAATGAAGCCATACCGATCTTCATTTGCCGTCATACTTCTGATCGACTGCTTTACAAGATATACGCCATCTCCACCACAAAGAATCTCGTAACTGCTTCCATCATCCGGACTCTCTGCCGTGACCACTCCATTCTGATTAAGAATGATGAAAGAGTCCGGAACTTCAGTTTTCTGGTGAATAAATCCATCTCCGGTTGTGACATACGAATACCCGCCTGAAAAGTCAGATCCAAACGCCGTTACACGATTGATCGGGAACGGGCGACCGATCGAACCGTCTGGGTAGAGCCAACCGAACTGTAACTCGCCAGCGTTATCGTAATACTGAACCCATGCAACTCCCTCTGAGAAAATCCGTGCGTCTGCCAGTGTGACTGTATTGCGTGCATACATTGTCCCCTCGCTCTGTGCAGCTTCCTGTAGCTGCTCATCTGATGCAGGCGGATCGGTATGAACAGTTTCCAAAGCATCGTCCATTCTTCCTGCACGCGCATCGGATTCATCCGTATTCTGCCCTGTTGTCGGAACCGCACTGCAAGCAGCTAACAATATGGATAAAGCTAAAAGCAGGCAAAGGATCCACATGATTGGTTGTTTCTGTTTCATTCTATTCGCCCCCCGCAACAAAAATAAAAGTGTGCAGCCTCAAGCGAAGCTGCACACCGAAAAACGCAGAACTCCGCTTGTTGCTACACAATCATTGACACATGGATATAATCCGAGAATGCCAAATAGGAGAGTGTGTTTTTGCCGAGAGACAAAAACACATTCCCGAACCAAACCATGATTATGATTGTGTAGTATATTTATCATAGCACAGCAACCATAGAATAGCAACCAAATCCCGAATACAACTATATAATAATTCATCTGCAAAGTCCCCGCAGTTGCCTTGCTTTTGCCCGCCGCGCATGATAGAATTTGCATACTGCATTTTGAAGGAGGAACCCGGATGCCGTATGATGTAGCGCTCTGCGCCTGCAAAAGCTATGAGGACGCGGCGGTCTTTTCCGCCCTGCGCGAGGCCGTTTCCGCCGCCGGCGGGCTCGACTGGGTCACGCCCGGGATGCGCGTGGCGCTGAAGCTCAATCTTGTCGCCGCGATGAAGCCCGACGAAGCCGCGACCGTTCACCCGGCCGTTGTCTGCGCGCTTGTACGGATGCTGCACGAGCGCGGCGCGCACGTCGTGCTCGGCGACAGCCCCGGCGGCCTTTACAACACCGCGCATTTGCAGCGCGTATACGACGCGACCGGGCTGCGCGCGGCCGAGGCGCTCGGCGCGGAACTGAACGGCGACTTTTCCGTGCAGGAGGCGCGCTTCCCGGAGGCAAAGCAGGCGCGCGCGTTCACCTGCACCGCGTATCTCTGCAAGGCCGACGCCGTCATCGACGTCTGCAAGCTCAAGACGCACGGCATGATGGGCATGACGAACGCCGCGAAGAATTTCTTCGGCGTCATCCCCGGCACGATGAAGCCCGAGTATCATTATAAATATCCGAAGACGGAGGACTTTGCCGATATGCTTGTCGACCTGTGCGAGTATTTTAAGCCCCGTATGTGCATCTGCGACGCCGTCGTCGGCATGGAGGGCAACGGTCCGACGCAGGGCGCGCCGCGCCCCATCGGCTGCCTGATCGCCGCGCGCAGCCCGCACGCGCTCGATCTGGCCGCGTGCGCGCTCATCGGTCTGCGGCCCGGGGAGGTCCCGACGCTCACGGCCGCCATGCGCCGCGGGCTCATCCCGCCGTCGGCGGACGGACTGCGGCTGTACGGCGACCCGGCTGCGTTTGCCGTCGCGGATTTCAAAACCGTCCCCTCGCAGTCGAGCGTCTTCTTCCGCAAGGGCGGCGACGGCCCGGCCGGCAAGCTGATCGACGCGGTTTTGTTCCGAGTGCTCACGCCGTATCCGAAGCTCTCGCCAAAGGACTGCGTCGGCTGCAAAAAATGTGCAAATATCTGCCCGGCCAAAGCCATCACGATGAAAAACGGCAAGCCCCGCATCGACCGAAAAGCCTGCATCCACTGCTTCTGCTGTCAGGAATTCTGCCCGAAGGGCGCGATGAAAGTCGGCAGAAATGCGCTGATGCGGTTGCTGGAACGATGATTCCTTTTGCAATCTTCCAAAAATGTCTGTTTTACGGAAACTTTTCTTGCTATTTTCTGCCCGGCGAAGTATAATTTTGACGACTGCCGGTTTGGTGTGTGACAGACCCGGCAGCGGTGTGTGATCCATGCAGAATACGAAAGGATGAAAAACTATGTTTCTGTCTTCCACAGCTCCGTGGCTGAACTATTACGGCGACGTGCCGCATCATCTCAAATACCCGCAGAAGACCATCTATCAGATGGTGCAGGCTGCGGCCGAGCGCAACCCCAAGCTCTATGCCTATGAATTCATGGGCAAAAAGACGACCTTCCCGCAGTTCATGCAGAAGATCGATCAGACTGCCAAAGCATTCCTCGCCATGGGCATCAAAAAGGGCGACCGCGTGACCATCTGTATGCCCAACTGTCCGCAGGCGCTGCACGCATTCTACGCGCTCAACCGCATCGGCGCGGTGTCCAACATGATCCATCCGCTCTCCGCGGCCGGCGAGATCAAGTTCTATCTCAATTTCTCACACTCGAAGTGCATCCTCACGCTCGATCAGTTCTATGCAAAGATCGCGCCGGTCATGCCCGAGCTCGACGACAAGGACTGCAAGCTGCTGCTGGCAAAGATCGAGGATGAGCTGTATCCGCATCTGGCCGTCGGCTATGCGCTGACCGCCGGGCGCAAATACCCCAAGCCCCCGAAGGGCGGCGATTATATCTGGTGGTCGGAGTTCCAGCGCGTGGGCAAAAAGCGGAATCTGCCGCTGCCGAAGGAATACGGCCGCGCGGAAGACGGCGCTTCCATCCTCTATTCGGGCGGCACGACCGGCACGACCAAGGGTATTCTGCTGTCCAACATGAACTTCAACGCCCTCGGCCTTCAGACGATCGCGGCCTCGGGCTTCTCCCCCATCGACGGCATGAAGATGCTCTCCGTCATGCCCGTGTTCCACGGCTTCGGTCTGGGCATCGGCATCCACACGGCGCTCATCGGCGGCGCGTGCTGCATCCTCGTGCCGAAGTTCAATGTCAACACGTATGCAGAGCTGCTCATCAAAAAGCAGCCCAACATCATCCCCGGCGTGCCGACGCTCTTTGAGGCGCTGCTGCGCGCGGAAAAGCTCGAAAATGCCGATCTCAGCTGCCTCAAGGGCGTATTCTCCGGCGGCGACAGTCTGTCCATCGAGCTGAAGAAAAAGGTCGACGAGTTCCTCAAATCGCACAACGCCTCCGTGCAGGTGCGCCAGGGCTACGGCCTGACCGAGTGCGTCACGGCCTCGTGCCTGACGCCGAAGGATTATAACCGCGTCGGCTCGATCGGCGTGCCGTTCCCCGACACGTATTACAAGATCGTCAAGCCCGGCACCACGCAGGAGATCGACGCCAACATCGAGGGCGAGATCTGCGTCTCGGGCCCGTCGGTCATGCTCGAATACGTCGACAATCCCGAGGAAACGCGCAACACGCTCCGCCGCCACGACGACGGCCGCATCTGGCTGCACACCGGCGATCTCGGCAAGATGGACGAGGACGGCTTCGTCTATTTCTCGCAGCGCATCAAGCGCATGATCATCACCTCCGGTTACAACGTCTATCCCGGTCAGCTGGAAAATATCATCGACGGTCACGAAAAGGTGCTCCTGTCGTGCGTCATCGGCGTCAAGGATCCGTATAAGATGCAGAAGGTCAAGGCGTTCGTCGTGCTGCGTCCGGGCTACGAGCCGTCGGACGCGGTGAAGCAGGAGATCCTCGATTACTGCCGCCAGCACATCGCAAAGTACGCCATGCCGTATGACATCGAGTTCCGTCCGGAGCTTCCGAAGACGCTCGTCGGCAAGGTCGCCTACCGCGTGCTGGAGGACGAAGAGGCCGAACGGCAGGCCGCGGAAGACGCGAAAAACAGCTAATATGACACCATGCCTGCCGCAAATGCGGCAGGCATGACCATTCAGGAGACGATCATGAAACAAAACAATCGGATCTGGGAGCTTGACGCGCTGCGCGGCGTGTGCATCCTGTGCGTCATCGCCGTACACCTGATCTTTGACCTCAGCTTTTTCATCGGCGTGGATCTGCATCTGCCCGCGTGGTATGTGTTCATCCAGCAGTACGGCGGCGTGATCTTCGTCGTTCTGTCGGGCTGCTGCGCAACGCTCGGCTCGCGCAGCTTCCGCCGCGGCTGCATCGTGTTTGGCTGCGGGCTGCTCATCTCGCTCGTGACGTTCGGGATGTACAGGCTCGGGATGGCGTCGCGCGATGTGATCGTCTGGTTCGGCGTTCTGCATCTGCTGGGTGTGTGCATGATGCTCTATCCGGTCTACAAAAAGCTCCCGACGCAGGCGCTGGCTGCCATCGGCATCGTGCTTGTGGTGACGGGGTATCTCATCGCCGGGAGCGTCGTACGGACGCATCTGCTGTTCCCGTTCGGCTTTGTCTATGAAGGCTTTTCGTCGAGCGACTATTTCCCGCTGCTGCCGCATCTGGGCTGGTATATGCTCGGCACGGTGCTTGGCCGCACGGTCTACGCGGATAAAGCAACGCGCCTGCCCGGCACGTTCCAGCGCAGCGCGATCGCGCGGTTTTTCTGCTGGTGCGGGCGGCAGTCGTTGTTTATCTATCTGCTGCATCAGCCTATCGTCTACGGTTTTCTGGAGCTTCTCGCGTATCTGCGCAGATAATACAGTCAAAAACGCCCCCGGGATTTGGTCCCGGGGGCGTTTTCTGGTTGTTTGGTTGTTTGTGTGTTATCCGAGTACGGTCATGGGGTCGACCGTTTCGCCGTTTTTGTAAACGGACAGGTGCAGATGCGGGCCGGTGGCCCAGCCGCTGCTGCCGACAACGCCGACAACTTCGCCCTGTACCACCGTCTGACCGGCCTGTACGGCCAGAGACGCCTGATGCGCGTAGAGGCTCTGATATCCGTCGCCATGATCGATGATAACATGATAGCCCCACGCATCGCTGTATTCCGCGGTCGTGACCGTGCCCGCGCCGATGGCATAGATCTCCCGGCCTGCGGCTTCGTCCAGATCAACGCCGGGATGAAAGGACTCTTTGCCGGTAAGCGGATGTCTGCGGAAGCCGTATGCATCCGTGACCGGCGCAGCCGTATTTCCCAGCGGGAAGGAAAACCGCGCTGTCTGTTCCTCCGGGAGCGGCTGCGGCGTCTGTTCCGGTTCAGGCAAAGCGGAAACAGGCGGTTCCGGATCCGGAACCGGCGCCTGTACGGACGCAGCAGCGGGCATTTCCCGCTGTGCGGGCGCGGGCTTCGCCTGTGTGGCGAACGCCGTCACGAGCGTCCCTGCGAGCACCGCAGCCAGCAGTGTCAGCCAGACCGGGACGCGCCTTGCACGCAGGATCGCGCGGATGCGCGCCTCCGCCGCAGGGCTTCCGAAGCCGCTGCCAAGCGGATGCGGCCGCGTCTGGTGCGCAGCGACCTGTAAGAGTGCCAGCGCATAGTCCCTGCGCCGCTCCGGGCCGAGCGCGCGCAGCGCGTGCGCATCACAGGCAAGCTCGATATCCCGATTCGCCAACACGCACATCAGCCAGCAGGCGGGATTCCACCAGTAAACGCACAGGCACACAGTCAGCAGCCGCTTGCGCAGACAGTCGCGGCGGCGGATGTGCGCCAGCTCATGCGCAAGCACCATGCAGCGCGTATCTTCGCCGTGCAGCAGCGCCCGCGGCAGCAGAATGACCGGCCGCAGAACGCCGTAGGTCAGCGGCGCGCGCGGATCGTCTGTCACGCGGACGCGCAGAACGACGCGCACGCGCAGACGCGCGGCAAGCGCGTCGAGTTCCGGACACGATGCCGCCTCCGCGTCCGAAAACCGGCGTGTGAAGCGCAGATACCCGATCAGGAAATACGCCGCCAGCAGCGCCGCACCGGCCGCCCAGATGAGCAGCGGCACGTTCATCGACTGGCTGACAGCTGCCCGCTGCGCGATCTCCGCCGCCGGCGCAGCCACGATGGCCGCAGCATCCGCAGATGTCTGCACCGCGGGCAGCGAAACTGCCGCGCTGCGCAGAAGAAGATTCCAGGCGCTGAACGCCGACGGCAGTGAAACCGGCAGCAGCAGCCGCACGGCGGCTGCGCACCACAGCGCGGGAAACAGCGCTTTCGGCAGATATTTCCCGCCGAGCGCACGCACGAGCGCGGCGGTAAGGATCAGCGCCGTGCCGCCGGCACAGGCGGCCCAAAGCCCGCTCATCCCTCCTGCGCCTCCACGAGCGCCCGCAGGCGCGCGATCTCCTGCTCGGAGAGCTTGCGTCCGCTGAGCGCCGACGCCATCAGCAGCTCCACCGAGCCGCCGAAGAACTTCTCGACGAGCGAGTCGGCCTCCTCCTTCTGCGCGGCTGCGCGCGAAACGAGCGCGTGACAGAGGAAATTCGGCTCGCGGCGCTCGACTACGCCCTTGTCCACGCATTTTTTGATGACGGTGTAGGTCGTATTCTTGTTCCACCCGGCGGAATCGGCCAGCCGCAGCGAAATGTCCTTCGCCGTGGTGTCGCCGTTCTGCCACAGGACCTCCATCACCTTCCATTCCGATTCAAACAGCTTCATGTCGGCTCCCCTTTCAGACTATTGCAATCGTCTATTGTCAGACTATCACATTCGTCCAGGTTTGTCAAGTCTCGTTCCGCGTCATCGTCAGCCGGTACCAGTTATCCGCGCTGCGGTACGCATATTCGACCGTCACGCCGTCCACACCCGCGGTGAACGGCTCCTGCGGCCGCTCCTTCAGCCGGTCCGTCACGTTCATGAGCGTGCGGTTGAGGCAGATATGCCCCTTTTCCGCGCCCGCAAAGGCATACAGAGACAGCTGCATCAGGCCGGTCGGCGTGGCGTCGTATACGTTGCCGCCATAGGCCTCGATCGAGACGCTTTGCAGGATCCCGTTTTCGTCCGTTTCGTATGTAACGCCCGATATGTTCATCAGAACCATCACGCGGAACAGCGTATTTTCGCCGCCGGTCGTCCAGTTCCCTTCCGCGTCGAGCTTTCCCGCATTCCCGCCGAGCTGGCTTGCGATGCGGTTATAATTGGCCGCAAACTGCGCGACGGTGATCTCGCCGCGATAGCGCGGGCCGATGGCTGCGAGCGAGCCAAAGACGCCCGCCGCAAAAATGGCCGCCGCCGCAAGGAGCGCGGCAAGCCCCCGCTTCCAGCCGAACGGCTTTGCCGCCTGTTCGGTGTCCTCCTCCCAGTCGAGCGGCTCGCCCCGCTCCTCTGTGCGGAAGCTCTTATACAGGCGCACCCAGCAGTAGATGGGGATTCCCGCGCCAAAGCCGCGCCAGATGAGCCATGCCGTCCGCGCAAACGCTTCGGAATAGCGCAGCTTCGCGCCGTTCACGTTTCGGACGGACAGTCCGAGCAGCCATTTGCCGGGTGTCGTGCCGATCGTATGCAGCAGCAGCGGCTCAAGCAGCAGCATCGTCAGCAGCGACAGGAGCATATTCAGGAACGTCACGCCGCGCTGCCCCATCGCGCTCAGGCCGGCGTCCGTCAGGATCACCATCCACGTCATCTCATACAGGTTCAGATCGATCGCCCGCGCAAAAAACCGCCGCCACGGCGCGTGCAGCCGCGGCTGTACATCCTGCTGCACGGCCTTCTGCGCACCGGATTCCAGCTCGGCCAGATACCGCCCGGTGTCGAGCGTCGCGTAGGCCGCGCCGTCCTGAATCATGGCGCGTGCGACCTCCTCCGCACGCCGAAGCGTCTGCTGCTCCGTCTGCATCGCGTGCAGCCGCGCCTCCAGCGCCGCATCCAGCGACGTCTCCCCTGCCGAAAGCCTCCGGATCTCGTCGATTCCCAGACCCAGCGCGCGCAAAAGACGGATCTTGCGCAGCGTCTCGAGGTCTGATTGCGCATAGTCGCGGTAGCCGTTTTCCGCGCGGTTCGGCGTGAGCAGTCCCTCGGATTCGTAAAAGCGGATGTTCGCGCGCGTCATCCCGGACAGCGCTTCGATCTCCCGAATGGTCATATGCATCCCTCCTGCCGCCAGCGTAACGTATCAAGTTGGTTTACAGTCAAGCCTTTTCTTTCAGAATAGCAGAATTCTTATTTTTTGTAAACGGGAATTCGGACTTGCCGGTCGGACATAGGCTTTCTGTGGAGGTGAAAGCCCATGCTTTCCGCAGCAGTCTGGCTGATGCTCAGC
>CAKUOS010000061.1 GCA_934670025.1 uncultured Oscillospiraceae bacterium
CTGATGATCTTCGACGAGGTCGTCACGGGCTTCCGCGTGGCGCTTTCGGGCGCGCAGGGCTATTTCGGCGTCGTGCCTGATCTGACGGTCTTCGGCAAGATCGTCGCGGGCGGCTATCCCGCGGCCGGCGGCGTCGGCGGCAAAAAGGAATACGCCGGGCTCATGGCGGCGGGTCTTGCCACGGGCAAGCACCGCGCCTACGTCGGCGGCACGCTGGCCGCCAATCCCCTGTCCTGCCTCGCTGGCTACACGGCCATCCGCGAGATCGAGCGCACGAACGCCTGCGAGATCGCCGGCCGCATGGGCGACCGCCTGTGCGACGGGCTCAAGCGGCTGCTGGAGCAGTACGGCCTGCCGTTCGTGGCCTATAATCAGGGCTCGATCGTCCATCTGGAATGCACGGGCGCGATGAGCTTCGATTTCTCGTCCATGTCGCTCGCCAAATCCGCGATGGGGCTTCTGAAGCACAAGGACATGATGTATGTGCGCAAGGATTCGATGGAGCGCATGGGCGCGGCCTATATGGCAAACGGCATCGTCACGCTGGCCGGCAGCCGCCTGTATACCTCCATGGCAGACACCCCGGAGATCATCGACGAGGCGCTCGGCCGCTTTGAAGAGGTCTTCAAACACGTAAAAAAGACGAACAAGGGTCTGATTAAATAAAAAAGCGCCCGTATGGGCGCTTCAGCGTGGCGAAAAATCTTTTCGCCACGCTGCTCCCAGTTTTTTGAACTTGGAAAAGTTCAAAAAACTGCTTGATTGAACGCGAAGGGGGCTCTTTGCCCCCTTCACTCTTCCCCCGCGGCTCTGTTGCAGAAGGTTTTCTTATTACTTTTTGATAATCGCAGGAAAAGCGCCCGTATGGGCGCTTTTCTTTGCGTTTTCTGCGTTTTGCGCATATTTTGCGGTGCTCAGGCGCGGGCCTCTTCGGCCGCCTGCTTTTCCAGCATCGGGCGAATCCAGAACAGGACCAGCACAAGACCCACGAGCGTGATGCCGCCGGCCGTCAGGAAGACGGCGTTGACGCCCTTCTGGATGTTGGCGACATTCGTCGGGTCTGCGGCGGTGAAGCCGCCGTAGATCATACCGTAGGTGGCCGCGGCCAGCGAACCTGCCAGCGAGTTTGCGAAGTTGATGAGCGCGGTGCCGATGCCGATGTCCTGCGGCCTCAGACAGCCCTGCGCCGCGGGCGTGATCGACACGCCGCGATAGCTCTCGGCGATGCCGGTGACGGTCAGCGCGATGAAGTACAGAAGTACGGACGTTGCGGGCGTCGTAAAGCCCATCGCCAGCATCGGGAAGGCCGAGAGCGCCGTGGCGACGGCCATCGCCTTCCACATATTGGTCTTCTTTTTGCCGACCCACGCGCCGGCGATGACCGGCAGGAACATCGTCACGACGGTGCGCGGCAGCTGGAGCGAGCCCGCCGTCGCCGTGCTGGTGCCCATGACGTTGATCGCGCCGAGCGGCGAATAGACGTCCATCGCGCCGCGATAGAAGTAGCAGAGGAAGCCCACGAGTACAAAGGCCAGATAGCGCTTGTGACGGAACATCTGCACGGGGATGATGGGCTGTTCGATCCGGGATTCATAGCGGATGAGCAGCGCCGTGAACACAATGCCAAGCACCAGACCGCCGAGGATCAGCGGGTTCGTCCAGCCGACGGACGCGCCGTAGTTCAGCGGCAGCAGGATGCCGCACAGCGCGGCGACGAGCAGGAGGATGCCGGCGGTGTCGATCTTCTGCTTCGCGGCGCTCTTGTCGTCGGGGTAGAACAGGCCGATCAGCACGATGCCCGCGATCAGCGGAATGGCCGGGAACAGAATCGCCGCGGTCAGAAGACCCATATCGGTCAGGATGCCCGCGATGATGCTGCCGCCGAAGCCGCCGATCGACAGCGCCATCGCAAGCAGCCCCATCGCCTTCGGCACGTCCTTTTTCTCGTTGATGACGCCGACGATGATATACGGCGCGGCCATAAACGCGCCCTGCGCAAAGCCGACGCCAAACCGGCAGATCATCAGCAGCGGCAGATTCGGTGCAAACGCGATGCCCACGCCGCACAGCACGCAGATGATGCCCGCAACGACGACGATCCGCTTCCGCCCGAAAATATCGCCGAGCTTGCCGCCGATCGGCGTCATGATCGTGATGCCGAGCGAGGAGAAGATGGAGAACAGGCCGACATAGCCCATTGCGTTCATGCCGGACAAAATGGGGGTGATGAGCGTGGACAGCGCCAGACCGTAGCACGCGATGGACACGGTCAGGCAGATCGCGCCAAGCTGCACGAGGGCCTTTTTGCCCTTTGGCAGCTGAATGACGGCGGTTCCTGTTTCATTTGCCATAGAAGGTTCTTCCTTTCCTTTTGTTCTTTTCTTTCCGGAACGTTTATCTGTTTTCTTCCAGCCAGCGGACGGCGCAGTGCACAAGACAGCTCACGCCGACCGGGCAGACGTCCTCGTTGAAGCGCACCCTGGGGTTATGCGCGGGCGCGTCGCCGCGCTCGTCGGGGAAGCCCGCGGACAGGTACATGAATACCGACGGCACGCGCTCGGCAATGGAGGCGAAATCCTCCGACGCATTGGCCGAAATGCCGGGATACGGCGTCAGGCCCGGGATGGGCAGCTCCTGCATATAGCCCGCGATCTGTTTGGTGAGCGCCGCGTCGCAGATGAGCGGCGGGACCTCGGAGATCATCTCCACCTCGGCCGTGCCGCCGTAGACCCCGGCGGTGCGCGCCGCAGCCTCCTTCATCCGCCGCACCAGCAGCGCGCGGCTGTCGCGGTCATTCGTGCGGATGGTGCCCTGTAACACGGCGGTATCGGGGATGATATTCGCCGCGGAGCCGGCCGTAAACTGTCCGACGGTCATGACGCACGTCTTGCCGGGGTCCGCTTCGCGCGCAATGAGCGCTTCGAGCGCCAGATAGACGTGTACGCCGATGTTGATGGGGTCGATCGCGTTCTGCGGGTAAGCGCCGTGCGCGCCTTTACCGTGGACGGTGATCCTGAAGCCGTCGACGGAGTTCATCATCGTGCCGCCGGCGTTGTACATATAGACGCCGATGGGGATGCGCCCGGATGTGACATGATATGCGAGCGCCGCGTCGACGCCGTCCAGCACGCCGTTTGCGATCATATCCTTCGCGCCCTCAAACGTCTCCTCCGCGGGCTGGAACATGAGCCGCACGCGGCCTTGCAGCGCAGCCTCTGTCTCTTTCAGGATCTTTGCCGCCGAAAGGAGCATCGCCGCGTGGAAATCGTGGCCGCAGGCGTGCGCAATTCCCGCCTGGCACGCAAAGGGCTCGCCGCTCTCCTCCTGCATCGGCAGTGCGTCCATATCCGCGCGCAGCAGCAGCGTCTTTCCGCCTGTTTTTCCAAGCTCGGCCACGACGCCGTGGCCGCAGGCTCTCGGTTCGAGTCCTGCCAGCCGCAGCTGCTCCATGACATACGCCTGCGCCTGCGGCATATCCAGTCCGACCTCGGCGTGCGTATGCAGCCAGCGGCGGTGCGCGACCGTCTCATCCTTCCGCGCAAGCGCCCGTTCGTATTCGTTCATTCTGCGTTCCTCCCTGTTTCAGTCGAATCCGTAGTGTGTCCGTCATTTATGGTATATTAACGGAACAGTTGTCAGCGAAATCGTAGCATATTGCGTTTCGTTCGTCAATGGTTTTTATCATTTTCGTTATTTTCATACATTACGGACGCTGATTTTTGGTAAAAAGAACCGGAGCGGCGTTTTTGCCGCTCCGGTATTGTTCTTATATTTACGGCTGCGCGTCGAGCATCAGCTCGTAGACCTTGACAGGTCTGCCTTTGGAATTGGCCGTCTGAAAATACGCCACACGGGCGTAGCCGCCCTCCACCAGCCGGCCGAGGATGCGGTTGGCGTTGCGGACCGTCACGCCGAAGCAGCCGGCCAGCTCCTGCGTGGTGATCTTCCGGGAACCGGACTGCCGGGCGCTGGCCGCGACCTTCTGGATCGTCAGCGTCGACAGGCCGCAGCGGCGCGCGATCTCGCCCACGCCCTGCACGCTGCCGTATTCCACGACCATGGCCTTTTCCGCGCCGAGCGGCCCGATCAGCGCCTCTTTTTCATTGCGGATGAAGCTCTTGCCGACGAACTCGGCCTCTTTGCGCGCGGCCTGCGCGTTATAGACCGCCTGATTGAGATCGCGGCCGATGCCGTAGCCGACGGCCGTCGGGCACGCAAGCTCGCCGTCGAGCCATGCAGACAGACGGCTCGCGCGGCCGTGATCGGTCAGATACTGCACGACCGACACGGTCGTGAAAAATTCGCAGCTGTCGCTCTTTTTTTGCAGCATACAGTCGAGCAGATTTTCCCGCAGGAACAGCTCCAGCTTCTCATGCAGCGCATCCAGCTGCGCGGCGGCGTCACGGCCGCGCGGCGCGACACTCACGACGGCCGGCATACCGGCCCGCAGCCGTTCGAGCTCGATGGCGACCTGGAGCCGCCGCATGAGGTCGAGCAGGTGGCTGTCTTCGACCAGCGGGCACGCATACGGGATGCCGTGCGCCTGCAAAACGGGCGCGATGCTGCCATAGAGGCAGACGACCATGTCCACCTTCCCCGCTTCCCAAAGCTCCACGATGCGTGCGGCGATGGCCGATTCGAGCTGCTCGAGATGGTCTAAGCGCATGGTGCCGACCCAGCCGCTGACCTCCGATTCGAGCGCGGGCAGCTCCATCTCATCGAGGAACGCCTCGGCCGAATGGCCGCCCTTGAGCGGCAGCAGAAAATCGAGCACGATGCGCCCGATATCCGCGCCCGGATGCGCCAGCACATATTGCAAAATCGCCTTATAGAGTTCAGCCGTGTCGGCCTGAAAATACAAAAGCGGCTTGCGCACCGCGTGCTCTTTGATCTCGATGGCCGCCTGCGCGACCTGGCCGCTGACGAGGAAGCCGTCGACCGATTCGGCGTATGCGTCGTAGAGCGCGGGCAGATGGGCGAAATTTTCGTATGTCAGCAGCACAGTCTCGCAATCCGGCTGCACGCGCCGCAGCCGTTCGAGCGAGGCCGCGGTCGGCTCATGCAGCGACCGGCTGGTGATGATGGCAAGTTTCATGGGATCCGTAAGCCTCCGTTTCAAGTCAGCCTTCATCATACCGTATTCTGTGCCAAAAAGCAAGCGGACTGTTCCATAAATATGCCGCAGAAAAATGAACAAAATTTAATTTTTTTCTTGACAGTTTTTGTCCAAGCTGCTATAGTTTTTACATACCAACCAGTTCTTTTAATATTCCATAATTACCGCAAGTATTCCGTTTTCCCGCGCACACCGTCCGCACGCTCCCGTTCCCCTGCCCCGGCAGTATGCGGCCGCGGCTCCGCCGCGCCGTTTATATATGAAAAACCAGGAAAAAGGAAGGAAGTATTCACTATGTACGAAGGCGTGGCAAACAGCGCGATCCTGTATGCGCTGGTCATCATCGGTCTTGTCGCAATTCTGGGCTTCTCCTACATTTTCTTCAGGAAGTCCTATCAGCGGTGCCGGGCGTTCGGCATGGACAAGACGGCTCTGACGCGGATCATCCGGTCGAGTCTGGTCTTTTCCGTCGTCCCCAGCATTTCCATCGTCATCGGCCTGTTCACCCTGTCGGCGGCGTTTGACATCCCTTGGCCGTGGTGGCGGCTGAGCGTCATCGGCTCGGTCGGCTATGAGCTCATGGCCGGTCAGACGGCTGCGGCCGCGCTCGGCGGCGGCGAAAGCGGCCGGGTCTTCGTGGCGGTCATGTTCGCCATGACGCTCGGCGTGGCCGGCTGGATCTTCGGGCCGGTGTTCCTCGGCAAAAAGCTCGGCAGCGGCATCAAAAAGGACGCGGGCGAAAATCCCGGCTGGTCGATGGTCCTCAACAGCACGTTCTGGACAGCGATGATGTGCGTGTTCCTGCCGCTTCTGATCTTCGGCACGCCGGTGGAAGCCGCAGTCCTGTTCACCAGCGCCGTCATCTCGACGGGTCTCGGTGTCCTCGCGGCGAAGTTGCGCTGGAAGTGGCTGAACGAGTGCAATCTGGCGCTGACACTGATCTTCGGTATGCTGTCGAGCCTTGTCTGGACGCAGGTCTTCGGTTAAAAAGAGGGAGGAATGCAATATGCGTAAGGAAAAGAAAGTCTACACGCTCGATCCGTTCCAGCAGTGGTCGCATCGCTTCGGCCGCGTCTGCATGATCCTGTTTTTCCTCTATATGCTGGCCATCCCCGTGATCGTCGGTGTTGTTCTGGGCGCTATGCCCGATGTCCAGATGCTCCTGACCGCGTGCGTCGGCATCTGCATCACGTATATCCCCATCGGCTTCGCAGAGACAATCAGCTATGCGCCGATCCTCGGCTCGTCGACATATCTGGCGTTTCTGACCGGCAACATCATGAACCTGAAAATGCCCTGCGCGGTCAACGCCATGAAGATCGCCGAAGTCGATCAGGGCACGCCCGAGGGTGACGCCGTCTCGGCGATGGCCATCTCGGCTTCGTCGATGATCACCGTCGTCATCATCGCCGTCGGCGTCCTGTTCATCGTGCCGCTCCAGCCGATCCTGACGATCCCGGCAGTCAAAACGGCCACGAATTATATGCTGCCCGCGCTGTTCGGCACGTTCCTGCTCGGCTTCTTCGTCAAGGAAAAGGGCGAATATCAGATCCACGGCAAGCTCAAGGGCGCGGCCATCCCGTTCATTCTCGGCTGCATCGGCGCGGCCACGGGCGTGATGATCGCGGGTATGCAGGGCGTGTTCATCCTCATCATGCTGCCCATCACGATCCTGTGCAACCGGATTTTGTTCAAAAAGGGCGTCGTGTCCGTGCAGAAAAACCCCAACTACGTTCCCCTGTTCCAGCAGTCCTCTGCCGCGCAGAGCGCCGCACCGGAAGAGGAATGACCCAACCATACCGGCACGCAAAACGGCGGAGCGGATGATGCGATCATCCGCTCCGCCGTTTGCGGTTATTCGGAAATGGATAAGGAAAGATGCTCGACGATCTGCTCCATATCCTTGGTGGTCAGATACGCACCGGAGATGCTGATGTGCGCCCTGGCGGTCGTGCAGCTGGCCGAGACGCTGCCATCGAGCGATGTGATGAGGAATTCATAGCCGTTCGACGTTGTGTAATAATACGCCTCTTCAAATGTACCGTCCACAAGATAGGCGGGAGACAGATTATGGGTCGTGTCATAGTCCATCTCCAGCCGAACCCAGCCGGGGCCGCCCTCCACACCGTATGCCGCCCAGAAGAACTCGCTGACAAACTGGCCGTCCGCATCCCGGACGACATTAGCCTCGTTGTCCGGGATGATGACGCTGTAGTGCTCTGAAAGCCAGCGCAGATCAAACCGGAGTTTCCCTGTCAGCATGGGCAAAAGGCCGGCGGGATCCTCCGCCATGTACTGCATCATCTCCGCGCCGTCCTCCGCGCGCGTGATGCGGCGAATGCACAGCGCCGCATCGTCGCTGATGAGCTCGGATGTATCCCAGACGTTGCCGATCTTTTCGCCGCTTCGCCACTCGTCCATGGTGATATGCGGTGCTTCGGCAAGCATTTCTTCGAGCGTTTTCGGCGCTTCGCCGTCGCGGGTCGGGTCTTTCACGACCACGGCGACCGGCATATCGCCCTGCGGTTCCGGAATTTCGCTGCTGTCCGAAACGAGAATGTTGTTCCGGAACTGATGTACGACGGCCGCTGCGGCGGCGGTCAGCGTCAGCACGGCTGCGATGAGGATCGCGGCTACGGCCAGACGCGGCAAATGCTTTTTTGTTTTCATGATAAAAGCCTCCTGTCTTTCCCCGTGGGAGGCGATCTGCGCGCGGATGCGCGCGCGGGCTTCCTCCGGTAAGCGGACGGCGTCCGCTGCGCGCCTGAAATTCTGTTCCATGTCAATCCCTCCCGAGTTGTTCGTTCAAAATCTTCCGCGCCCGGTGCAGGCGCATCGAAACGGCAGACGGTGTGATGTGCAGAAAGCCTGCAATTTCTGAAAACGAATACCCCTCCATGCAGTGCAGCACCACGACGAGGCGGTATTTTTCCGGAAGCGCCAGCACGGCGTGCAGGAGCGTGCGGTCCTCCGGTTCCGCCGGCAAAATCAGATCGTCCAGAGCATCGGGGACGAACCGCTTCGCCGCCGCAAGCTGATTTTTGCAGTGGTTGACCGTCAGCTTCGTCAAAAATGCGCGTTCCCGGCCGGGATAAACGGTCAGTTCCCGCTCCAGCAGCTTGCAGAAGACCGCCTGTACCGCGTCCTGTGCGTCCTGCGGCGAACGCAGATACCCGAGCGCCACGCGGTAAACGCCGTCGGCATATGCATCATAGAGCGCCAGTACCTGTTCTCGTTTCATCGTTCCGTTTCTCCGTTTCTGCGTCAGCTGACAAGGGGCACGCACGGTTTTTCGCGGGGCAAAGCAACGTCTGGCGTCGTTATCCTCGTTGATGGGCGCCAGCCCATCTTCCTCGTCTGCCTGGCCAGCCGCCGTTTATCCGCCGCGAAAAACTCCGCGGACTTGCCGGCCGGTCTGGGGCGACATATGCAAGGCAGAGGCCGCAGGCTTGCTGGCGCAAGTCAAGGACGATAACGCCGCAGATGGCGTTCCAGCCCGGCCCGCAAGCGCGTGTGCCCTTGTCAGTTGACGCTGTGAGGCCTCATGGATATAACAATGCAGGCGGGCAAAACAGCACATTGCTTCAAACTTTTTTATCATATCCTCCGTCAGGCCGCAACCTGCCGCTGCGGAAAGAAAAACGGCGGGGCAGATGATGCGATCATCTGCTCCGCCGTTTTTTACGTGCGCTGTTTTTTCCTCCATTTTAATAAGAATGCCGAGTTCGTGATGACAAGCACCGAGCCTGCGTTATGGACCAGCGCGCCGACGACGGGATTCAGCGTGCCGATGATGGCCAGCGCGATGGCGATGAAGTTGAGCGTCATGGAGAAGGTCATGTTCAGCTTGATGGTCGTCATCATCCGCTTCGACAGCGCGATCAGGTGCGGCAGCTCCTTCACCTCGTCGTCCACGAGCGCAATATCCGCCGCGTCCACGGCGATATCGCTGCCAACGCCGCCCATGGCGATGCCGACGTCCGCTTTTTTAAGCGCCGGGGCGTCGTTCACGCCGTCGCCG
The DNA here is from genome assembly GCA_934670025.1 of uncultured Oscillospiraceae bacterium. GTDB lineage: Bacteria > Bacillota > Clostridia > Oscillospirales > Oscillospiraceae > CAG-170. The sequence goes on from CAKUOS010000061.1 coordinate 9,138, forward strand.
ATCATGCAGACGGGCATTCCCTGCGCCTGATAGTCCCCGATGTACCGCAGCTTATCCTCGGGCAGGCAGTTTGCCCGCACCTCGCTGATATGCAGCTTCCCTGCAATGGCTTTGGCCGCGGCTTCGTGGTCGCCGGTGAGAAGTACAGGCTGTACGCCCAAGCCGGATAGCGACGAGATCATTGCGGCACTTTCTTTCCGCAGCGTGTCAGAAAGTGCAAGGAAGCCCGCAGGCGCGCCGTCCACGGCCACATACGTCACCGTGCAGCCCTGCCGGATATATGCTTCGGCAGACGGCATGGGCGCGGCAGAAACGCCCTGTTCCCGCAGCAGCTCCGGGTTGCCGGCAAGGACGGTTTTTCCATCGACCTTTGCGCGCACACCGCGGCCGGGGATCATTTCAAATTTCTCCGCCGCAGCCAGCGCCGCGCCGGTTTTTTTGCAGCAGCTGACGATCTCTTTTCCGAGCGGATGTTCGGAGAGCTGCTCCGCCGAGGCTGCCAGCCGGTAAATTTCATCGCTGTCAAATGATTCAGAAGCACTTTCCACTGCGGCGACCTCCGGGGTCCCGTAGGTCAGCGTGCCTGTTTTGTCAAAGGCAATGACCTTTGTTTTTGACAGCCGTTCGAGCGCGTCGCCCTCGCGGACGAGGAAGCCGTGCTTCGTGGCGTTGCCGATGGCGGCCATAATGGCCGTTGGCGTCGCCAGCACGAGCGCGCACGGGCAGAACACGACAAGGATCGTGACGGCGCGGATGATTCTTCCCGTAATGAGCCAGGTCAGCGCCGCGGCGGACAGCGCGATGACCACGATCCAGGTCGCCCAGCGGTCGGCAAGGCCGACGATCTTCGCCTTGCCCGCGTCGGCCGACTGTACGAGGCGGATCATGCGCTGAATGGAGCTGTCCTCGCCGACCTTCGTCGCTTCCATTTCAAATGCGCCGAACTGATTGACCGTACCCGAGGACACCGTATCGCCCACGGTCTTGTCGACCGGCAGGGATTCGCCGGTCATGACCGCCTGATTGATGGAGGTCTGTCCGGAACGGATCACGCCGTCCACCGGAACGCCTTCGCCCGGCAGCACGCGGATGCGGTCGCCGACCCTGACCTGCTCGGCCGGGATGATCTCCTCTTTGCCGCCGCGCAGCACGCGCGCCGTCTGCGGCGTCAGGTGGACGAGCTTTTCGATGCCTGCGCGCGCCTTTGCCACGGTCAGCTCCTCCAGCAGTGCGCCGAGCTGCATGATGAACGCGACCTCGCCGGCAGCGAAGATCTCACCGATGCAGACCGACGCGATCAGCGCCAGCGAGACGAGCACGTCGGCCTTGATATCGAACGCTGTGACCAGCCCGATGACGGCTTCGAGAATGATGGGGATGCCGCACAGGACGATGGCGATCCACGCCATATCAAACGGGAACGGCTCAAATTTCAGCAGGCTGCAAACGACGGCGACTGCGGAGATCGCAAGACAGGCAATGTCCTTTTTGATGCCGCCGAGCGCCAGCAGCTGTTCCAGCTTTTCCATAAGATGCTTCATACTTGACCTCTTTTCTATACGCTAGGGGGTATGCGTATATTATACCCATATGGGTATGCCTTGTCAAGCAAAAAAGCAGCCTCCCGTAGTGATATGCTCCCTCTATGAGAGACAGTGAAATAAAACACTGTTTTCATAGGGGGAGAAATTTATGTCTAAAAGCAAAATTCCGTATGAGAAAAAAGTAGAAATTGCAAGGGACTATCTGGAGGGGCGCGTGGGATATACAGAAAGTCCGGGACGAGCGAACAACAGTACCAACAGGTACGCACCCGGACGCTGCGGTTCGAGGAGATGGGCGAGGCCGGTCCGGAGGACCGGCGCGGAAAGCGGAAGAAGGCTCAGGTTCCCGGAACCGAGCCGGAGAAGGCGCAGATCGAGATCGAACAGCTCAGGCACAAGCTGTATCCGGCAGAAATGGAGCGTGACCTGCTAAAAAAATTGGACGAGATCGAGAGGAGAGATGCCTTTCGGAAGTGAGACAGCGCCGCGCCTATGCAGCAATCCGGGAAGCACACGAGGAAACGGGCTATCCCATTGAATTGGCCTGTAAACTGCTCCACGCAGCGCGCTCGGCTTACCACAAATGGGCTTCCGGTAAATTGAGTCAGCGGGCTGCAGAGAACGAACGCCTTGCGGACACGCTTGAGAAGATCCACGAGGAAAGTCCGGATAAGGGTTACCGGAGGCTCAA
>CAKUOS010000062.1 GCA_934670025.1 uncultured Oscillospiraceae bacterium
CGCAACTGGGCGAACGAGCTGCACGCAAAGGATACGAGCCGGAAGGTTCGCGCCGTGAAAAAGCTGCAGGCCGAACGAGGCGAATGGCTCGGAGGCCGTCCACCCTATGGGTACCGGAAATCCGAAACTACGGAAAACCATCTTGAGCCCGACCCAGAAGCGGCAGAGGTTGTGCGGCAGATTTTTACCCTCTGTGCTGCTGGGAAAGGTCCGAGCCAGATCGCGCGGATTCTGACAGAACAGAAGATTCTGACGCCTGCGAATTACTATTTTCAGAAGACCGGAAAAACGCACGAAGGGCGTGATGCGCTGCATCCGTGTACATGGTCTGGTACGACGGTCAGTGATATCCTCAAAAACGTCATGTATCTGGGCCATACGGTTGGACTGCGGCGGACAACCATCTCCTATAAGAACAAAACGAGGATCGACCGGCCGGAAAGCGAACAGTGCCTGGTAAAAAATACGCACCAGCCGCTTATCTCGCAGGAGCAGTGGGAGATCGTGCAGGAGGTGCGGCAGCACAAAAAGCGCACGCCGAAGCACATGGAAGAGCCTGATATTTTCTCCGGGCTGGTGTTCTGCGCAGACTGCGGAAAACCACTGGTGCTGCACCGCGCCAGCACCATGAAAAAAGTGGAGTACAATTTCAAGTGCTATACCTACGGCAAGAAGGGCAAAACCGCCTGCACTGCGCATCATATCCGGGAGTGTGAACTTACGCAAATTGTTCTGGATGATCTCCGACGGGTCACGCATTTTGCCAGAATGAAGGAGCGGCAATTTGCGGCGCACATCAACCAGAAAAACAGCGCGGAACTGCGGCGGGAGATGAATCGTGTCCTCCGCGAACTGGACGCGATGAAAAAACGAAGCGCAGAGTTGTCCAAGCTGTTCAAACGCCTCTATGAGGACAATGTTCTCGGGCGCGTGACCGACGAGCAGTACCGAATGCTATCCGGCGATTACACGGACGAGCAGCGTATGCTGGAGGAACAGATTCCACAGAAAGAACAACGTCTGGCACAGCTTCAGGCGCGCGAAGCGAATGTGGATGCGTTCATTGAAAAGGCAAAACAGTACACAACGATTGACACGCTGACACCGGAACTGCTGCGGCTGTTTATCCAGCGCATCGAGGTCGGCGAACGGGAAACAAAATACTCCCGCAATTCCAGCCAGTCCATCCGCATCATTTACCGGGACATCGGCACAGTGGACAGTGCCATGCAGCCCGACGAGAAGCAGCCGAAGCTGCTCCCGCCGCTGAGCGAGGTCATTCAATTCCCAGCATAAGGAAGCAAAAAGAAATGAGGGAGCGGACAATTCCGCTCCCTCGCAGGGGGTGACAGTTTGTGTCCCTGTAAAGGGAAATAGAATGCATCCGGGGTGTTTGGTTTTTAGAAAAACTGCCATATGGGTTGTAGGGGCCGATGCCCACATCGGCCCGGCAGAATGCACCGTTTTTACGGAAATCTTCGGCGAATCCGATGGTTCCCAACGGGCCGATGTGGGCATCGGCCCCTGCAAAAGGCGTTCTGTCCGGGTCGTCAGCTTTCAGTCGGGAAGGGCTCGAACGTGTGGTAGAGGATATGCAGACGGCCGACGCGCTTGTCGGTGTGAAAATGGCCGCAGTACCAGGGCTCGCAGCGCAGGTTTTCCTCGAGTCTATCCATCCACTGCTCGGTCGACGAGTCGACCGTGGACTGGTCAAGATCCTTTTTGAGCGCCTCCAGCGGCTTATAGCGCAGCGGACACGTGTGCGTGAGGACGATGTCCATCTGCCAGCCGCGCGCGGCAAGCAGCGCCTCTACGCGCCGCTTGACAGCCTCCGACGGCTGCTCATCGGGCCACCAGCCAAGCCCGCGGGAAAGGCGGTATTCCTTGCCGGTCGAGTACGCGCCGCCGACGACAAGGCAGTCCTTGCCGCCGAAACGGTAGACCTCGCCGTCGACAGCGAACAGAAGATTCGGGAACTGCGGCTCATAGAGCACGCTGCCGCCGCAGAATGTGCCTTCGACATAGCCGGGGATGTTCTGCGGGCGGTTTTCCCGGTTGCCGTGCAGGGAAAAGATCGTGATGGGGAACGCGGCGGCCCGCGTTTTGCACGCGAGATCCCGTTCGCCGCCGCCGAAGTTGAAGCCTGCATCGCCGAGCAGGATGAGCGTATCGTCCCGCGTGGTATGGTGCGCGCGGCAGAAGTCCTCCACGTGGTCAAAATGGCCGTGCGTGTCGCCGGTCAGCCAGATCATATCATCGCCTCCATGCCGCAATCGTCAAAAGGGCGCACAGCGTGCGTCTGCGTGCCAGAATACAGCCATTTTACCGGCCCGCGCGGCGAAAGTCAACCGCCGGGAAGGCATTGACCGTGGGAAGAAAATACAGTATAATATGGCTGTAAAAAGCATCGGGAGGGGAATCGTTATGCATTTACGTGCAATTCGCATCATCTGCATCTGCATCATCGCGCTGATCGCCGCGGCATTGCTGCTGGTGGTGTTCACCAAACAGCGGATCTTCTGGTATGTGGAGTTTGGGCTGGTCATGGCCTATGGCCTGTTCAATCAGGTCTTCTGGCGCTGTCCGATCTGCGGCAAGCCGTTCGGCGGCATCAAAAAGTTTGAAAAGTGTCCGTTCTGCGGCAGTGAGATCGATACATAAGGGGGACGCGGGCTTCAATTACTTTGACACCGCGCACGGCTATTTGCAGGGCAAGAGCGAAACGGCGCTCAAGGCGTGCCTCACGAGCCGTTACCCGCGCGAGCAGTACGTCCTGACGAACAAGCTGACAAACTTCTATTTCAAAAAAGAAGAAGATATCCGTCCGCTGTTTGAGAGCCAGCTGGAAGCGTGCGGCGTGGATTACTTCGATTTTTACCTGATGCACGCGCAGAGCGCGGAAATTTTCAAGTATTTCAAGTCCTGCCGCGCGTAGGAAACGGCGTTCGCGCTGAAGGAAGCAGGTAAGATCCGCCACGTGGGCATTTCGTTCCATGACCGCGCGGAAGTGCTGGAGCAGATTTTGACGGAGTACCCGCAGATCGAGGTCGTACAGATCCAGTTCAACTACGTCGACTACGAAGACCCGGCGGTACAAAGCCGCAAGTGCTATGAGGTCTGCGTCAAGCACAATAAGCCCGTCATCGTCATGGAGCCGGTCAAGGGCGGCAATCTTGTCCGTCTGCCCGAGAATGCGAAGGCGGTGTTCGACGCGCTGCACGGCGGCAGCCCCGCAAGCTATGCAATCCGCTTTGTGGCCGGGTTCCCGGGCATCATGATGGTGCTGTCGGGCATGAGCGATCTTGCGCAGGTGCAGGACAACGCTGCGTTTATGGCCGATTTCAAGCCGCTGGACGAGACGGAGCCTGCGGCCGTCGCGCAGGTGCAGGAGATCTTCCGCAATATGCATCTCATCCCGTGTACGGCCTGCCGGTACTGCACCGGCGGCTGTCCGCAGCACATCTCCATCCCGGATCTGTTTGCGGCGATGAACGCCAAGCAGATCTATCACGACTGGAACGCGGATTATTATTACAGCGAGGTCCACACGGGCCCGGGCCGCAAAGCCTCCGACGGTCTCGAATGCGGCAAGTGCGAAAAGGCGTGTCCGCAGCATCTGCCCATCCGGGAGCTGCTGAAGGACGTGGCGAAGGAATTTGAAAAGCCGCAGAAGGCGTAAAAAATCGGGGCGAGGGCGCAGGTCCTCGCCCCATTTTGCCCGAATACGGCAGAAAACTGTTGCGCGAACGATGCGCGGACGGTATAATACTTTCGAAAATACACGAAAGCGAAGGAAACTGCCATGCGAATGAGAAGAAGAAACAATCTTGCGCCGCGAATGGAGGCCTGCGAGGCCGTCTGGATTCACGAGCCGCAGGCGCTGCGCGGCAACTGGCGCAGTCTGATGCCCGCGTGCCGCGAGCTTCGCGTGGAGGTCGGCTGCGGCAAGGGAAAGTTCACCGTCGAAACGGCCGAGGCCGAGCCCGACGTGCTGCTCATCGCCATCGAACGTGTGCAGGACGCTCTGGTGCTGGCGATGGAGGCCGCGATCCAGAAGGGGCTGAAAAATGTGTTTTTCGTCTCGCTCGACGCGGCAAACATCGACGAGTTTTTTGCGGATGATGAAATTGACCTCCTGTACATCAACTTCTGCGACCCGTGGCCGCGGAAAAAGAACGCCAAACGGCGTCTGACGTACCATACGTTCCTTGAAAAGTACAAAAAAGTGCTGAAGCTCGGCGGGCAGATCCACTTCAAGACCGACAACGCCAAGCTGTTCGCGTGGTCGCTTCCGGAGATGGAGAGCTGCTTCCTCGAACTGCGCAACGTGACCGACGATCTGCACGCGAACGGGCCGGTCGGGATCATGACGGGGTATGAGGAGAAATTCTACGGGCTCGGGACGCCGATCCACCGCGTGGAGGCTGTCGTCGTGACGAAGCAGCCGCGTCCGGCGGATGTCAAACCGGAACCGGAGGAGGATGCGGAAGATGCTGAGTAATTTCCTGCCCTCCATCGGGATCATCGGCGGATCGGACGGGCCGACGGCCGTTTTTGTGACGGGCGTGACGGGCGACTGGCGGAAGGTGATCGCACTCGGAGCGGCGGCGGTGCTGCTGGTGCTGGGCGTGATCGCGGTCGTGATCGTAAAAAACAGACAACAATAAGCTGCGCCCGGCTGCAAACCTTGCAGCCGGGCGCAGTTTCATATGCAGATATTTATGCAGATTTGCGTCCGCAGACGCACGCTGCAAATTTTTGAGTGCCGACACCGCCATCACCAACAGGCGCGGGCTCTTTCGGCAGTCATTTATAGATAGGCAAAAGGGGCGGTCGATAACAACCGTCCCTTTTTTGAGCCGATACGTGATGGCGGTTTCTGAGCAAACAGCGTCCTTTTCTCCCCAATCTTTTCCCACGCGCGGGAAAAGATTGGGCCGTCGGAGACACGTCGACCTCTCCGCCTCACTGCGTTCGGCACCTCCCCTTAAAAGGGGAGGCAAGGGCCGATGTATCAGCCCCTATGCGTGCAAGAGATAAGACTCAATCGTCGCGGCAGTTCATGTTGTCGAGACCGCAGCGGGTCTTTTTCTCCTTCGACACGCCGTTCATGTCCTGAAGGGACGTTTTCTTTTCCTCCTGACCCGCAAGGCAGTTCATATCATCCAGCGCGCAGCTGCGGCGGTCGTTTTCCGTCAGGCCGTTCATGTTGTTGAGGCCGAAGGTTTCTTTGTTCTGCATGGTGTTTCCTCCTTGATAATAAGAATTATTATTGTTTATATTTCTATTATACACACAGAACGTAGTTTGTCAAGTATTTTGAGAATTATTCTTATTTTAAAAATTCCCGGCGCAGGATTTCTGCACCGGGATGTGTTTTACCAGTGGACGCGGATGCTGCGCGGCTGGATCTGGGTTCCGGAATAGATGGTCTGCTGGCTGTGGTCGTTGGCGTCTTCGAGGGAAGAGGGGTAGACGCCGTAGTATTGCAGACCGCCGGCAGTATAGACGGCGAGATAGAAGCCGCATTCCTCATAACGGTAGTTCATCCAGTCGCTGCCGTCGCTCGGCGTGTAGCGGTCGAAGCCCGCGACGACGAGGCGTTCGCCGTCAAAAGTCATATCCTGCGTGCCATCCCACCAGGGGAAGTAGTCTTCCTCCTGTTCAAGCGGCAGAAGCGCCGTGTCGATGGCGGTGCGCCAGAGGCCGTCCGGCTGCCGGTGCAGGACGAAAAGGTGCTTATCCGAAACACGGATGCAGGTGAAATCGTCGCCGTCGGTGATCGCCGTCCAGTCCTCCTGCACGTCAAAGGCGCCAAGCTCCAGCCGCTGGAGCGTGTCGCCGGTTTCCGCGTCGATGATCGTGATAAAATACTGCCCGTCCTCGACGGTGTGCAGGAGCAGCTGCGTGCAGTCGGCAGTGATGCCGAGATAGCGGATGCGCGTCTCGGGATCGACAGGGTAGAAGGTGCGCAGGCCCGTAAGGTCGACGGATGCAGCAAGACCGTCTGCATCCGTGGAAAAGGGCAGGATATAGACGCCGTAGCCGCCGGGGATCAGGCTGGTGTCGACGCACGCATCCTTGTTCGTGCGGTTTGAAAACCAGAAGTAGCAGGCGTTCTGGCCGGTAATGGAGTTGGAATAGAGGTCGAACCAGTCGCCCGTCTGCACGGAGCTTGTGCCGCGCGAATGCGAACCGCCGTCCATATCACGGTCGATGTTCAGCTCGAGATACTGATTGGGAAGCACCGGGATGCGGAAAAAGTTCAGGAAGGCTTCGGTCACGGCCTGTTCCTGCGAGGTGTTGCCCTCGATGCGGCCGCGCGGGTTCGACAGTTCAAGCCCCGGCAGCGAAAGATCGATCTCAAAGGGATAGTAATCAAAATAATCGGCCAGACGGATGATGCGGGAGCCGGTCGTGCCGGGCGTCGTCTCGGCGAGAAGGTCATCATAGAGGCTATTGAAAAAAGAGCCGTAATCGAGCGTGAGACTGTAATCGCCCGATATGGCAAAATCGAACGCAGAATAGAACTCGACGCCGGCGTAAACGCGCTGCGTCTGCTCCGCAACGCCCGCAGCGGAGAAGGTGTGGTCGGTTTTGTAGGTATAATCGCCGCTTGAAAAGGCGATATCGCTGTCCCAGACGAGGTGGTTTTGCAGCGACGCGCGCAGCGAAACGGCCGCACCGGAGGCCGCAGACGGATCGCCGTAGCGGACATCTTCCTGAAAGCGCACATCCGCGCGCGGCGCGGCGATCGCGCACGCGGAGACGATGACGCCCGCGGCCAGCAGAACAGTCAGCGCGAGAAGCAGACAGGCAGTTTTACGCATCGTCGTCCTCCTTGCCGGTGATATCGGCGAGCGCTTTGGCCACGCGGTCGGCCTGATAGCGGTACGTTTCCTTCACATAGTCCATGAGCGTCCGGCCTTTTTCCTCCAGCTCGGCGACCTGCACGTCGCCGACGAGCTTGCCTTTATGAATGAGCAGCGCGCGGCCGACGAAGCCCGTGACCTCCTCGATGAGGTGCGTGGACAGGAGCACCGTTTCGTGCGGTTCGAGGATGCCGAGCAGGACCTTGTAAAAATCCTCGCGGTTGAAGACGTCGTTGCCCGCGAAGGGCTCATCCATGAGGATGTAATCCGCGCCCTGACACAGGGCGAGAATAACCTCGAACTGGTTCTGCTGCCCGGCAGAGAAGCTGCCGACGCGCTTGTGCAGGGGAAGCTCGAAAAAGTCCATGAGCCCGTCGAAGCGGCGGTTCAGAAAGCCGGGGAAGTGCGCCTGGTAAAACTCGCGGTGCGCGTCGGCGGAAAGCGCGGGGAAGAAGCTGTGCTCGCACGTCGCAAAGGACAGCCGGGCGATATTTTTTCGGGTGATGGGTGCGCCGTCGAGCGTGATGGAGCCGCTGTAGCGGATGAATTGCAGGATGCTCTTCATGAGCGTCGTTTTGCCGGCGCCGTTTTCTCCGAACAGGCCGACAAGCTCGCCCGGGCCGAGCGTCAGATCAACGCCGTCCAGCGCCTGCTTTGCGCCGTAGCGGACACGGATGTTTTGCAGTTCGATCATAGGATAAACGCCTCCCAAATCGTGATGTTCTGTCCCGCAGGCAGCGCCTGCGCCGGGACGTTTTTGAAATAGGCAAGGGAAAGCAGCGCGGCCAATGCGATGCAGACGGCAAAGAAGCAGACCGCGCACAGGGTCGGCAGCGGCAGCCAGCGGCGGTAATACTCCCACGCGCGCGGCAGACGCTTCATGACGTAGATGCTCTTTGTCTCGCGGGTGAATTCCCCGCGGTAGAAGACAGCCAGCAGAATACACCCGGCTGCGAATGCCCAGAAGCCCGCGAACCGGCCGCGCAGAAGCTCGGACAGCAGCGGCATATAGAAGCCCGCGCGCAGGACTTTAACGCCGTAACGCACGTCATAGATCTCATTCAGGCCGCGAACGAACGCGGTGTAGAACGCGGTACAGCCGATCAGCACGGTCAGCGCCGCGATGGCCAGCAGCCAGCGAAGGTCGGCGCGCGCGCTGCGCCCCGGCGGTGCGAATCTGTCAATTTTCATAATCTTCGGCCCTCCTGACGCCGTCGTGCAGCATTCCAAACGCCATTACAAGGAACACACCGGCTAAAAATGCCGCGCCGAGGATCTGAATGATGCAGAAGGCGCTCCCGCCAAGCTCGATTTTGAACCGGAGCGTAAAGACATTGCAGAGGATGATCGCCGCGGCGGAAGACTTGCTGCGGCAGCGCATCCCGAGCGGCATATAGGCCGTCAGGATACCGGCGGTGAGCACGTAAACGAGGTTGCGCACCCAGATGAGCCATTCACCGAGCGGTACGAGGCTGTGCAGATACGCGCTGCGATAGAAATCGATGTAGACGCCCTGCACGCCCTCGGCGTAGCCCGCGCCCGACTGATAGAGCCGGGCGAGAAGCCGGAGCAGAACGATCTGGAATGCGTAGAGGCAGAAGATGCACAGCGCATTGCACGCGATATGCAGGAAAAAGGCCGTGCGCTCGGCAATTTGCAGCCGCTGGAGCGTATAGCCATACTGTGCGCGCGTATTATACGGCGCAAGCAGCGCGGCCACGCACAGCCAGAAGGCCGCAAAAAAGGCGAGCAGTACGAACCGCCCGAACGCATCGCCCGACAGGCTCGGCATGGCGCTGCCGCCGAGCAGATAAAATCCCGCAAGGTCCGCGGCGGCGAGCGCCAGAAATACCAGCAGCAGCCGCAGCACACTGTGCCGGCAGTAAAGCGCGAAAACTGATGCGAGCTTTTTCATGCTCCATCCTCCTCCCAATGCTGCGCGATCAGGCGCAGCGCCTCGTCTTTCGTGATGCCCATTTGACGCAGCGTGCGCGCAATGGAGCGGAATTCCTCCGACAGAAGCTCCGCGCGCAGCGCGTGCAGCGTGTCCTCTGTGAGCGTCATGCAGCTCTTCGCGCCGGTGCGCGACTCGATGAGCCCTTCGTCCTCGAGCATCCGGAACGCCTTCTGCACGGTATTCGGATTGATGCCAAGCAGCGCGGATAGCACGCGCCGCGACGGCAGCTCGTCGCCGTCATGGATCGTCCCGGCAATGGCGCCGCGCTTGATATAGGTCAGGATTTGCAGATAGATCGGCACGCCGTCCGCCGGGCGGAAGTCCTCAAATGATACCACACAATCACCACCGTATTACTCGACTCATACACTTGATAACCGTATTATACGAGTGATACGGTTTTCTGTCAAGAGGGACAGTTGACTTTTTCGCAAAAAGCGGGTAAGCTGGAAGCACAGGAGGAACGCTATGTCTGAGATCACAAAACGCGCGCTGGAACAGTCGCTGAAAAATCTGCTTTTGCAGAAGCCGCTGAGCAAGATCACCATCAGCGACATCACGGACGACTGCGGCATCAACCGCATGACGTTCTATTATCATTTCAAGGATATCTACGACCTGATCGAATGGTCGTGCGAGGAGGACGCATCCCGCGCGCTGGCCGGTCGGAAGACGTATGAGACGTGGCAGCAGGGCTTTGCGCAGCTGTTTGCGGCCGTATTGGAAAACAAGCCGTTCATTATGAACGTCTACCACTCGGTCAGCCGCGAACAGGTGGAGAGTTATCTATACAAGGTGACGTACGCGCTGCTGGAAGGCGTGGTAGAGGAGCAGGCCGCAGGAATGTCCGTGCGTCCGGAGGACAAGGCGTTCATTGCGAACGTCTATAAGTATGCGTTCGTCGGCCTCATGCTCGACTGGATCAAGCACGATATGAAGGGCGACCCGAAGGAGTTGATCGAAAAGCTCGATCTGGTCATCCACGGGAGCGTTGCCGCCGCGCTGGAGCGCTTCCGGTCAGACCGCCCATCAAACGGGCCGGTTTGATAAAAAACAATACAATCTGCGGGCCGTGATAAAGGTTTTATCACGGCCCGCGTTGTGTTTATGGCGCATTTTCCGCGTCTGTAGTATGCTCATACCATCAAGAGGGAAACATAAAAGGACGTTTCCAGACTACAAACGGAGGTATGAACCATGTATTATTCCAGCGGTAATTATGAAGCGTTTGCAAGACCCAAAAAGCCCGAGGGTGTCGACCGGAAATCGGCCTACATCGTCGGCAGCGGCCTTGCGGCATTGACAGCGGCCTGCTATCTGGTCCGCGACGGCCAGATGAAGGGTGAGCGCGTACACGTGCTCGAAAAGGGCAGTCTGCCCGGCGGCGCGTGCGACGGCTACAAATTTGAAAACCTCGGCTATGTGATGCGCGGCGGCCGCGAGATGGACAACCATTTCGAGGTCATGTGGGATCTGTTCCGTTCCATCCCGTCGATCGAGACGGAGGGCGTGAGTGTCCTTGACGAGTATTACTGGCTCAACAAGGAGGACCCGAACTATTCCCTCTGCCGCGCCACCGTCAACCGCGGGCAGGACGCGCACACCGACGGCAAGTTCGACATCTCCGACAAGGGCGCGATGGAGATCATGAAGCTGTTCTTCACGCCGAACGAGGAATTGCAGGATAAGAAGATCACGGATTTCTTTGACGACGAGGTGCTGAATTCGAATTTCTGGCTGTACTGGCGCACGATGTTCGCGTTTGAAAACTGGCACAGCGCACTGGAAATGAAGCTCTATATCCAGCGCTATATCCA
>CAKUOS010000063.1 GCA_934670025.1 uncultured Oscillospiraceae bacterium
CTGAACGTCATGCCGAAGCTCCAGCAGATGGACAAGGATCTGGTCGAGGCCGCGCTCGATCTCGGCTGCACGCCGCTGCAATCGTTCACCAAGGTCGTCATCCACGAGATCATGCCCGGCATCATCTCGGGCGCGCTGATGGCGTTCACGATGAGTCTTGACGATTTCGTCATCTCCTACTTTGTCACCGGTTCGCGCTTCATCACGCTCCCGGTCGAGATCTACAACTACGTCAAAAAGCCCATCCAGCCGAAGGTCTACGCGCTGTTTACGCTGATGTTCATCACGATCCTCGTGCTGATGGTCGTCATGAATCTGCTCCAGGCCAAGTCCGAAAAGAACCGGCAGCAGCCGAGGAGGGCCCGCGCATGAAAAAGAGATGCTTTTCCGCGCTGCTGGCGCTTGTGCTGCTGATCTGCGCGCTTCCCCTGCCCGTTCACGCTGCCGCAAACGAGATCACGGTCTATAACTGGGGCCAGTATATCTCCGACGGCACCGACGACTGCCTCGACGTCATCGCAGAGTTTGAGGCGGAGACCGGTATCAAGGTCAACTACCTGACGTTCGACTCCAACGAGTCGATGTACACCAAGCTCAAGACCGGCGGCACCACATTCGACGTCATCATCCCCTCGGATTACATGATCGCCAAGCTCATCTCCGAGGATATGCTCGAACCGCTCGACTTCGCCAATATCCCGAACTATCAGTATATCGACGAAGCCTTCCGCGATCAGGCGTATGACCCGGACAACGCCTATTCTGTCCCCTACACATGGGGCACGGTCGGCCTGATCTACAACAAAAACTACATTTCGGACGAGGATGCCGAGAGCTGGAGCTGCCTGTGGAACAGCAAATACGCGGGCAAGCTCCTGATGTTCGACAATCCGCGCGACGCGTTCGCCATCGCGGAGTCCATGCTGGGCTACAGTCTCAACACCGAGGATGAAAACGAGCTGCGGCAGGCCGCCGATCTGCTCGCCACGCAGAAGCCCGTTTTGCAGGCGTATGTCATGGACCAGATCTTCGACAAGATGGAACGCGGCGAGGCATGGGCGGCTCCATACTACGCGGGCGACTATCTGACCATGGTCGAGGAAAACCCCGATCTCGGCTTCAGCCATCCGAAAGAGGGCTTCAACATCTTCATCGACGCCATGTGCATCCCCAAAGGCTGCCAGAACAAAGAAGGCGCCGAGGCGTTCATCAACTTCCTCTGCCGCCCGGATATCTCCGCCGCGAACCTCGATTACATCGGCTATTCGACTCCGGAGACTGCCGCAAAGGAGTATATGGACGAGGAGGTCATCACAAGCCCCGTCTCCTACCCCGACGATGAGACGATCTCGCGCAGCGAGTCGTTCGCCGAGCTCAGCGTCAGCGCGACGCAGACGATGAACGACCTGTGGCTGTCGGTCAAGACCGACGGCGCGAACACCACGCTCTATCTCATTCTGACGCTTTCGGCCGCGGCCGCGGTGATCCTGTTCTTCACGATCTCCGGTATCGTCAGCCGCCGCAAAAAGGCGCGCCGCTGCCGCAAATGGAAGCAGGCGTAACATCCACCCGCAAATAATGTTGAAAACCCCCGCATCGCAGACGCGATGCGGGGGTTTTCTATCTGTTTACATCTGGAGCAGCGGTTTCATCCTGAGATACAGCTCGCCCATCCCGCGGTTTTCCGCGGTAAAGACGAAATAGAACGTATACTGCGTGAGGGAATTGATATTCTGCGCCATCCGCAGCGACCGGCACCCGTGCAGCGGCGGCCAGAACTGCTCTGCGATCGTAGACGAAGCGACGAGCAGATCCGGATAGAACACCGTCGTGTTGTAATAGATATAATCCTCCACATACGTCGGCTCGATGCGCACGCCGTAGTCGAGATACCGCCGCCGCGCCCAGTCCATCTCCTCAAAGTCGCTTTTTGCAAAGATGATTTTCTCACCGTCCAGATCTGTAAGCTCCAGCATGGTTTTTTCATACAGCCGGTGTCCGGGCGGCACAAGAAACGTCGCGTACTCGTCGTACAGCGGCAGCACGTTCAGCTCCGTATTGACCGTGCGCTTCGGCGTGAGCACCGCGTCGGCCTGACCGTCCAGCAGGCGCTGGTACATCTCCTCCTCCGGGACGATATCGTACGCGATCTTCAGCTCCGGAAGCCGCATACGCACGATCGGCTCGACATAGCGGAACGCCATTGCGTTGCTCGAAATCAGCCGCACGGGCCGATCACGGCCGCGCTGATCCGCGCAGAAGCGCTGCAATTCATCATACGCCGCGAGCACACGCTCGGCGTACCGCAAAAACGCCTCACCGGACCGGTTGAGCGAAATCTTATTCTTCTCGTGCCGAAACAGCTCAAACCCGGCCTCCTGTTCGAGCTTCGCGATAGACTTGCTGAGCGCAGGCTGCGTGATATACAGCTGCTCGGCGGCTTTGGACAGATGATTGCAGTCAGCCACGGCCTTGAACTGCTCCAGCTGCTTCAGCTCCACGGTGACCCCTCCCCCAAATTCAGTATTCCCCGCAGGAATACTGAGCAAAAACAGGTTGCATTGTACAAACGAGTGCGAAAATATTACACTTTTCTTGGAGCATATCACAAACAGAGAGGAGACGCAAGCATGAAACAAGCACTCAAAGGCAAGTGGCCTATTTTTATCGCCCTTGCGACCGCCTGCATCACCATGTGGGCAAACAACATCAATCAGGTCTGTCTGGACGCCATCTATACGGAGTTCCAGTCGGCCAACGCCTTCCTTCAGGGCTACATCGTCGGCGGCACTTCGTTCGTCAGCCTCGCCTTCGTGCTCCTGACAGGCGTTCTTGCAAAAAAGATCAATAAGAAGCTCATCCTGATGGCCGCGCTGGTTCTGTACCTGATCGGCGGCGTGGGCGGCGGCTTTACACAGACC
The DNA here is from genome assembly GCA_934670025.1 of uncultured Oscillospiraceae bacterium. Lineage (GTDB taxonomy): Bacteria > Bacillota > Clostridia > Oscillospirales > Oscillospiraceae > CAG-170. The sequence goes on from CAKUOS010000063.1 coordinate 2,922, forward strand.
ATGCTGCAATATGCCATCTTCCGCACCATCATGGGCGCAGCGACCGGCATCCTCGGCACCATTGTCTTCAGCATCATGTTCGAGTATTTCCCGAACCCCGACGACTCCGCAAAGATCATGGGCGCCTATCAGCTGTGCAACACGCTCTCCGGCGCGCTGATCTCCTATCTGGCCGGCGTTCTGTGCGTCATCAGCTGGCGCACCGCGCAGTGGATCAACGCCGGCGCCATCCTGACACTGGTATGCATCGCGGTTATGCTGCCGTGTGCGCCGAAAGCCGTCGAAGGCGGCGAGGGCTGGGCCGAGGAGGGCGGTTCGGGCCGCACGAAGATCGACGCGGCGCGCGTTGTTCTGACGCTCATCGAAGCGATCCTGTTCATTGTCCTTGTCTCTGTCTTCCAGTTCTTTGTTTCCGTCTATCTCGCGGAGCGTCAGATCGGCGACGCGGCTCTGGCCGGTACGCTCATGTCCGTCGCCACGGTCACCGGCGCGGTCATCAACGTCGTCTTTGCCAAGCTCTTTGAAAAGCTCCGCCGCTACACGGGCGTGCTGTTTGTCCTGCTGTGGGGTGTGTTCTCAATCCTTCTGGGCTTCAACGTTCCCGCCTGGGTTGTCATCGCGGCCATGTGCATCAACGGCTTCGGCAACGTCATCGTCTACAGCTTCTATCCCATCGCCCTCAACGAATATGTCCCTGCCAAGGACATCACGCTCTGCCAGTCCTTCTTCCAGGCGACGATTTACGTCGGTCTGTTCCTGACGTCCTATGTCCCGAACCTTTTCGGCGCGATCTTCGGCGGCGGCTATCAGCGCCTGATGCTCACCAGCGGCATCGTGACCGTCGTGCTCTGTGCACTGGTCATTGTTTTCATCCGTACCTATATGACGAAAAAACCGGCCTCCGCCAAGGCGTAAGGCCAGAACAAGAAAGAAAGGTGGATCACGCATGAAACCCGAAACCGAAATGACCCCGAAAGAATTATTCGACTACCGAATCAGACTCTTCCGCGACGCGCTCGCATGGAAAAAGCCCGACCGCACGCCCTTCAGCGGCAACGTCTTCAACTGGATGTTCCAGGATGCAGGCTATACCACGGCCTATGCCGTGCGCCATTATGACGCCGCAGAGGATTCGCTCGTCAAATTCTACAAGAAGTACAACATCGACCATTTCAACACGGGCGTCACGGCCTTCCGTAACTACAATGCCGTGACCGACCTGCTCGGCGAAGGCGACGACGGCTATACCGGCAATGATGAAAACCTCATCAACTGCATCGTCGAAGACCTCATCAGCCCCGACGAGTATGATTACTTCATCGAGGACATGACCAAGGCCACGTGGGAACGCTTCCTCGGCCGCCGCTACAAGCGGATGCAGAATATGTCCCCGCGCGAATTCGCCGAATCCGTCAAGGAGCATTATCACTACCGGCAGGAGCGCGCGCGCATCGAAGAGCGTCTGCGCACCGAGTTCGGCATCGTCGTGGAAAAGCAGACGGCCATGAGCTGGAGCTCGCTGGAGAATGTTTTCGGCGGTCTGCGCGGCGTCAGAGGTATGTCGCTCGCCCTGCGCCGGCACTATGACAAGCTCCAGGCATTCGTCAAGGCCAACGACGCCGGTACAGTCGACTGGGCCATCAGCTGTATGAAGGACTTTGACGGCTGGAACATGAACGAGCCCTATGACTGCATGATCTCCATGCTGCCGCACAACATCATGTGTCCGAAGCAGTTCGAAGAGCTCATATGGCCGGTCTTCAAGCCTGTCCTCGAATACGCCGTCGAGCATGACAAGCAGATCATCAACTTCTGCGAAGGCAGCTGGAAGTCCATCGGCAAGTATTTTAACGATTTCCCGAAGGGCACCATCTGCATGATGGTCGAGACGGACGATCCGTTCGAGCTGCGCAAGCTCTATCCGAACGTCGCTATCTACGGCGGCCTCGACACCTCCGTTCTCGGTGCGGGCACCCCGCAGCAGTGCGTCGATATGGCGAAAAAGGCCATCGACGAGCTCGGCTGGGACGGCGGCCTGATCCTCGCGCCCAACAAGATGCTGTCCTATCCGAAGGACGTCAAGCCCGAAAACTTTGAGGCGGTCAGCCGCTTCGTCCACGAGTACAAATAAGGAGGAATTTAAGATGGAAAACCAGGAAAACAAGACCCAGAACGTTCGTCCCGGCGACGAAAAAATGGACCTGACGAAGTTCCCAGAAGGCCCGCAGGAGATCATCAAGTATCTCGACTTCCTGCCCGATAACGACGAGGAGCGTATGGGCTATCTGCTCGGTATGTATATGCCCGACGTCATCGTGCAGTAATCTTCCGATAAAAAACGTGTGTACCGGCCGGTACACACGTTTTTTATGATATCATCTTGTAAAATGGTACGAATGGCCAAGGTCGTAGGCCATTTTATCGCTCTCGGTGATGAAATCCATAAAGCGGTTGGCCGCGGACGTCGGCGCGACGTCGCGCAGCGTACACATACTGACCGAGCGCGGCGGGATGGTGAAATCCGTCTTGATCGGCAGGATCACGCCGCGGCCGAGGCCCGACTGCGAGAATTCCTCCGTCACGCACGCCACGCCGAGGCCGATGCGCGCGAGCGCGATGAGCAGATTGTGCGAACCGAGCTCGATCTCCGGTTTGATCGTCAGCCCGTGCTGCTGGAAATACTGCTCGACATACACGCGGGAGCTGGCCTTGCGTTCGAGCAGGATCAGCGGGAACGCCGCGATCTCTTCCAGCGAATGCGCGCGGTCGAAGTCGCAGTCGTAATTCGGCGCGGCTACAAAGACCTGGTGCGTATCGAAGCAGTGCCGCACGCAATAGGCGTCCTTGTCGCGCGGTTCGCTGGCAAACGCGATATCGACCTGCCCGGCGTGCAGATAATCGAGCACCATCTGGCTCGTGCCGTTGAGGATGCGGATGCGGATGGCGGGATAGTTCTGATGGAACGCCTCGAGCCGCGAGACGAGATACGTCTTTGTGACCGTGTCGCTCGCGCCGATGATCAGTTCGCCCGTCAGCAGCTGCCGTGACTGCGCGAGCTTCTCCTCGCCGCACTGGATGAGGCCAAGTCCGTGCGAGACATAGTCGAGCAGGAGCTTGCCCTCGCTCGTGAGCACCACGCCGCGCGTGCTGCGCGAAAACAGGCGTACCTGTAACTGCTCCTCGAGCTGCTTGATCGACTGGCTGACCGCCGACTGCGAAATATAGAGATTCTGCGCCGCGGCGGAGATATTACCCATGCGCGCGACCTCCTGAAAGACGCGGTACAATTCCAATTTTACGGCCATAGCTTCCTCCTGTTATTACTTCTATTAATGGAGCTGATCGCAACGATTAAAAACATCTATTTTACTTATTCCCCATCCATGATTATAATAGGCTTGCACTAAAAAGTCCAGTCTGAAGTTCATATCGTTGCCAATATAGTTCCGGATACACGGCCCGGATGTCTCTACCGCAGCGCCACAGCTGCGACTATTGGAAGGACGCACACGCAGATGTTTCGTCTGCGCGCGGCTTTTTGTCATTGGCAGCAGGTTTTTTCATACCGCTGTCTATTTTTATTATGTTTTTTGGAGGAAGCTATGCAGGAGCTGAAAGATCGCATCGTCAAGGAGGGCAAGATCCTGCCCGGAAACATCGTGAAGGTCGACGGATTTCTCAACCATCGCGTCGACTGCGCATTCATGGCGCGTATTGCGGACGAATTCAAAAAATATTTTGATCTGGACAACGTGGATCTCATTCTGACGGCAGAGGCCAGCGGCATCGCCCTTTCCGCCATCTGCGCGTACCGGTTCGGCAAGCCGATGGTGTACGCAAAGAAGGCCAAGAGCGACAACATCGAGGGCGGTCTGTATCAGAGTGAGATTTTTTCCTATACTTACAAGAAAAAGGTTACGCTTCTTGTCTCCAAGGAGTGGATCCATCCCGGCGACCGCGTGCTCGTCATCGACGATTTCCTTGCCCGCGGCGAGGCGCTGCGCGGTCTGTGCGAGATCGTTCAGGCGGCCGGCGCGGAGCTGGTCGGCATCGGCTGCGCCATTGAAAAGGGCTTCCAGGGCGGCGGCGACAAGCTGCGTGCGGCTGGCGTGAACCTGCATTCGCTCGCCATCATCGAGAGCGCAGAGCCGGGCAACATCGTTTTCCGGGAGGACGCATGATGGAGACTGTCCTGATCCTGGACTTCGGCGCGCAGTACAGCCAGCTCATCGCGCGCCGCGTGCGCGAGCAGAATGTCTATTGCGAGGTCAAGCCCTGCACGATTTCCGCCGCGCAGATCAAGCAGCTCTCCCCCATCGGCATCATTCTGTCCGGCGGGCCGCAGAGCGTCTATGAATCTGTTTCCCTGCGCGTGGATCCGGAGCTTTTTGAGCTTGGGATCCCCGTTCTTGGCATCTGTTATGGATGCCAGCTCATGGCATATTCGCTGGGTGGCACCGTTGCAGCAGCGACGGAAGCGACCGCCCGCGAATATGGCAAGACGCCCACGGAATTTGACGCAGAATGCGCCATTTTCCAGGGGCTGCCTGCCTCCTCCATCACGTGGATGAGCCATGGCGACTATATTTCCAAGGTCCCCGCAGGCTTCACCGTCACGGCGAAGACCACCGTGTGCCCCACGGCCGCGATGGCCTGTCCGGAAAAGAAGCTCTACGGCGTGCAGTTCCATCCCGAGGTGCAGCATACCGTGCAGGGCAGCGAAATTCTCCACCGCTTCCTCTATTCCGTCTGCGGCGCAGCCGGCGACTGGACGATGGCGGACTATCGCCAGACGGCCATCCGCACCATCCGCGAAAAGGTCGGCTCCGGACGCGCGCTGCTCGCGCTGTCAGGCGGCGTGGATTCCTCCGTCGCAGCGGCTCTGATGGCCGAGGCCATCGGCAGCCAGCTCACCTGCGTCTTTGTCGACCACGGCCTGATGCGCAAAAACGAAGGCGACGAGGTCGAGGCCGCGTTCGGCAAGTGGGATATCAATTTCATCCGCGTCGACGCCGAAGAACGTTTTCTCTCGAAGCTCGCGGGCGTCACAGAACCGGAGGCCAAGCGCAAGATCATCGGCGAGGAGTTCATCCGCGTGTTCGAGGCCGAGGCCAAAAAGATCGGCGCCGTCGATTATCTCGTGCAGGGCACGATCTACCCGGACGTTATCGAGTCCGGCGTCGGCAAATCCGCCGTCATCAAGAGCCATCACAACGTCGGCGGTCTGCCTGACTATGTCGATTTCAAGGAGATCATCGAGCCGCTGCGGATGCTCTTCAAGGACGAGGTGCGCCAGCTCGGCCGGGAACTCGATCTTCCGGAGTATCTCGTCATGCGCCAGCCGTTCCCGGGTCCGGGTCTGGCCATCCGCGTCATCGGCGATATCACGAAGGAAAAGCTCGACACGCTGCGCGACGCGGACTTCATCTTCCGCGACGAGATCGCCAAGGCCGGGCTCGACCGCAGTCTCAGCCAGTATTTCGCGGTGCTGACCTCCATGCGCTCCGTCGGCGTCATGGGCGACGGCCGGACGTATGACTATACGCTCGCGCTGCGCGCGGTCAATACGAGCGATTTCATGACCGCCGACTGGTCCCGCATCCCCTACGACGTGCTTGACCGTGTTTCGGTGCGCATCGTCAACGAGGTCCGCGGCATCAACCGCATCTGCTACGATATCACCTCCAAACCCCCCGCAACCATCGAGTGGGAATGAGAAAAAAGTGAATATGATGGGCTGAAAAGCCTTGAAAACACTCACTTTTTGAAAATCTCATTTCCTGTTTGATAGCAAAATGATAGCAGATACCAAAGCCATTTTGTTTGTTCTTATTTTGGCGAGCGAATGGTTTGCAGGTTTGCTGTCGCATCCAATCCTATATTGAGAGCGAAAAAGGCTCTGCTGACTTTCTGTAAAAGAAGGTCGGCAGAGCCTTTTGTTATTCTTCGCTATGTTCCTTGAGATCAGCAAGGAGCAGATCACTCAGCTCCTGCGACGGCGTGATCTTGTGCCACTGACCGGAGGTGTCAAGTTCAGGGTAGCGGTAGCGCCAGCGGTC
>CAKUOS010000064.1 GCA_934670025.1 uncultured Oscillospiraceae bacterium
CCCATCGGTGCAGGATCGGAGCGCAGCTCCGTCATTGCGGAGCTGATCTGCGACGGACTGCACGTGCACGAAAGCGCGGTACGGATGGCGTTCAAGCTGTTCCCGGGTCGTATTTGCCTCATTTCCGACGCGCTGCGCTGCTGCGGGATGCCGGACGGGCAGTATACCCTCGGCGGGCAGGACGTATTCCTCTCGGGCGGTGTGGCGAAGCTGGCGGACGGCACGCTGGCGGGCTCGGCGACGAATCTCTACGACTGCATGAGAAAAGCCGTGGCGTTCGGCATCCCGAAGGAGCAGGCGATCTTGTCCGCGACGATCATCCCTGCGAAGGAGATCGGCCGCGAGAAGGAGATCGGCTCCATCGCGCCCGGCAAATTGGCCGACTTCGTCGTCTGCGACGAAAACCTGAACCGCACAGCCGTCTATCTCGGCGGCGTGCAGGTATAAAGCGGACGATCCACGAACATAGAAAGCGCCTCCGCACGGCCTGAAATGGCGATGCGGAGGCGTTTTTGCAATCTTTTGCGGGGAGACTTGCCGGGAATGGAGGAAGATGTTAAGATGGCGATAAGATGGAAAACGGACAAATACGGAGAAGGTTTGGGTGGAGAATATGGAAGTACTGATCGTGATGATCCTCGGTCTGCTGCTGCTCGTGATCTGCGGCGTAAACAGAGGAGAGGCGGTGACCTGCCGGACGGCGGGCGCGGAGCGGCGGCAGGCGTCTGCGCTGTGGCAGGAACGCTTTACCGATGCGGCGCTGGAGCAGCAGCTGCGCGTGTTTATCGCGGATGAGAGCAATCATGACCGTGTACGCGGCGAGGTCGAACGGGCGACGAAGACGCTCAGCCACAGCCGGTATATCTGGCAGGGTCTCCAACGGGACGATGAACGGCTGCCGTCGGCACCGAAGGCCCATGCGGAGGGCAGCGAGTGGATGACGCAGGACCGGGCGATCGCGCTGGACGTGATGCTTGCGGATCGGGGCAAGGTATCGTGCCGGTCGGCAACGACTGGCTACAGCGCGGTGCTTTCACCGGAATACGGGCAGCTGAATGTGGCGGAATATGAATTTGCAGAGTGGCTGATGCAGACGCTGCACCGGCAGAACGTGATGCTGTCTTTGAAGTATCAGGGCGGCGCAGCGGCCGGCAAATACGTCTGGGAGGGTTCCCCGGCGGATGCGCCCGACCCGGACGAGACGGAAAAGGCGTTCAGCCGGGAACTGATCGCGCCGCCGAAGTACGATATCCCCAAGGCGTATTACGAGACGTGAAAATCCCGAATCACCGCAGAAGAGAATAAAAAATCAAGTGCCGGCGGACCCTGATCGAGGTTCGCCGGCGCTGTTTGCTTATCGGAGCGCGTTGCCTGCGGCGCCCAGAAAGTTAAGATCCGACTGGCCGTAGGGCGGAGTGAATACGTAAATATACGGAAGATCGTCCGGTGTGAGCGCGATCTCCGACAGGATGGATGCGGGAGGCTGCGTCAGAACGATGGAGCGGCAGTCCGGGTCGCCGACCAGATAGACGACCTTGCCCATCCAGATGGTGTGGAAGCTTTTTTTCGTGTCTGCTGTGACCTTGGGGAAGTCCCGCACCAGATATCCGCCGGTTCGCAGCAGACGGCAGTCCGCAGCCTGGTAGACCACGAAGTCCGGATCATCCGGATTCCGGATCGAGAACCAGAGCAGCACGAGATCGTCCGCCTTGCCCGTCGTGCAGGAGCCGGTGAAGGAGATCACAGAGCTGTAGTCCGAATTGAGGCGCTCTCTGCGGAGCAGCTCCGCTACGCCGTCTGTGTCTTTGGCGAACTTCAGCCGCGGGAACAGGATCACAGCCAGCGCCAGCAGCAGGATGAGCGCGGCCAGAAGGAGCTTGTGCGAGCGTTTCATACGTACAGCCTCCTTTTATTTAATACAATTCAGTATATCACAGCACGTCAGTTCCTGCAAGCAGATGCGCAAAACGGGCTTCCCCGGCAGGAGAAGCCCGTTTTCTGCGTTTACTTCGTCCGACTACAGCCGGTGCAGCTGTCTTCGGGTTTGATGCAGGGTTCGTTTCTGGCGGGGAAGAAGGCGTCCATCGGGAATTCGATCTGGCTGAAGACTTCGCAGGGGCTCTCGGAGCTGTCGCCGCTGACGGACGGGCAGGACTTCGAGGGCATACAGTAGTCGAACGTCGGGATGAGCAGCTGCGTGTCGCGTTCGAGACGGACGATGGAGAACTGTCCGACGGTCACGAGCAGACGCTTGCATTCGCCGGTCAGCACGAGCGGTTCGTCAAAGCAGCCCAGCAGCGCGTCGGGAATGACGGGCGCGGTTTCGTTCTGACAGCAGCAGCTGCACGATTCAAGCACGCGCGAGCCGAGGATGATGGGATCAACGGTCTCAGCGACGGCCTGCGGCAGCGCGGCGCTTTGCAGACGCTTTTTGCAGACGCATTCCAGATCGTCGCGGCTGGAAAAGACGCGCGCGCTCGTCTCGCCGCCGTACAGTACCAGCCGCTTGGAGAAGACGGCCAGACCCGTCACGGCGTTCGTGCGCCCGGCTGAGAGCGTGGCGTCGGCGATGACGCGGTAATAGAACGTGACGTCCACGGTAAAATAACCGGAGGAGTAGGGAACGCTCTCCACCGAAACGTTGACGAACAGCAGCTCCACGAACCGCGCCTTTGCGCCGGCGGCGCAGTCGAGCGTTTGCTGCGAGTCGACGGTTAAGTACACGCGCAGATCTTCGATGCAGTCCTTGGCGAGGCAGCTGTCCGTGATTTTCCCCGTATGCACGCAAACTGCCTCGCGGATGCCACGCAGGTCGCAGGTCTTGCCTGCCTGTGTAGATTCAGACATTCGGATGACCTCCTATATTTGGATCTTAAAGGTTCGCGTGGCCGAGATCATGTCGTTCACGCTTCGCTTTCATAACAGTTTATGCAAAACTGCGCGCAAGTGAAACCGCGCAGGACAGCCGGCAGGGCTAAAATACGTGGACAAATGCGGAAATATGTGCTAATATAAGCAGTAACAATAAAATGGCGAGGTGTAGGCTGCACATGAAACTGGATATCATGGGATTGCAGTTTGATAATGTAACGATGGACGAGGCTGCGGCCCGTGCGGAGCAGATCCTGGCGGGCGAAAAGACGTGCTACGCCGTGACCCCGAACGCGGAGATCGCGTATGAGGCGCTGCACGACGAACAGCTGCGCGCGCTGCTCAACGGCGCGGATCTCGTGCTGCCGGACGGCGCGGGCGTCGTGCTGGCGTCGAAGATCCTGAAGACGCCGCTCAAGCAGAAGGTCGCGGGCGTCGATTTTGCGGACCGGCTGCTGAGCATTCTGGAAAAGACGGGCGGCGGCCTGTTTTTGCTTGGCAGCAAGCCCGGCATCGCGGAGCTTGCCGCGGAAAAAATGGTGCAAAAGCATCCGAAGCTGCGCATCTGCGGGATGAACGACGGGTATTTTAAGGATGAGGGGCCGATCGTTGAGAAGATCAACGCGGCGGCTCCAGACGTGCTGTTCGTCTGCCTCGGTGCGCCGAAGCAGGAGCGCTTCATGAAGGCGCATCTGGACGAGCTGCGCGTGAAGCTGATGATCGGACTCGGCGGCTCGCTCGACAGCTTCGCCGGTACAGTCAAGCGGGCGCCGAAGTGGATGATCCGCTGCAATCTCGAATGGCTCTATCGCCTGATCAAGGAGCCGAAGCGCTTCGGGCGGATGCTGCGGCTGCCGAAATATCTGCTGGCGGTGCTGCGCGCGCGCTGATATACACGATGCATGGAAAATACGGGTCGGAGGAAGAAGTCTATGGTCTATATCGTACTTGGAACGGGATTTGAACCGATGGAAGCTGTCGCGCCGTGCGATATTCTGCGCCGCGGCGGCGTGGAGGTGCAGTTTGCCGGGATCGGCGGCACGCAGATCGAGGGCGGCCACGGCATCCGCGTGCAGGCCGACTGCCGTGCGGAGGAGATGAACCTCGATGCGGCCGAGATGGTCATTCTGCCCGGCGGAATGGGCGGCGTGCGGTCGATCCTCGCAGACGCACATACGCTGGCGTTCGTGCGGGAGGCTTATGCGGCAGGGAAATACGTCGCGGCCATCTGCGCCGCGCCGACGATCCTTGCAAGGCTCCGCATTACCGACGGGAAGCGCGCGACGTGCTATCCCGGCATGGAGAACGAGATGGGCGGCGCGCGGATGCAGGACTGCGGCGCGGTGCAGGACGGAACGGTCATCACGGGCCGCTCGGCCGGCGCGGCGGACACGTTCGGCTTGCAGTGCCTGCGGGCGCTGCGCGGCGACGCTGCGGCGGACAAGGTCGCGGCTGCGATCGTATACCGCGCATAAAACGGAGGAACAAATGACAGATCAAGATCCCAAGATCCGGTCGGATGCACCGGAGGAACAGAACGAGCTCGACAGGAGCTTTGAATCGCTCTCGCTCGACGAACTGCTTGCGTCCGTCAAGGACGATCTTGCGCGCGTCGACGCGATGATGGGAGACAGCGGCGATACCGAGGCGGAAAGCCGCGCGCAGGCCGAGGCGGAGCTGGCCGGGAAGACCGGAGAGACCGGGGAAACCGGGGAGAAAAAGCCCGGCTCCGGGATGCAGCCGCTCTTTGAGCCGAAGATCCCGGAGGAATACGCCGACCTGACCGTCGACGAAGAAAAACCGGAGCAGACGCCGCAGGAGCCTGAAAAGCGGCAGCCGCGCCTGCCGTCCGGGATCCGGGTGCTGCTGTACGTCTGCTGCGTGCTGGCGGTGTCTGTGCTGCTGGCCGTCGCGGCCTGGCGCTGCGCGGACGATGTGCTGTCGCTCACAAAGGACGACACTGAAGTCAGCGTCACCGTACCGGACGGCGCGACGATCTCGCAGATCGCGGCCGAGCTCAAGGGCAAGAATCTTGTGCGCTACGAGTGGCTGTTCAAGGCGTACTGCTGGATCTCGCACGCCGAGAGCAAGATCGAGCCCGGCACATATACGCTCAGCGGCAAGTACGACTACCATGCGCTGGTGGCCAACATGATCGAGGCCAGCCCCGACCGCGCGGTCGTCTCCGTGACGATCCCGGAGGGCTATGAATGCAAGGATATCTTTGCACTGCTCGACGATAACGGCGTGTGCAGCTACAACGCGCTGACCGAGACGGCGGCGACGTATGAATTCGACTATGAGTTCTTACAGGACGTGGCCTATGGCAGCGAGAACCGCCTCGAAGGCTATCTGTTCCCGGACACGTATGAATTCTACGTCGGCGACGATCCGGAAAACGTCATCGACAAGTTCCTGCGGAACTTCAATAACAAGTTTACGGAGGATCTCTATATGGCGCTCGACGAGCTGAACGTGCGCCTTGCGGAGCAGATGCGCGCCAACGGCTTTACGGAACCGGAGATCACGGCGGCAAAGCTGTCGCTGAACGACCTCATCACCGTCGCGTCGCTCGTGGAAAAGGAGACGGCAAAGACGTCCGAGAGCGCGTCGATCGCCTCCGTCATCTATAACCGCCTGTGCAGCAAGCTCTATCCGTGTCTTGAGATCGACGCGACCATCCAGTATGCGCTCGGCGAGCGCAAGGAGGTCCTGTCCAACGCGGATAAGGGCGTCATCAGCCCCTATAACACGTATACGAACGCGGGCCTGCCCGCAGGGCCGATCGCAAACCCGGGCATGAGCTCTATCCGCGCGGCGCTGTATCCGTCGGAAACGAAGTATTTCTTCTACGCCCTCGGCGCCGACGGCGTGCATCACTTCTCGGAGACGTATTACGAGCATCAGAATTTCCTGGATGAGCTTGCGGGCAAAAATGCGGCGTCCGACGCCGGGCAGACGGACGCGGAGAACGCGGACGGCGCGGAGACCGCAGACAATGCGGACAATACAAACGATACGGAGGCGGCCGATGGTCAGGCGTAAACCGGAGCTTTTGTGCCCGGCAGGGGATATGGAAAAGCTGCAAATGGCGCTGGCCTACGGCGCGGACGCCGTGTATCTGGCGGGCACGAGCTTCGGTATGCGCTCGTTTACGGGGAATTTTGCCCCGGACGAGCTGCCGAAGGCCGTGAAGCTGGCGCACGACGCGGGCACGAAGGTCCACTGCACGGTAAACATCATGCCGCGCAACGACGAGGCCGCCGCGCTGCCGGCGTATCTGGAGCGGCTGGACGACGCGGGCGTCGACGCGCTGATCCTGGCGGATCTCGGTGCGTTCACGATGGCCGGGAAATACGCGCCGCACTGCCAGCGGCACGTGTCCACGCAGCAGTCGATCGCAAACTATGCCTGCGCACAGAGCTGGTATGACCTCGGCGCGCAGCGCGTCGTGCTGGCACGCGAGCTGAGTCTGCGGGAGATTGTGGAGATCCGGGAAAAAGTCTCACCGGAGCTTGAGATCGAGACGTTCTGCCACGGCGCGATGTGTGTGTCGTACTCGGGCCGGTGTCTGCTCAGCAATTATATGACCGGACGCGACTCCAACCGCGGCCAGTGCGCGCAGCCGTGCCGCTATCAGTACGCGCTGATGGAGGAAAAGCGCCCGGGCGAGTATTTCCCCGTCTTTGAAGACGAAAAGGGTACGTACATCATGAATTCGCGCGATATGTGCATGATCGACCATCTGGACGAGCTGTGTGAGGCGGGTATCGACTGCCTGAAGATCGAAGGGCGCGCAAAATCGGCGTATTATGCCGCGATCGTCACGGGCGCGTACCGTCACGTGCTGGACGACGTGTATGCGGGCCGCCCGGCGGACCGGGTCTGGCGCGACGAGGTCGAGCACGTGTCCCACCGGTATTATTCGACCGGCTTCTATTACGGCCAACCGGGGCAGTATACGGAAAATTCGCGCTATCTGCGCGAGTGGCAGATCTGTGCGGTCGTCGAACGCTGCGAGGAAGACGGCACCGCCGTCCTCAGCCTGCGCAACAAATTTGCGGCAGGGGACACCGTCGAGGTCGTCGGCCCGGATCTGCGGCCGTTTACGTGGGAGGTCCCGGTGATGGAGGATCTGGACGGCGTACCGCTGCGCGAACCGCGGACGCCGCAGATGCGCTTTCGCGCAAAGCTGCCGAAGCAGGTGCCGCCGCTGTCGTTCGTGCGGCACGCGGTGGAGCTGTCCGGACGGTAAAACAGGATATACAACAAAGGCTCCGTCATCCGGATGGATGACGGAGCCTTTCATATTGTTTCGTTTATCAGATGATGCGGCGGCCGCAGAGGAAGCGCGTTTTGTAATATGACTCGTCGAGCGAGTTGACGCGCACGCCGGTCGACGGAGTGGAGGCGTGGACAAAGTTGCCGTTGCCGATGTACATACCGACGTGGTTGGCATAGCCGCTGTAGCCGAAGAAGACAAGGTCGCCGACCTGAAGATCGCTGCGCGAAACGTAGGTGCCCTGACTCATCTGGTCGTTGGCCACACGGTTCATCTTATAGCCGTAGGTCGTCAGGACGTAGTACATGAGGCCCGAGCAGTCGAAGCCGGTCGACGGGCTCTTGCCGCCCCAGACGTAGCTGTAGCCGACGAACGACATGGCGAAGTTGGCGATCTCGCTGGCTGTACCGGATCCGGAGACGCTGCCGCCGGAATTGCCGCCGCCGTTCCCGCCGGGCGTGACGGTACCGTTCTGCTTCTCGGACAGCAGATCCGCGCGGACGTAGGCCGTGATGCCGTTATACTTGATGCGATACCACTGATAGCCGTCGGAGGTCGTGGTCGTGATGCCGGTGACGGTGACCTTTGCGTTGTACTCCAGCTCGCCGACCTTGGTGCTGGACGTGGTCCAGGAGTCGCGGACGTTGATCTTGCCGGTCTGCGCGACATACATGGTCTTGCTCACGTCCGTGACCTTGACGCTCAGATTGATCTGATCGACGGTGACGGTCGCGCTCTGGATATTCTCATAATAGAACCACTGAATGGTCTTGTAGCAGCGCAGGAACATCGTCATGGCTTCCTGCCGGGAGGTGTTGCCCTTGGGATTGAGGTATGTGCCGTTTCCGAGCTTCGTGCCCTGCACATAGCCGTAGCTCACGCAGATCTGCGCGGCCTCCTTGGCCCAGGAGGCGAGCTTGCCGGTGTCGGAGAAGCCGCTCAGCGCGCCGTCGGACGCGGTCGGGGCGAAGGCCGCCGCCGTGCAGAAATTTTCGATCAGCTTGAAAAACTCCTGCCGCGTCAGCAGCTGGTTCGGACGGAACGAGCCGTCTTCATAGCCGTTGACGATGCCGTAGAGGTGCGCCTTGACGATGTATTCGTTCGACGTGTCGGAGAAGCCGGTGAAGGTTTCGTTCGACATATCGATGTCGTTGCCGGTGGCCTTTTCAAAGGCGTATACCGCCAGCTCGCACATCTCGCCGCGCGTGATGTCCTTCGTCAGGTCGAGATTCTGGAACGAGTCGGGCATCAGGCCCAGGCGCGTGATCTCGTCGTAGTTCGTCTTGAACCAGCTGCTGTAGGTATTGGCTGCGAAGCACGTTGCGCTCAGCGAGAGCAGCATCGCCGCGCAGAGCAGCAGACAGACGAGTTTTCGTGTTTTATGCATGGTTCCGTGGCTCCTTTCGCCGCTGCACGCGAAAAAAGCCGCGGCGGCGCAGATTTTTTATCAAATTTGAATGCATTATATCAGATTATGACAACCATTACAAGCCCATTTTTGTAAATCTTTCGTAACCAAATGCTTTTTCGGATAATGGTTGCGTTTTGAGCGAAAAAGTGGTATAACCATACCCATGAAATTACGAGTGATGATCGCAGTGCTTGCGTGCAAGCTCTGCCGGAGCCTGATCCGCCTGCTGGGCAGAGGCGGCACGGATTTCCCGGGGCGTGTGGCCCTGAAGCTCTGCCCGAATCTGCTGGGTGAACTTGCAAAGAACGTGACGACCGTGATCGTCACGGGCACCAACGGCAAGACCACGACCTCGCGCATGATCGAGCAGTCGTGGCAGGACGCTGGAATCTCTTACTTTGC
>CAKUOS010000065.1 GCA_934670025.1 uncultured Oscillospiraceae bacterium
TGCTCCTTGACCTCGCCGGTTTCCACTTCCATTCTGACCTCAACCGTCAGTGGATTTGTTTCCCGTGACAAGAGGACAACCGTCTCGACGTGCGCGCAGCGCGGGAAGAGGTCGACGGCCTCGGCCTTTTGCAGGCGATAGCCCGCGGCAGTCAGGAGCTTCACGTCGCGTGCGAGCGTCGCCGCGTCGCACGAGACATAGACCACGCGCGCAGGGGACATGGAAGCGATAGCGTCGATGACGTCGCGGCTGATGCCCTTACGCGGCGGGTCGACGACGATGACGTCGGGCCGCGTGCCGCGTTCGGCGAACATCTGCGCGGCTGCGCCGGCGTCCATGCAGTAAAATTCCGCGTTGGTCATGCCGTTCTGCGCGGCGTTGCACTTTGCATCCTCGATGGCCTGCGGAACGATCTCCACGCCGACGGCCTTGCCCGCGCGGCGCGCGAGGCAGAGCGTGATGGTGCCGGTGCCGCAATAGAGGTCGAGCACCGTTTCCGTGCCCGTCAGCGCGGCATAGGACAGCGCCTTTTTGTACAGGCGCTCGGCCTGGGCATGGTTGACCTGATAAAATGCGGGCGCAGACAGGCGGAATTGCAGCCCGCAGAGCGTATCGGTGATGGTTCCGCCGCCGAAAAGCGGGAGAAACTCCGTGCCGAGGACGGTATTGCCCTTTTTCGTGTTGGGTGAGAAGACGATGGTCGTGACGGCCGGTTCGGCGGCAAGGATGGCCTCGACAAGCTGGCGCGATTTCGGCAGCTTGTCCGCGTTGGCCACGATGCAGACGAGGATCTGGCCGCTTTCCGCGCCGGTGCGCACGTAGATATGGCGGATGTAGCCGCTGTGCGTGCGCTCGTCATAGGCGCGGATGGCGTATCGCTCCATCCAGGCAAGGACGGCCGCGCGGATGCGATCGGCGCAATCGGGCTGGATGCGGCAGTGATCGACCGGGATGACCGTATGCGTGCGCGCGGAGAAAAAGCCCGCGACCGGCCTGCCGTTTTGCGTCTGCACGGGGAACTGCACCTTATTGCGGTAACCGTCGAGGCTGTCTGCACCGGTGATGGGGATCGCATCGACCGTCTGGCCGCCGATGCGGCGCAGACAGTTTTCCACGTGTTGGCGCTTGAGCGTAAGCTCCTGCTCGTAATCCATGTGCCGCAGCGCGCAGCCGCCGCACTGCCCGGCATACGGGCAATCCGGGGAAATGCGGCGTGGAGAGGGAACGTTCACGCGGACAAGATCGGCGAAAACGGCGTTGTGGCCGAGGTGCGCGATGGAGATCTCGCACGTCTCGCCGGGCAATGCGCCCGCGACAAAAACGGTGCGGCCGCCGATGCGCGCAACGCCGCTGCCGTCGATGGTGGCGGCGTCTATGGTCACGGTATGGCGCTGACCGCGCCGAAGTTCATCCATGCTTTTTCCTCTGTTTCACGTGAAACATCATGATTCGTCCAGCTGCGTGACCGCGCCGGTGGAAAGATCCACGCGATAGTCATGCTTCAGCCGGGTGTCGGACGACTCGGTGGAATAGGACACCGAGAGCGTATAGTGAATGAGAAGCGCGCCGTCGGCCGGTTCGACCGAATATCCGCCGTTCACAAAGCCCATGGCCTGTTTGGCCTGCGCGTCGGGATAGACCGTCTCGTGGGCATAAGTCTGGAAGTTCTGCGAAAGCTGCTCGAAGGCGGCGTTGGCCGCGTCGGTGGCCTCCTGCGAGGAAAGCGTCAGGTGCGGCAGCGTATAGCAGCAGCTGACGACCTCTTCGAGATCGAGCTGCACCGTCTCGGGTTCGTCGAGCCAATCGGCGGTATCCTCAGCATCGGACGGACTCTGGTTCGGCGTGATGTGGACGACGTTGTCATCCGAAGACTCCGGAGCCGGTTCCGTCTGCGCGGACGGCTGCGCCGGTTCGGCGGCGGAAGCCTCCGGCTGGGGCTCCGGCTGCGCGGGCGCTTTGGCGCAGGCGGCAAGGGAAACGATCATAAACGCGGCCAAAGCGGCCGCAAGCAGTTTTTTCATAGGTTTCATCCTCCTGCAAGGGATTTTACCACAAAGAAAAACTTGTGTAAAGACTCGAAAGGGGATATACTGATAGGAAAGAGTCGGAAAGGAGGCGCGCGGATGCTGGATTATCGGAAGTGTACGCTCTGTCCGCGGCGCTGCGGCGTCGACCGCACAAAGGGACAGCGCGGCTTCTGCGGGATGCCGGGTCACATCGTCGCGGCGCGCGCCGCGCTGCATTACTGGGAAGAACCGGTCATCTCCGGGAGCTTCGGCAGCGGCACGGTGTTTTTTTCGGGGTGTACGCTGCGGTGCGCATTCTGCCAGAACGGCGTGATCTCGCAGGAGAATTTTGGGAAAGAGATCTCCACGGCGCAGCTGCGCGAGGCGTTTGAGCGGCTGATCGACGAGGGCTGTCAGAATATCAATCTCGTCACGCCGACGCACTTTTTGCCGTCGATCCTGCCCGCGCTGGAGCCGAAGCTGCCCGTGCCGGTGGTGTACAACTGCGGCGGGTATGAATCGGTGCAGACGCTGCGCGCGCTGGAGGGGTATGTGGATATTTACCTCCCGGATTTCAAATACAGCGACAACCGGCTGGCCGCGCAGCTTTCCAACGCACCGGACTATGCGGAGACGGCCGCGGCGGCAATTCTGGAAATGTACCGGCAGGTGGGAAGCGCCGTGATCGAGGACGAGCAGATGACGCGCGGCATGATCGTGCGCCATCTGGTGCTGCCGGGGTATGTGGACAATTCGCTCGGCGTGCTCGACTGGCTGGACCGGGCCTTTCCGAAACGCGACGTGCTGGTGAGTCTGATGAGCCAGTATGTGCCGATGGGAAAGGCGAAGACCATGCCGCCGCTGGACCGGCGCGTGAGCGAGACGGAATACGACGCGGTTTTGTCGTATCTGTATCTGCTGGGGCTGGAAAACGGCTATACGCAGGATCTGTCCGCCGCGACGCAGGATTACACCCCGGATTTTAACTGCGAGGGTCTGTAAAAAAATTTAAACAAACGTTTGCATTTCGGGACGAGATGTGATATACTGGTTCCAGACGGTGGAAAGGAGCTGCTTCTATGGCACGAACGAGCACAAAACGTGAGGAAATTCTGCAATTTTTGACGAAATTTGTCGCAGAGAACGGATATTCCCCCTCTGTGCGCGAGATTTGCGCGGCTGTGGGGCTGCAATCCACGGCGACGGTGCATTATCATCTGGCCGCGCTGTCTGAGGCCGGTCAGATCGAGCTGAACGGCACGAAAAAGCGCGCCATCACGGTCCCGGATGCCCAGCGGGCCGACCGCATCCCCGTGGTCGGCGTCGTGACGGCCGGCGTGCCGATCCTGGCAGTGGAAAACATCGAGGGCTATCTGCCGTGGGACGGCGAGCCGGGCTGCTTCGCGCTGCGCGTGCGCGGCGATTCGATGGTCGGCGCGGGCATTCTCGACGGCGACCGCGTCGTCGTCCGTCCGCAGCAGACCGCCGACAACGGCGAGATCGTCGTGGCGCTGCTGGACGATTCGGCGACGGTCAAGCGGCTGCAAAAATCGGGCAATACCGTCTGGCTCATGCCCGAAAACCCGGCCTACCGGCCCATCGACGGCACGGACGCGCAGCTGCTCGGCAAGGTCAAGGCCGTCATCCGGACATATTGAGCGTAAACCAACAACGCAGACGCTTTCGCGTCTGCGTTGTTTGATTCTCGCGCAGTCTTCCAATAAGGCCGCAGGGGCCGATGCCGAGCGCAGCCGTTGGCAGCTGTGCTGCCTTACGGATGCGGCCTGCCCTTTACGGGTACACATCGGCCCGCGTCTCCGACGGCCATATCTTTTCCCGTGCGTGGGAAAAGATATGGAAGAAAAGGACGCTTTTCTGCTCAGAAACCGCCGTCACGTATCTGCTCTGTAGATGGACACACTGCTCCGCCACACCAAATGCCTATCAGAGTTTTGGTGCCGAAAGAGCCTGCCATCGTTTGTGACGGCGGTGTCGGTGCGGAGAAAATTTGCAGCGTGCGCCTGCGGGCGCGGGAAACCAAAACGCAAACCAAGTTTGCGTTTTTGGGCTACGGGGGTTCGGGCCGACAGAGTCGTCGGCCCCTACAGAAGGCTTTGGCAAGGTCGTTTCTTATTTTTTGAATTTTCTGCTTTCGAGGACCGCCTGCGCGTCGCAGCGGTTATTTTTTTCGTTTTCCTCGTGGCCCTTGACCCAGTGGTAATGCATCTCGTGCTGCTTCGTCAGACCGAGGAGCATATCCCACAGGTCGGGATTCAGCGCGGGCTTTTTATCGGACTTGACCCAGCCCTTTCGCTTCCAGCCCCAGGCCCAGCCCTTTTCCAGCGCGTCGATGACGTATTTTGAGTCAGAATACAGCTCCACCACGCACGGCTCGCGCAGCGCCAGCAGCGCCTGAATGACGGCCGTCATCTCCATGCGGTTGTTGGTGGTGGATGCTTCGCCGCCCGAGAGCATTTTCTCGTGTCCCTGATACTCCAGGATCGCGCACCAGCCGCCGGGCCCGGGATTACCGGAGCACGCGCCGTCGGTATAGACGGTGACGGTCTTCATACTTCTTCCGCGTCGGCGGCGGCGTCCTCTTCGCGGGCCAGCGGCTCGATGGAGATGACGCGGTTGCCCTGCTCGACGCGCATGAGGATGACGCCCTGTGTGTCGCGCTTATAGACGTTGATGTCGGCCGCGGCCATACGGATGAGCACGCCGCCCGACTCGATCAGCATGACGTCGTCCGTGTCGTCGACAATCGCCACGCCCGCCAGCGCGCCGGTCTTGGCGGTGAGGTTATAGTTTTTGAGGCCCTTGCCGCCGCGCTGCTGCACATGGCGCCGGCCGTCTTCGCCGAGGCGCATATATTCCTCGATGGCAGTGCGCTTGCCGTAGCCGAATTCCGTCACGGACAGCAGCTGCTTGCCCTCGGCGGCGATGCCTGCGCCGACGATCTCGTCGTCTGCGTCCAGCATCATGCCGCGCACGCCCGCCGCGTCGCGGCCCATGACGCGCACGTCGTTCTCGTCAAAGCAGATGGCCATGCCGTTTTTGCTGGCGAGCATGATATTCTGATGGCCGTCGGTCTTCATGACGGCGATGAGCTCGTCGCCGTCCGAGAGCGTCAGGGCGCGGATGCCCGCCTTGCGCGCGGTATTGAGCGACGAAAGCTCCAGCCGCTTGACGGTGCCGTTTTTCGTGACGAGAACAAGGTGATCCTCATCGAATTCGTGCACGGTCAGGCCCGCGGTGACCTTTTCGCCCGGCTCAAAGGGCAGGATGTTGACAAGATTCGTGCCTCTGGCCGTGCGGCCGGCCTCGGGGATCTGGTAGCCCTTGCGGCGGTGGACCTTGCCGAGGTTCGTGAAGAAGAGGATGTAATCGTGCGTCGAAGCGGCGAAGACGCCCTCGACAAAGTCCTCCTCTTTCAGCGTCTGGCCGGTCACGCCGCGGCCGCCGCGCTTCTGGCTGCGATAGGTCGAGGCCGGGACGCGCTTGCAATAGCCCGCGTGCGAGAGAGTAAAGACGCACTGCTCCTCCTCGATGAGATCCTCGATGTCGATCTCGTCCTCGACGTCCTGGATCTCCGTCAGGCGCGCGTCGCCGAACTTGTCGCGGATGGCGATCAGCTCGTCCTTGAGAACGCCTTTGAGCTTTTCCTCATCGGCAAGCAGCTCGCGGTAATACGCGATGCGCTTTTCCAGTTCCTCGTATTCCGCTTCGAGCTTTTCGCGTTCGAGTCCCTGCAAACGCTTGAGCTGCATATCCAGAACGACCTGCGCCTGAATTTCCGACAGATTGAAGCGCTCCATCAGGCGCTCTTTCGCGTTGTCATAGCTCTCGCGAATGGTCTTGATAACTGCGTCGATGTTATCCTCGGCGATGAGAAGACCCTGTAACACGTGCTGCCGCTCGAGCGCCTTTTTGAGGTCGTACTGCGTGCGGCGGGTGATGATCTGCTCCTGATAGGCGAGATATTCGTCCAGCATATGGCGAAGCGACAGGATCTTCGGCTGCTGCTGGTTGTTGACCAGCGCGAGCATCGTCACGCCGAACGTGGTCTGCATCTGCGTCTGGGCAAACAGGCGGTTGAGGACGACCTGCGGGTTCGCGTCCTTTTTCAGCTCGATGACCACGCGCATACCGTTGCGGTCCGTTTCGTCGCGGATGTCGGAGATGCCCTCTAACCGCTTGTCGCGCACCTGCTCGGCCATAGCGGCGATGAGCTGGCGCTTGTTGACCTGATAGGGAAGCTCGGTCACGATGATGCGCTCGCGGTTCTGGCCGAATTCCTCAAACTCCGTCCGGGCGCGGACGGTGATCTTGCCGCGTCCCGTGGCGTAGGCGGCGCGGATGCCGCTGCGGCCCATGATGATGCCCTTTGTCGGGAAATCCGGGCCCTTGATATAGTCCATGAGGTCTGCCAGCTCCGCCTCCGGGTTTTCCAGAATGCAGATGCAGGCGTTGATGACCTCGGTCAGGTTGTGCGGCGGGATATTCGTCGCCATGCCGACGGCGATGCCGGACGAGCCGTTGACCAGCAGGTTCGGGAAGCGCGAGGGAAGAACGCGCGGTTCCTTTCTCGATTCGTCGAAGTTCGGGTCCCACAGGACGGTTTCCTTGTCGATATCGCGCAGCATCTCGTTGCAGAGCTTCGACATGCGCGCCTCGGTGTATCGGTAAGCCGCAGGAGGATCGCCGTCGACGGAGCCGAAGTTGCCGTGGCCGTCGACAAGCGGATAGCGCATGGAGAAATCCTGCGCCAGACGGACCATCGCGTCGTAGACCGATGCGTCGCCGTGCGGATGATACCGGCCCAGCACGTCGCCGACGCACGTGGCCGACTTTTTGAACGGCTTGTCGGAGGTCAGGCCGTCCTCATACATGGCGTAGAGGATGCGGCGGTGGACGGGCTTGAGGCCGTCGCGCACGTCAGGCAGCGCGCGGCCGACGATCACGGACATCGCGTAGTCGATGTACGAGCTCTTCATTTCGTGCACGAGCTCGGACTGCACGATCCGCTGCTCCGGGAACAGAATGTCCTCGGGCTTGTAATCTTTTTTATGTGCCATTTATGCTTTCTCCTTCGTATTGGAGCGTCAGATATCCAGATTCACGACGTATTTCGCGTTTTCTTCGATGAACTCCTTGCGCGGCTCGACGGCCTCGCCCATCAGGACGGTAAAGATCTGGTCGGCCTGCACCGCGTCTTCGAGCGTGATGCGGCGCAGCGTGCGCGTTGTGGGATCCATCGTCGTCTCCCACAACTCGTGCGGGTTCATCTCGCCAAGGCCCTTGTACCGGGAAATGTCGATCTTTGCATTCGGGTTGTCGGCGCGCATTTCCGCGGAAATATTATCGCGCTCGGGATCGGAGTACGCCACGCGCTGCGTCTTGCCGCGCGTGAGCTTGTAAAGCGGCGGCACGGCGGAATAGACGTAGCCGTGCTCGATGAGCGGCCGCATGAAGCGGAAGAAGAACGTCAGCAGGAGCGTGCGGATATGGCTGCCGTCGACGTCGGCATCGGCCATGATGATGACCTTGTGATAGCGGAGCTTTTCGAGGTTGAATTCGTCGCCGATACCGGCGCCGAGCGCGGTGATGACGGGCTGGAGCTTATCATTGCCGTAGACCTTGTCGGCCCGGGCCTTTTCCACGTTCAGCATTTTGCCCCAGAGCGGTAAGATCGCCTGGAAGCGCGAGTCGCGTCCCTGCGTGGCCGAGCCGCCGGCGGAATCGCCCTCGACGATGTAAATTTCGGTGAGCGTGGGGTCGGTATCGTTGCAGTCGCGCAGCTTATCGGGCATCTGACCGGATTCGAGGCCGGTCTTGCGGCGGATCGCCTCGCGCGCCTTGCGCGCGGCCTCGCGCGCGCGGTTGGCCATCATGGCCTTGTCGAGGATCGCCTTGCCGACGGCGGGATTTTCCTCGAGGAACTCGGCCAGCTGCTGCGTGACGATGTTGCTGACAAGCGTGCGCATGGAGGCGTTGCCGAGCTTGGCCTTCGTCTGGCCCTCAAACTGTGCCTCGGTCAGCTTGACGGAGACAATAGCGGTCAGACCCTCGCGCACGTCGTCGCCCGTGACCTTGTCGTCGCCCTTGATATAGCCCTTTTTCATGCCGTAGGCATTGAGAACGTTGGTCAGCGCGCGCTTGAAGCCCTCTTCGTGCATACCGCCCTCGGGCGTGTGGATATCGTTTGCAAAGGAAACGATGGTCGAGGCGAAGGAGTCGTTATATTGCAGCGCGACCTCGGCCGTGTCGTCGCCCTTGGAACCGGACATATAGACGACCTGCTCGTGGATGGGCGTTTTGTGCCGGTTATACCAGCGGACGAACTCGCGGATGCCGCCCTCGTAGCACATGGAGGCCACGCGCTCTTTTTCGGGCTTGTCGGCGGACTCGATGCGCTCGTCGCGGATGGTGATGTGCAGGCCGGCATTCAAAAACGCCTGCTCGCGCATCCGGGTATGGAGTGTCTCGTAGTCGTATTCCAGCGTGTCGAACATCTCGGGGTCGGGCTTGAACGTGACCTTGGTGCCGTGGCCGTCGGTCGTGCCGATGACGCGCATTTCCTGGGTGATATGGCCGCGGGAGAATTTCATCTGATAAATTTTCCCGTCCTTGCTGAC
>CAKUOS010000066.1 GCA_934670025.1 uncultured Oscillospiraceae bacterium
AGCTCAAAGCGCTCGAGCTTCAGCTTTTCCTTGCAGATCTTGCGCATCTCGGCCTCGATGGCGTCGAGATTTTCCTGGGTAAAGTTGAACGGCGCGTCGAAGTCATAGTAAAAGCCGTTGTCGATCGACGGGCCGATGGCCAGCTTGACCTCGGGCCACAGGCGCTTGACGGCCTGCGCCATGACGTGCGAGCAGGTGTGCCAGTACGTTTTGCGGTACTGCGGGTTTTCAAACGAGAATTCATTGTTTTCGGACATGATATGTGCCTCCTTTTTTATCTGGGGCAAAACAAAAAACGCCTTACCCCTGTCATCAGGGGTGAGGCGCTGAACGCTCCACGGTTCCACCCTGCTTACGGAAAAATTCCGTCGCTTTGTGATCTCTGTAACGGGAGAACCCGGCGGCGCATTTCCGCGCCGCGGCTCGGAAGCGGTATCCGGGCGGGCTCTGCAAAGGCTCTTGCACCATACGAGCCTCTCTCTGCTGCGCAGCCGCTGCCGGGACGTGTCTTCGTCACAGCCGTTTGACTACCGCATACAATAGCACTTCTTCCCGGATCTGTCAACCCCCGAAAACCGGCGCGAAGCATGGGAGTTTTCGCCGCTGCGGCGGGATCCGGGCCGTTTTTCTTGACGTTTGCAAAAAAATCGCTATAATAGCAAACATGACATTTTGTAATTCGGATGTCACTGAATTGTAAATATAGAGACGGGTGCGCGCGCAGATCAAAAAAGGAGGACAACCGATATGAAGCTGAAACACGCAAAATATCCCATCCTTGCGCTTGCGGCGGTGATCGCGGCGCTGATGAGCCTCGCCGTTGCGGCGCGCGCGGCACGGGCCGCGGCGGAGCCGCAGCCTGCGGCCGAAGCGGCGGCCGTCCGGACGCAGACGGCGCAGCCCGCGCCGGTGCGCATCGGCTATACGCTCGTGGAACCGGAATCCGAGCAGGAAGAGGTATCTCCGGAAGAGGCATCTCCGGAGCCGGAGCCCGAACCCCAGCCCGAAGCGCCGGCGGAGGAAGACGCGGAAGCGCCGTCCGGGCCTGCGGTTCCGGACGATCTGGAGCTGCTCGACACCTTCCTCGCCACGGCCTACTGCCAGACCGGCACGACCGCGACCGGGACATATACGACCGTAAACCGCACGCTGGCCGTCAACCCCGGCATCATTCCGTATGGCACGCACGTGTGGCTGTATCTTGACGACGGGACGCTCGTCGGCGATTATTACGCCGAGGACACCGGCAGCAACATGATGGCCCATCCGTACGTGATCGATATTTACATGGGCACGGATTACGACACGTGCATCGCGTGGGGCGTGCAGCACGTGCGCGTCTACGTCGAGAAAGACGCGGAGAACTGATTGAAAATCCGCCCTTCGTCTGGTATCATGGATGCACGACGAAAGGCGGATTTTTTATGGATCTTTGTAATATCACCGAAATCAAGGCGCTGCTTGCCCGGCACGGCTTTCACTTTTCCAAGGCCAAGGGGCAGAACTTCCTCACGCAGAGCTGGGTGCCGCAGAACATCGCGCTCGAGTCCGGCGCGGACGGGACGTGCGGCGTGCTGGAGATCGGCCCGGGCATCGGGCCGCTGACGCAGCAGCTGTGCCGGTATGCGAAAAAGGTCGTTGCGGTCGAACTCGACCGGACGTTGCAGCCCATCCTGGCCGAGACGATGGCGGGCAATGAAAATCTCGAGATCATCTTCGGCGATATCCTGAAAACGGACATCCCGAAGCTCGTGCGCGAGGAATTCGCGGGCCTGCGGCCGATGGCGTGCGCGAATCTGCCGTATTATATCACGACGCCGGTGCTGGCCGCGCTGCTTGAGAGCCGTGCGTTCGAATCCGTGACCGTCATGGTGCAGAAGGAGGTCGCGCAGCGCATCTGCGCGCCCGCCGGCAAGGGCGATTACGGCGCGTTCAGCGTTTTCTGCCAGTATTACGCCGAACCGGAGCTGCTGTTCGATGTGCCCGCGAGCTGCTTCATCCCGCAGCCGAAGGTCACGAGCGCGGTTTTGAAGCTCACGATGCGCACGCAGCCCGTCTGCGGGATCTGCGACGAGGCCATGTTCTTCAAGGTCGTGCGCGCGGCCTTCGCCCAGCGCAGAAAGACGCTTTTAAACGCGCTGTCGTCCGGGTTCCCGCAGGTCGACAAGCCCGTGCTTGCCGCCGTGATCGAAGAAGCGGGCTTTGCGCCCACGGTGCGCGGCGAGACGCTGGATATCCCCGCATTTGCGGCCATCGCCAACCGGCTGGCGGCGATGTGATGTACGATATCTATATGCTTTGGTGCCGGGGCGGCAGTCTCTATACCGGCATCGCCGCCGATATCGAAAAGCGCCTGCAAGCACACTTCACGCGCGGCGCGGCGTGCGCGAAATACACCCGGTCGCACCCGGCTGAGGCGCTCGCGGCGCTCTGGCGGACAGACGGCCACGCGGCCGCCGCACGGCTGGAGGTATTTCTCAAGCAGCTGCCGCGCGCAAAAAAGCTGGCGCTCATTGCCGGCGAAACGGACATAGAGACGCTCTTCGGCGAACGGCTCGGCGATTTTTCCTACGAGCGGGTCCGATAAACGGTAAAAAACCGGCGCAGCCGCAGCTGCGCCGGTTTATGATTTTCAAAGAGCGTGCAGGCATTCGAGCAGCGCCTGTTCGCTGCACACGGTATGAGCCGGGACGATCGTGCCCGCAGCCTCGCCTGTGCGGTTCATCCAGACCGTCGTAAAGCCGGCCGCGCCCGCGCCCGCGATGTCCTGTGTCAGCGAGTCTCCCACATAGACGCACGCGCCGCCGCCCGCGGCCGTCTGCGCCATACGGAAAATTTCCGGTGCGGGCTTCATGACGCCCACGGCGTCGGAGATGAAGACGAGATCGGCCCGCAGCCAGCGCTCCATGCCGAGACTGCGCAGCTTGCCGCGCTGCGTGTCGACGCCGCCGTTGGTGATGACGCCGGTGGCGGCGAATTTCTCCCGGCACAGATCCAGCACACGCACCATCGTGTCCGTCAGCGCGATCTTTCCCTGCTCGACGGCGTAGAGCGCCTGTAACCGCAGCGCGTCGTCCTCCGTAATGGCGATGCCCAGATCGCGCAGACCGGTCTGGTGGCGGTAAATATGCATCTGCCGCATGGTGATCTTTCCGGTGTGCGCGGCCTCAAAGACCTCGTAGCCGCGGTGCATGACGGTATAAAACGCGCGGTCGGTCAGCTCCGCGTAGCGGCCGCCGAAAAAGGTCCGGAACGCCGCCCGAAACGGCAGCCGCCGGTCGTACAGGGTATCATCCAGATCGAAAAAGATCGTCCGCGTCTGCATGGGAAGCCCTCCGTTTCCGTCTGATTTTCACCAGTATATCATAGATTCCCGAACTGCGGAAGAGCAAAAACAAAACATTCCCGCGCATCCAGAGGTGGAGGCGCGGGAAATTTGTTTGGGATCTGTATAATTCCGGAAAACTCAGCCGATCAGACTGCACACGAGGTCGGTGTACTCGCCCGCGTTGTCGACTGGCAGGTCGGCCATCAGCAGCGCCTGCGTGTAGAGGATGTTCGTGATGTCGCGCGCCTTCTTTTCGTCCTGCGCGACGGCGATCTGCAATTTTGCGAAGATCGGATGGTCGGCGTTGAGCTCCAGAATGCGGTCGGCCTTCATCCCGGCCTCGGGGTTCAGACGCTTGAAGTATTTCTCCATCTCAAACGTCATGCCCTCGGCGGGAATGACGCTGACCGGGTGACTGCCGAGATCTTCGCTCAGACGGACTTCCCGGACCTTGTCGCCGAGCGTGGCCTTGACGAAATCGAGCGTCTGCTTCGCCTTTTCCTGCTTTTCCTCGGCGGCCTTTTTCTCTTCTTCGGTGCCGAGACCGAGATCGCCCGCCGTGACGGACTTGAATTCCTTCTCCTGATACTTGCCGAGCGTCTGCGGCACGAAGCCGTCGACCTCGTCGGTCATGAACAGCACGTCGCAGCCCTTCTGGCGCAGCTTTTCCAGCTGCGGCAGCTGACCGAGGCGCTCGCGGCTCTCGCCGGCTGCGTAGTAGATGAACTTCTGATCCTCGGGCATGGCGGCCGCGTATTCCTTGAGCGAGACGAGCTTGCCCTCCCTGCTCGACCAGTACAGAAGCAGATCCTGCAAGGTATCCTTTTTCGCGCCGTAATCGGCCACGATGCCGTATTTCAGCTGCATCCCGAACGCGGTGAAGAACTTCTCGTATTTCTCACGGTCGGACTCCATGAGCTTTTGCAGCTCGGACTTGATCTTCTTTTCCAGATTCCCGGCGATGAATTTCAGCTGCCGGTCGTGCTGGAGCATTTCACGCGAGATATTCAGGCTCAGATCCTGCGAATCGACCACGCCGCGCACAAACCGGAAGCAGTCGGGCAGCAGATCGGCGCAGTTTTCCATGATCATCACACCCGAGGAGTACAGCTGCAGGCCCTTTTTAAAGTCCTTGGTGTAGAAGTCATACGGCGCCTTGGCCGGGATATAGAGCAGGGCCTTGTACGTGACCGCGCCCTCGACGTTTGCGTGGATGACGGCGACGGGATCTTCAAAGTCAAAGAACTTTTCCTTATAGAAATTGTTGTATTCCTCGTCGGTGACGTCCTTTTTCGCCTTGTTCCAGATGGGCACCATCGAGTTGAGCGTCTCGACTTCCTTGTAAGTCTCGTATTCGGGCTTGTCGCTCTGCTCTGTGCCTTCCTTCATGCGGCTCTTTTCGACCTCCATGCGGATGGGGTAGCGGATGTAGTCGGAATACTTGCGCACGAGCGATTGCAGCTCCCACGTCTTGAGGAAGCGGGAGTATTTTTCGTCGTCGGTGTCGGCCTTGAGCTGCATGATGACGTCGGTGCCGGCTGTTTCCTTTTCGCACGGCGTCATGGTATAGCCGTCGGCACCCTCGGATTCCCATTGCCACGCCTCGTCGGAGCCGAACTTCTTCGAGACGACCGTCACCTTGTCGGCGACCATGAACGCCGAATAGAAGCCCACGCCGAACTGGCCGATGATGTCGGTGTCGGCGGTGTGCTCCTTGTCGAGCGCCTGCTTGAACTGGAGGCTCCCGGAGCGGCAGATCGTGCCGAGATTCTGCTCCATCTCGTCCCTGGACATACCGACGCCGTTGTCGCTGACGGTGAGCGTGCGGGAGGCTTCGTCGGGCTTCAGCTCGATTTTGAAATCGCTGCGGCTCAGGCCCACGGATTCGTCGGTCAGCGCCTGATAGGCGAGCTTGTCGATGGCGTCGGAGGCGTTCGAAATAATTTCACGCAGGAAAATTTCCTGATGCGTATAAATGGAGTTGATCATCAGATCGAGCAGGCGTTTGGATTCCGCCTGAAATTGCTTTTTTTCCATAGATGTCACGTCCTTTGCGTATTAGCACTCTCTATCTATGAGTGCTAACCGTATTGTAGCACACTGTCTGCGTTTTGCAACCCCCGCGCCAAAAATTCACAAAGCGTTCACAAGCGGACAAAAGAACGCCTCTCCCATCCGGGAGAGGCGTTGAGACTGGTTTATTTTGCGGGCTTGAAGCCGTCTTT
This sequence comes from uncultured Oscillospiraceae bacterium, assembly GCA_934670025.1. Taxonomy (GTDB): domain Bacteria; phylum Bacillota; class Clostridia; order Oscillospirales; family Oscillospiraceae; genus CAG-170. The sequence goes on from CAKUOS010000066.1 coordinate 5,554, forward strand.
CAGCAGGACGCTGCGGTTGAAGACCAGATGGTCCGCGCGGCAGTCGCGGCTGTCCATGCAGAAATAGCCCACGCGCATGAACTGATAGCCCGGCGCGGTGTGCGCGGTGCGGCCGCTGCCTTCGGCGTCGTACTTTTTCGCGTCTTCGACGAGCGCGGCCTCGACCTTGCAGCCCGTCAGGACCTCGAGCGAGTCGGGATTCAGGCAGTCGAGAAAGTTCCTGTCCGCGCCGTCGGGCTGCGCGTCGGAGAAGAGGTTGCTGTACAGGCGGACCTCGGCGTCGACGGCGGTTTTGCAGTCGACCCAGTGGATCGTCGCGCCCTTGACCTTGCGGCCGTCGGCGGGATCGCCACCGCGGGAGTCCGGGTCATACGTGGCGTAGATCTCCTCGACGCTGCCGTCGGCAGCCTGTTTGCAGCCGGTGCAGGTGATGAGATACGCGCCCTTCAGACGGCACTCCGGGCCGTTGGGGTACAGGCGCTTATACTTCGGGATGGGTTCCGGAAGGAAATCGTCGGCCTCGACCCACACCTCGCGCGAGAACGTGACGGTGTGCGTGCCCTGTTCGGGATGGACGGGGTTGTTTTCGACCTCGAAGGACTCGGACTGCCCTTCGGGATAGTTCGTGATGACGAGCTTCACCGGATGCAGAACGGCCATCGTGCGCTCGGCCGTGTCGTTGAGATCCTCGCGCAGGCAGTGCTCCAGAAGCGCGTATTCCACGGTGTTGGCGGATTTCGCCACGCCGATGCGCTCGCAGAAATCGCGGATGGAATGGCTCGTGTAGCCTCTTCTTCGCAGACCGCAGAGCGTCGGCATCCGCGGATCGTCCCAGCCGCAGACGTAATTCTGCTCGACGAGCTGGCGCAGCTTGCGCTTGGACATGACGGTGTGGTCGATGCCGAGGCGCGCAAACTCGATCTGCCGCGGCTTTGCCGGGACGGAGACGTTGCTCACGACCCAGTCGTAGAGCGGGCGGTGCGCCTCAAACTCCAGCGAGCACAGGCTGTGCGTGATGCCCTCGAGCGCGTCCTGAATGGGGTGCGCGAAGTCGTACATCGGATAGATGCACCACTTGTCGCCCTGACGGTGGTGATGCATATAGCGGATGCGGTAGATGACGGGGTCGCGCATATTGAAGTTGCCGGAGGCCAGGTCGATCTTCGCGCGCAGCGTGCGGCTGCCCTCGGGGAACTCGCCGTTTTTCATGCGCTCGAACAGGTCGAGGTTCTCCTCGACGGAGCGGTCGCGGTACGGGCTCGTCGCGGGCTTGCCGATGTCGCCGCGGTATTCGCGGAACTGCTCGGCCGTCAGGTCGCAGACGTAGGCCAGGCCCTTTTTGATGAGCTCGACGGCGAATGCATAGTCCTTTTCAAAGTAATCCGAGCCGTAGAAGAAGCGGTCGCCCCAGTCGAAGCCCAGCCAGTGGATATCGGCCTGGATGGCGTCGACGTATTCGGTGTCTTCCTTGGTCGGGTTGGTGTCGTCCATGCGCAGATTGCACAGGCCGCCGAACTTTTCGGCCGTGCCGAAGTCGATCGTCAGCGCCTTGCAGTGGCCGATGTGCAGATAGCCGTTCGGCTCCGGCGGGAACCGGGTGTGAACGGTCTTGCCCTCGAACCGGCCGCCGGGGGCCAGATCCTCTTCAATGAAGGCGTCGATAAAATTTCGGTTCTCCAACGGCTTTCTTTCTTCTTCCATGATAGATCCTCCCGGATGAAATGTCCTGTAACTTATACATTATAGCCGATTCGTCCGTATAACGCAATGTGAAAATGAACAAAGGCTTCCGGAATGTGAAAAAAATGAAAACAATCCGGGGAAAATTCATTTTCCCCCTTTTCAACGCGCGGTTTCTATTATAAAATAGACGCGACTGAAAAAGGAGAGTTTCAACCATGCGTGAACCGAAATACAAACGAGTTTTACTCAAGATCAGCGGTGAGGCCCTTGCCGGCGAGGCGCACCGCGGGCTGGACTTCGACGTCATCGGCGGCGTCTGCGACGTCATCGGCCAGTGCGTCGAGGCCGGGGTGCAGATCGGCGTCGTGGTCGGCGGCGGCAACTTCTGGCGCGGCGTCAAAGACGGCGGCGGCAGGATGGAGCGCACGCGCGCGGACCATATGGGGATGCTTGCCACGTGCATCAACGCCCTTGCCGTGGCCGACTGTCTCGAGCAGCGCGGCGTCGAGGTCCGCGTACAGACGGCCATCGCCATGAACCAGATCGCCGAGCCCTATATCCGCTCCAAGGCCATCCGTCATCTGGAAAAGGGCCGCGTGGTCATCTTCGGCTGCGGTACCGGCAACCCCTATTTCTCGACCGACACCGGCGCGGTGCTGCGCGCGGCGGAGATCAATGCCGACGCCATCCTGCTTGCCAAAAACATCGACGGCGTCTACTCGGCCGACCCGGCCAAGGACCCGAACGCCGTCAAGTATGACGCCATCACCTATGACGAGGTGCTCGCGCGTCATCTGGCCGTCATGGACACCACGGCCACGTCGCTTTCCATGGACAACCATATTCCCGTGCAGGTCTTCGCGCTCAAGGATCCGCAGAACATTCTGCGCGTCGTGATGGGCGAGCCGATCGGAACTATTGTGAAGGAGGAACTTTAATCATGGCAGATCTCAAGGAATTCCAGCGTAAAATGGAAAAAACTCTGGAGGTGCTCGCCTCCGATTTTGCCGCTGTGCGCGCCGGCCGCGCCAATGCGCAGGTGCTCGACCGCATCTCGGTGGAGTATTACGGCCAGCCCAGCCCCATCAACCAGGTCGGTACCGTTTCTTCTCCCGACCCGCGCACGCTCGTCATCCAGCCGTGGGATCACAGTCTGCTCAAGGCCATCGAAAAGGCCATCCAGACCTCGGATCTCGGCATCAACCCGCAGAACGACGGCCGCGTTATCCGCCTCGTCTTCCCGCAGCTGACCGAGGAGCGCCG
>CAKUOS010000067.1 GCA_934670025.1 uncultured Oscillospiraceae bacterium
CAACCTGCCACATTACGCGGCAGAAATTCTGCAGCAGTGAATGCCGTGTAAGGTACAACAACGCAAAACGGTATTACCTTCCGTCTTTGCATAACACCGCTGCTACCTCGGATAACCCGCTGACAGCCTACCGTGCAGAAGAGATGATAGGTCTACTGGAAACGACAGGCAGAGTTGAAGAATTTGACTTCTCACTGATGATACGCACACTCGACCGGGTGGAGATCATGCCGACCGAAAAACTGTCTTTCATCTTTCAATCCGGCATCCGCATCACAGTATAATAATAGAATAGCCGCTCCGTTTTCTTGTAGATACGGAGCGGTTTTTCTCATATTGGAATAGTCACACTCTGCATTTTGACATATATTTTCGAGCCGAAAACGCAAAGTGTGACTTTGTTTTTACCCTTGTTTTTTCGGGTCGAAGCGTCAGGTATTGATGATGCAGCAATGCTGGCTATGCTCTTTCCTGCGGTGTGATTCGTTCAACACCGGGAACAAGTTTTCTTTCGCAATGCAACGAAAAACGCCGATAATTTGGGCATTTTCGGGCTTTGCACCCCCTAATGATTGGTCTGCACCCCCTTGCACACCCTTGGAACAGAAAAGTCAAATTGTATCGGCATCTATGCCCCTATGCAGACAAAGATAATCCGAACCAGGTCTTCGCAGTTGGAGACGGGTTCGGATTATTTGTTTATTTTGAAAAGTTTGAGGATACGCATTTCCGGAACGGCGTCATCAAGCGCCCGGAATCCAAGCCGCGAGGACCTGGAAAACCGAAATAAATTTAATGGTGCGATACAGAAAAAGGACGGCTGCTGCCGTCCTTTCTGTTATCTTCAGGCGATTTTCTCGGCCTCATTGTCGGCTGCATCCGCGTCGCGTCGTACTTTCCATTCTGCAAATTCCAGCTGCCCTTCTTCGCTTTCATAATAGGCAAGGATGTCGGGTAACAGGACTCTGGCGATGTTCTCGATCTCATGCTGTGGGATGCCCATGCAGCTGCCTGTCAAGCAAATTGCCTGTCGCAGCTGCATAGCGAATCGCGGCAGGCGCGGCGGCAAAAAAGAATTTGACCGTCCGGATCGACAGCCAGAACACGCACAGCGCCGCCGTCGCCGCCAGATACCGCCGCACCTGCGTCTGGACAATGCGCTGCCGGAGCGAAACGCCCCACCCTGTCATGAGTCCGATATAAATAAAGCTCCGCAGCAGCGACACCGGCAGGAAGTAAGCGGCGTCCCGGTGTCCGCGTGTGACAACGCGCGCACAAACGGCGCAGACGATCAAAAATGCTGCAATGCCGCCGGTAAGCATATCCCGTTTTTTCTGCGCCGTCACAAAATCACCTGCCCGAACGGGTTTCTGTATGCGAAGCATACCATACGGAGGAAACGAATGCAAGGAAGGCGGCCGGCCGTTACAGAAATCGTCCGCCTTGCCGCAGAGCCGGTTGAAAAGCCGGCTTTGCAGCAAGGCAATGACGAAATTGACATACGTCCTTCATGGTGTAGTCCCGGTTCTCCGGCAGTGACAGATCCCGCGGCGCAGGCCGAACCTCGTCTTCCCTTCCCCCGTCACGCCAGGTATTTCCCGGCTTCGCGCTCGAGCGCATCCCACACCGGGTGCGCCGCGCCGGTTTCGTCGAAAAAGCGCTTCAGATCACGATTCAGCGCGCCCATTTCGTCCACCGCGTTCATGGCGTGGTCGGACGCGCAGATCTTCCCGAGCGAGGTCGCGCACATGAGCTTGAAAAAGCGCAGGCAGGTCCTGCGGTATGCGGCGCTTTCAAAGTCGGCGTCCGATTCTGGCAGGATCGCGTGCCCGGCGTTCCGGATGGCGCGGTAGCCCTCGAGATTGGCGTCGATCATCCGGTTTAAGTACGCCGTGTCTCCCCTGAGCTTTTTGAGATCGCCGTCCGCTTTGTAGCACGCGAAGGCCACCGGCAGCACGAACGCCGCGTGGCAGAGGAGGTAATCCTCCATATTCGGCTCATAGGCCACCTTGTATTTCGTGCCGCCGAAGATCTGCCCGATCAGCGCCTCATTGGAGGGTGCGTCTGCCAGCTGGCCGATCGTGATCTTTTTCAGATCGATGGACGCCACATGGCCGGGCTCCCGGTGTCCCGCCGAGGATGCAAACGCGAACAGCACGTTTTTCTCCGGTAAGGCCGCGGCAAGCGCGCGTGCGCGCACGTTGTTGCCCACGAAGACGATATTTTTCGTCCCGTTCGCCCGCAGCGCATCGCCGATCGCATCCAGCTGCGTATAGCGCAGGACGACGAAGATCACGTCGTATGCATCGTCCGCCTTCAGCTCCGTCACGACCGGAATGCGGCTGACCGACATACGGAGCGAGAATTTATCCCGGATCCGCAGGCCGTTCGTCCGGATCTGCTCCGCCCAGCGGCCGCGGGCCAGCAGCGTGACGTCCTTTCCCGCGCGGAACAGATTTCTCGCCAGATTGCAGCCGAGCACGCCCGCGCCGAACACTAAAATTTTCATAGCCAACTCTCCTGTTTCTCTGTGATTATATATGGAATTTTCTGTTTTACCGGTTAGAGTGCGTGAACCGGTGCGGTTTTGCAGAGCCGCCGGCGGCGGCTCTGCGTTTTTTCGAAAACAGCCGTCCGGGCTGTTATTCGACGCACGTGACGGGATAATCCTGCGCCTCGACGGCGGCCTTGAGCACCTCGTTCGGCACGTCCTTCGTCAGCGTCACGACGGCGGTACCCGCCGTGTGATCGGCCACGGCCGACTGCACGCCGTCGACGGCCTCGAGCGCCTTTTTGACGCGCGCCTCGCAATGGCCGCACATCATGCCGGTCACGTATAATGTCTTTGTCATAACAGATTCCTCCTTATTTGCATCTGCCAGATGGAACTCCGGCAGCGGTTTGCCTTTGTGATCGTGCTTCGGGCTGTAGAGCTTGCAGAGGTTCAGGCGCAGCGCGTTCGACACCACGCAGAAGCTGGACAGGCTCATTGCCGCCGCGCCGTACATCGGATTGAGCGTCAGACCCAGCCCGACGAACACGCCCGCAGCCAGCGGAATGCCGATGACGTTATAAATAAACGCCCAGAAGAGGTTTTCGTGGATATTGCGCAGCGCGGCGCGGCTGAGACGGATGGCCGCAGGCACGTCCAGGAGCGTGCTCTTCATGAGCACGACGTCGGCTGCGTCGATGGCCACGTCCGCGCCGGCGCCGATGGCGATGCCGGTGTCGGCCGCGGTGAGCGCGGGCGCGTCGTTGATGCCGTCGCCGACCATGGCGACGGGGCCGTATTTCTGAAGCTCACGGATGACGGCCTCCTTGCCGCCGGGCAGAACGCCCGCGACGACCTCATCCACACCCGCAGCCTTGCCGATCGCCGCGGCGGTGCGCGCATTGTCGCCCGTCAGCATGACCACGCGCACGCCCATGCCGCGCAGCTGGCGGATGGCTTCGGGACTTTCGGGCTTGATGGCGTCAGCCACGGCGATAAGCCCGAGGAGCTTGCCGTTTTTCGCAAACACCAGCGGCGTTTTGCCCTGCTGCGAGAGGCTATCGGCCTGATCCAGCAGCGTCTGCGGCAGCGCCAGCTGCGACGCCATGAATTTCACGCTGCCGCCGACCAGCTCCGCGCCGCGCGTCTTTGCGCGCAGGCCGCTGCCGGTGATGGCCGCAAAATCCTCCGCCGGCTCGGGCTGTATCTGCTTTTCTTCCGCGTAGTTCAGGATCGCCGCGGCGAGCGGATGCTCGCTTTTCGCTTCGAGCGAAACGGCGGCCAGCAGCAGCGCGTCTGCATCGACGCCGGCAGCCGGGAGGATGTCCGTGACCTCTGGCTGACCGGAGGTGATGGTGCCGGTCTTGTCGAGCGCGACGATGCGCGTGCGGCCGGTATGCTCGAGACTCGCGGCGGTTTTGAACAGAATGCCGTTTTTCGCGCCGACGCCGCTGCCGACCATGATCGCAACCGGCGTTGCAAGGCCCAGCGCGCACGGGCAGCTGATGACGAGCACGGAGATGCCGCGCGCAAGCGCGAAGCCGAATTCCCGGCCGATGAGCAGCCAGACGACGGTCGTCAGCACCGCGATGGAGATGACCGCCGGGACGAACACGCCCGCGACCTTATCCGCCGTCTTGGCGATGGGCGCTTTTGTCGCCGCCGCGTCGGAGACCATGCGGATGATCTGGCTGAGCGTCGTATCCTCGCCGACGCGCGTGGCCTCGCAGCGCAAAAAGCCCGAGCAGTTGACCGTCGCAGCCGATACGCCGTCGCCGGGCGCTTTGTCGACCGGGACGCTCTCGCCGGTCAGGGCCGCCTCGTTGACGGCGCTCGTACCCTCCAGCACCACGCCGTCGACCGGAATGCTCTGGCCCGGTCGGACGACGAATACATCGCCCTTTCTGACCTGCGCGGCGGGGATCTTGACCTCCCTGCCGTCTCTTATGACCGTCGCCGTCTCCGGAGCGAGCGCCATAAGGCTCTTTAAGGCGTCGGTCGTCTTGCCCTTGGACCGCGCTTCGAGCATTTTGCCGACCGTGATGAGCGTGAGGATCATCGCGGCGGATTCGAAATAGAATTCATCCATATAGGCCATGGCCGCTTCGCTGCCGCCGTGCAGCTGCGCGTCCGTCATGGCAAAGAGCGCATAGACGCTCCACCCGAACGATGCCGCCGCGCCGAGCGAGACGAGCGTGTCCATATTCGGCGCGCCGCGCAGCAGGCTCTTTGTGCCGCTGACAAAGAACGCCTGGTTGATGACCATGATGATCCCGGCCAGAAGCAGCTGCACAAGGCCCATGGCGACGTGATTGCCGTCAAACCAATGGGGAAGCGGCCAGCCCCACATCATATGGCCCATCGAGAAATACATCAGTACGAGCAAAAAGCCCACCGACGCAATGAGGCGTTTTTTGAGCTTTGGCGTGTCGTGGTCAGCCAGCGCATCGGCTGCCTGCGCCGCAGACGGCGCGGAGGATTCCTGTCCGCGCACCGACGCGCCGTAGCCCGCGCCCTCGACAGCCGCGATGATCGCCGCGTCGCTGGCCGTGCCCCCGACGCCCATCGAATTGGTCAGCAGGCTCACGGCGCAGGACTCGACACCCGGGACTTTTTTAACGGCCTTTTCCACACTGGCGCTGCACGCGGCGCAGTGCATTCCCGTCACGGAAAATTGCTGCATAAAAACTCCCTCCTTGGGAAAACAGAACTTACTTCATCAGCTTTTGCAGCGTCGCGGCCAGCTCGTCCACGATCTCCTCGTGGCCTTCTCTCAGGTCGCGCGCGACGCACGTGCGCAGATGCTCGGACAGAAGCTCGCGGTTGAAGGCGTTGACGGCGGCGTTGACAGCGGCCGACTGCGTGAGAATGTCGTTGCAGTAGGCGTCGGACTCCACCATCGCCTGTAAACCGCGCACCTGGCCCTCGATCCTGCGCAGACGGTTCAGGAGCTTCTTTTTCTGCTCCTCCTGCCGCAGGGTATGCTTTTCGCAGCAGGAACATCGTTTCGGTTCTGGCATATGCGTTTCCTCCTTGATACCCCTGTGGGGTATTTTCACTATATACCCCCTAAGGGTATTTGTCAAGTCCTTTTTCGCGCATTCCTGCCTCTATGCAAATGTCCGGAATCGTGCTATAATATTTAAAATATGTCGTTTCGAGGTTTTTATTATGATCACCATTTCCAATCTCGCCATGCAGTTCGGCGGCTCGACGCTTTTCAAGCAGGTCGATCTGCAATTCACCCCCGGCAACTGCTACGGCGTCATCGGCGCCAACGGCGCGGGCAAGTCGACGTTTCTGAAAATTTTATCCGGTGCGCTCGAACCCACGTCGGGCGAGATCTTCATCAAGCCCGGCGCGCGGATGTCCATCCTCAAGCAGGATCAGAACCAGTACGACGCCTATCCCATTCTCGACACCGTCATTATGGGCAACCAGCGGCTGTACGACGTGATGAAGGAAAAGGACGCGCTGTATGAAAAGGACGATTTCACCGAGGAAGACGGTCTGAAGGCCAGCGAGCTCGAGGCAGAATTTGCCGACATGGACGGCTGGGAGGCCGAATCCGACGCATCGAAGCTCTTGCAGGGGCTCGGCATCCCGGTGGAGCTGCACAATGATCTGATGGGCAATACCGATCCGCGGCTGAAGGTCAAGGTGCTGCTTGCGCAGGCGCTGTTCGGCAAGCCCGACATCGTCATGCTCGACGAGCCGACGAACAACCTCGACATCGAGGCCATCAACTGGCTCGAGGACTTCATCCTCGACTATGAGGACACCGGCCTTGTCATCGTCGTCAGCCACGACCGCCACTTCCTCAACACCGTCTGCACGCACATCGTCGATATCGACTACGGCAAGATCAAGCTGTACGTCGGCAACTACGATTTCTGGTACGAATCGTCCCAGCTCATCCAGCAGCTCATCCGCAACAAGAATAAGCGTGCCGAGGAAAAGATCGCGGAATTGCAGACGTTCATCGCGCGCTTCGCGGCCAACAAGGCCAAGAGCAAGCAGGCCACGTCCCGCCGCCGGCTGCTCGATAAAATGTCGGTCGAAGAGATGCCCGCGTCCTCGCGCCGGTATCCGTTCGTCGGCTTTGAGCGCGAACGAGAGGTCGGCAAGGACATCCTGTTCGTGACGGATATCTCAAAGACCGTCGACGGCGTGAAGCTGCTGGACAAAGTCTCGTTCATCGTGAATAAGAACGACAAGATCGCCTTCGTCGGCGAAAACGAGCTGGCGCAGACGACGCTGTTCAAGATCCTCACGGGCGAGCTCGAACCGGACGAAGGCAGCGTCAAGTGGGGCCAGACCGTCACGACCAGCTATCTGCCGAAGGACAACACCGCGTATTTCGAGGGTCACAGCGAGTCACTCGTCGACTGGATCCGCCAGTATTCGGCCAAAAAGGACGACGTGTATCTGCGCGGCTTCCTCGGCCGGATGCTCTTCTCGGGCGAAGAGGTCTTCAAGCCCGTGAACGTGCTCTCGGGCGGCGAAAAGGTGCGGTGTATGCTGTCGAAAATGATGCTCTCGGGCGCGAACGTCATCCTGCTCGACCAGCCGACAAACCATCTCGACATGGAGGCCATTCAGGCCGTCAACAAGGGCCTGTGCGCCTTCCCGGGCAACATCCTGCTCGCCTCGCACGACCACGAGCTGCTGCAAACGACGTGCAACCGCGTCATCGAGTTCCAGCCCGACGGCACGATCATCGACCGGCTGAGTTCCTATGACGAATATGTGGCGTGGAAGCTGGCAAAGGAAGCAAAGTGAACAAATTTGAGAGGTATTTTTTATGGAATTGACCTATCAGGCGCTCAACGCCGCCACGATCGACCGCTGGGTCGACGAGGGCTGGGAATGGGGCAAGCCTATATCCCATGAAGTATATGAAAACGCGAAAAACGGCGTGTGGGACGTGCGGCTCACGCCGACAAGACCGGTGCCGCACGGCTGGTTCGGCGATCTGCGCGGCAAGCGCGTGCTGGGTCTTGCCGCCGGCGGCGGCCAGCAGATGCCCATTTTTGCCGCGCTGGGCGCGGAATGCACGGTGCTCGATTACTCGGAAAAGCAGCTCGCGTCGGAAACGCTCGTTTCCGGGCGCGAGGGGTATGCGATCACGATCATCCGCGCGGATATGACGAAAAAGCTGCCGTTCGACGACAATTTCTTCGATCTCATCTTCCATCCCGTGTCCAACTGCTACGTGCTGGACGTGCTGCCCATCTGGCGTGAGTGCCACCGTGTGCTGAAGCCCGGCGGACGGCTGCTCGCGGGACTCGACAACGGCATCAACTACGCCTTTGATGAGGATGAGACGAAGATCTGCAACACGCTGCCGTTCAACCCGCTCGAGGATGAGGCGCAGATGCGGCAGCTGCAAAAAGACGACAGCGGTGTGCAGTTCTCGCACACCGCCGAGGATCAGCTCGCGGGCCAGCTGCACGCGGGCTTGCAGCTGATCGACCTGTATGAGGACACGAACGGCTACGGCAATCTGCACGAGCATAACGTCCCTTCCTACTGGGCCACGCTGGCCAGGAAGGCGTAACGCCGGCATATAAAAAAGAAGCAGGGGCGTTCACTCAGCACAAAAAGCAGGATGATAGTTACATTTCACTGACTGAGCTTGCGCGAAATCACAGCAAGGATGCCCCGGGATATGTGATACAGAGCTGGCTGCGCAGTGAAAATACACTAGCCTTTTTAAATCTGTGGGAGCAGGAAAACAATCCCGATTATAGAGAAGCGGGCTACGTTGAGCTTTTAGAGAAAAAGAA
>CAKUOS010000068.1 GCA_934670025.1 uncultured Oscillospiraceae bacterium
GTTTTGTGAAAAAGATACAGTTCGTTCAGGAAATTCTGAACGCCCGAACTTTATTTGTCCAGGCGCTCTCAGTATCAATCATATATCAGCTCAAACTTCACAATCTCCTCTGCCTGTGCCTTGCAAGCGTTCATCTGCCGCACCCATTCCATTTGGTTTTCGGCTTTCAGTTGCTCGGTCACGCCGTTTTACTCTGCCAGTGACCGCACGATCATCTCTATGCGGTTTCGTGCTGTTTCGTCAATCTCGGCGCAATACTGTCTTACGTACACCCAGCTATCCCAGCGCGTTTTTTCTGCGTCCGGGGCTTGACAACGCGCGCCGGGCGCGTATAATATAGCATCGTGATATAACAGTGCTATATGGAGGCTCCCATGACGCAGCAGACCTCATCCACGCTCGATCGCATCCACACGGCCGCACGGGCGGAATTTCTGAATAAGGGCTTCCGCGCCGCGTCTTTGCGCAATATCGTCAAGACCGCCGGCGTCACGACCGGCGCGTTCTACGGCTATTACGCAAGCAAGGAGGCGCTGTTCGCCGCGCTGGTGGACGCGGACTACCGCCATGTGCTGGACGCCTACCGCACGGCGGTCTTCGGCTTTGAGGCGCTCGCGCCCGAAGAGCAGGTCGTGCGGATGGGCTCCGTGGGCAAAAGCTGTATGCAGGAGCTGCTCACATACATGGACAGCCGCCGTCCGGTGTTCCATCTGATCCTTGAGCACGCGGAGGGCACACCCTACGCCGGGCTGATCGACGAGCTGGTCACGCTGGAGATCGCGGCGACCGAACGCTATTGCGGCGTTCTGCGCGCACTGGGGTGCGACGTGCCGTTCATCGATCCGCGGCTGGAGCATATGCTCGTCACGGGCATGATGAACGCCTATTGTGAGATCATCATCCATGATATGCCGCTTTCCGACGCGCAGCGGTATCTCAATGAGCTGGCCGATTTCCATACGGCCGGGTGGCTGAAGATCATGGGGCAGTAAGCCCGGAAAGCAGGAACAAATTACGGAGCAAATCGCTCTGTAATTTTTAAAACGCCGGTTAGATGCAACTAACTGGCGTAAAATCCAGACAGAAAAGAGGACTTGGAATGGAAACAAACAAGAAAAGCTGGCTGCAAGCGCTTTTCGCCTATGCACAGGGCGAGAAAAAGCGGATGCTGCTGTCGGTCGTGCTGTCGGTGCTGAGCGTTACGCTCGGGCTGGCGCCGTTTTACTGTATGTACCGCATGATCTGCCTGTTCGTGGACGGGACGGCGACGGCGGCCGCCGCCGTGCGCTGGTGCCTCTGGGCGCTTGCCGCTTACGCGGGCAAGATCCTGCTGTTCAGCCTGTCGACGGGCGTATCGCACGCGATGGCCTATACCATCCTCGCGTCGCTGCGGCTGCGTCTGGCCGACCGTTTCCTGCGCGCGCCGCTGGGCAACGTGCAGAACCATTCCATCGGCGAGATCAAGACCATGATGGTCGACAAGATCGAAAATCTCGAGCCGCCGCTGGCGCACATGATCCCCGAGGGCGCGGGCCACGTCGTTCTGCCCGTCGTGTCGATCGCGGCGCTTGCCGCCGTCGACTGGCGGCTGGCGCTGGCGTCGCTGGTCACGTTCCCGCTGTCGTTCGTCTGCATGGGGCTGACATTCAAGATCAGCGGCCGGAACTTTGACCGCTACGACCATTCGGCCAGCTACATGAACAGCACCATCGTCGAATATGTCGAGGGCATCGAGGTCATCAAGGCCTTCGGCCGCGCGGGCGTGAGCTATGAAAAGTATGCAAACGCCATCAACGACTTCCGCACGTTCGTCGTCAAGTGGCTCTCGTCGACGTTCGCCACGATGAAGCTGAGCTTCGTGCTGTTTCCCTCGACGCTTATCGGCACGCTGCCGGTGGCGCTGGCGCTGGCAAACAGCGGGAAGATCACCGCGGCCGAGGCCGCGCTGGGCGTGATGCTGTCCATCTCGATGGTCGGCTCGCTTGCCAAGCTCGAGGTGTTCTCGGAGAATATGCGGCAGGTGAAATTCACGGTCGAGGGGCTTCAGGAATTTCTTGAAATGCCCGCGCTGCCGGAGCCTGCGCAGCGCGCGGACGTGCGCCGCACGGACGTTTCGCTCAAAAACGTACATTTTTCCTATACGGGCAAGGCGCAGGACGAGGTGCTGCACGGCATCGATCTCGACCTGCCGCAGGGCAGCTACACCGCGCTCGTCGGTCCGTCGGGCGGCGGCAAATCGACCGTGGCGAAGCTCATCGCGCGCTTCTGGGACGTGACGGCGGGCGAGATCACCATCGGCGGCGTAAACGTGAAGGATATGCCGCTGGAGCAGCTGTCGGAATACGTCAGCTTCGTCACGCAGGATAATTTCCTCTTCAACTGCTCGCTGCTGGAAAACATCCGTCTCGGCAACCCCAATGCGACCGACGACGAGGTCCGTGCCGCGGCCAGAGCCGCGCAGTGCGAGGAATTCATCGCCAAACTGCCGCAGGAGTATGACACGCCTGCCGGCGAGGCCGGTAAGCGCCTGTCCGGCGGCGAAAAGCAGCGCATCGCCATCGCGCGCATGATGCTCAAAAACGCGCCGGTCGTCATCCTCGACGAGGCCACGGCGTTCACCGACCCCGAAAACGAGGATAAGCTCCAGCGCAGCATCGCCGCGCTGACAAAGGGCAAGACGCTGCTCGTCATCGCGCACCGGCTCTCGACCATCCGGAACGCGGACAACATCGTGGTGCTCAAAAACGGCGCGATCGAGGCGCAGGGCACACAGCAGACGCTGCTTGCGTCGTGCCCGCTGTACCGGGATATGTGGCAGGCGCACATCGGCGCGAAAAACTGGGCGGTCTCGACCGCGGCAAAGGAGGGTTAAGCGGTATGTTCAAAACCGTAAAGCGCATCATCGACTGGTGCGGCGAATATAAGGGCAGGCTGTATCTTGGCTTCGTCATGACGTTCTTCTCGCACATCTTCGCGGCCATGCCGCTGGCGCTGGCGGCGTATGCCGTCGGAAAACTCATCGAGGCGCAGACGGCCGGCGCGCCGTTTGACACGCCGCTCATCCGGAAGTGCCTCGCCGCGCAGATCGTGCTGGTTTTCCTGCGCTTCCTGTTCGACTATTTCCGCGCCGAGGCGCAGGAGCCCATCAGCTATCAGCTCACCGCGCGCGACCGGCTGGCCGTCGGCGATGCGCTCAAGCGCGTGTCGCTGGGCTATTTCCAGCAGGTCAGCACCGGCAACATCCTCAACTCCATCACCACGGGCCTGTCCACGCTTGAAAATATGGGCATCCGCATGATCGACAACTTTGTCGGCGGATATCTCAATTTCCTCGTCATCTTCCTGTGCCTCGCGGTATGCAGTCCCGTGACGGCGCTCATCGCGCTGGCCGCGGCCGGTCTGTCGCTTCTGTGTATGCTGCTCATCTCGCACTACAGCCGCCGCAACGCGCCCGCCGAGGCGCAGGCCAACCGCGATCTGACCGGTGCGGTGCTGGAATACGCGCGCGGGTTTGCGGTCGTCAAATCGTTCGGCAGGAGCGGCGCGGCCATGGACGCGGTCAAAGCGGCCATCGGCGACAGTAAGCGCATCCACGTCAGGATCGAGTGGGGCTACGTGCCGGGCAACGCGCTGCATCTGCTCGCGCTCAAGTGCGGCAGCGTGGGCCTCGCGCTGGCCGCAGCGCTGCAATGCCTGCGCGGCGAGATGACGCTTTCGCTGATGCTGCTGTTCGTGTTCTATTCCTTCAGCATTTTTGCAAGCCTCGAACCCATCAGCGACAGCGCGCACACGCTCGGTGTCATCGACGACGCGATGGACCAGCTCGACGCGCTGCGCGGCGGCAGCTTCATCGACGCGGACGGCCGCGATATTCAGCTTTCGCACTATGACATCGCGTTCAAAAACGTCGATTTCGGCTATGATGCGCGGCAGAGCCTCAAAAATGTCAGCTTCACGATCCCCGAAAAGACCTCCACGGCCATCGTCGGCCCGTCCGGCTCCGGCAAGACGACCATTTGCAGCCTGCTCGCCCGGTTCTACGATCCGCAGGGCGGCAGCATCACGCTCGGCGGGCACGATCTGAAGGAATTCACGTGCGACAGTCTGCTGTCGAACATCTCGATGGTCTTCCAGAACGTCTACCTCTTCCACGACACCATCCGCGCCAATATTCTCTTCGGCCGGCCCGACGCGACGGAGGATGAGATGATCGCCGCGGCGAAAAGGGCCCGCTGCCACGACTTCATCATGGCGCTGCCGAACGGCTACGACACCGTGGTCGGCGAGGGCGGCGGCACGCTCTCGGGCGGCGAAAAGCAGCGCATCTCCATCGCGCGCGCGATCCTCAAGGATGCGCCCATCATCATCCTCGACGAGGCCACGGCCAGCGTCGACCCCGAGAACGAGCACCTTATTCAGGCCGCCATCTCCGAACTCACGCGCGGCAAGACGATCATCACCATCGCCCACCGGCTTGCGACCGTGCAGAACGCCGACCAGATCCTTGTCGTCGACGACGGCCGCATCGCGGAACACGGCACGCACGACGAACTTGTAAAGCAGGACGGCATCTACAAGCGCTTCACCGCCATCCGCGAAAGAGCCGAGCTCTGGAACATCGCGGCAGAGTAAGCCCGGACGCATACAAAAAAGCACAGCCGTGCGGCTGTGCTTTTTTTGCGCCCGTTTTTATTCCCGGTTCGGCAGGATGACGGCCAGAAAGCGCGTCACGCCGCCCGTATGGTTCACGATCGAATGCGTATGGCCGTCGGCGCAGAATTCGCCGTCGCCCACGTGCAGCTCGCGCGCCTGACCGTCTTCGCTGACGGTCGCCGCGCCCTCGAGGATGACATACGCTTCGCCGTTTTCGGTGTGCGGATGCACGCCGACGGACTCGCCGGGCTGAAGCGTGATGACGGCCATCATCTCCGCGCGGCTGCCCAGCTGCTCGGCCGAGAAGAGATAGCGGAAGCTCGGGCTGCCGCTGCCGCCGCGGATGTTGTGCTTGACGGCGGTGGCCATTTCGTCTTTCATCTGAAACATTGCGAAAAACCTCCTGTTTTGGACTATTTGTGATACTTGCTGCCGGCCTGAATGGCCTCGACGCGGTAGATCTGCTCGAGCGCCATCACGCGCGCCAGATGGTGCGGAAAGGTCATTTTGCTCATGGAAAGCTGGAGATCGGCGAGCTTTTTGATCTCCGGATCGATGCCGAACGACGAGCCGATCAGGAAGCACGCGCCCGGTTTTCCTCCGGATTTTGCCGCGCACAGCGTATCGGCCAGCTGTTCGGACGACAGGAGCTTCCCCTCCGGGGTCAGCACGCAGAAAAAGCAGCCCTTCGGCACTTTCGCGCGGATAAGCTCCGCCTCTTTCCGCAGCCCCTGCGCGATCTGCGCCGCGTTCGGATCCTCGGGCAGACGGCATTCCGGAAGCTCGATGAGCTGAAACGCGCAGTACGCCTTGAGCCGCTTGGCGTATTCCGCGGCGGCCTCGGTATAGAACTTTTCCTTGAGCTTTCCCATGCAGATGAGCGTGACGGAAAACATGAAACCCCTCCGTTTAGTCAAAAAACCTGCCCATACGGACAGGTTTTTCGTGTTGAAACTCAGTCTGCCACGTAAGGCAGCAGGGCGATCTGACGCGCGCGCTTGATGGCGACAGTCAGCTGACGCTGATGAGCCGCGCAGGTGCCGGTCGTGCGGCGGGGCAGGATCTTGCCGCGCTCGGACGTATAGCGCTTCAGCTTTGCAGTGTCTTTAAAATCGATGTGCGTTACCTTATCGACGCAGAAGGAACAGACCTTCTTGCGCTTGCGAGGATGAACACGATCATTCGCCATTGCCATAGTGAAATCCTCCTATCTTTTGGTCTTGTGGAAAAATGTTAGAACGGGAGTTCGGGATCGTCGTCGGAGAGCATCGAGAAATCAGACGCGGCGGAAGCGACGTTCTGCGGAGCCTGATACGCGGGCTGCTGCTGCGGGACCTGGCTGAAGCTCTGCGCGTAGCCCTGCGACTGGTTGAAGCCGCCGTCGGCATTGTCGCGCTTGCTGTCGCCGAAGTAGACATTGTCCGCCACGACCTCGGCCGAGCGGCGCTTGTTGCCCTCTTTGTCCTGCCAGTTGCGGATCTGCAGCCGGCCCGTCACGACGGCCATGCGGCCCTTGGTGAAGTACTTGCTGACGAACTCAGCCGTACCGCGCCACGCGACGATATCCACGAAATCTGTTTCCTTTTCCGCGCCCTGCGCCGCATAATCGCGGTCGACAGCGAGCGTAAAGGATGCGACCGCGATGCCGCTGCCGGTGCGGCGCAGCTCGGGGTCTCGAGTCAGGCGTCCCATGAGAACGATATGGTTCAGCATGTGAATGTCTCCTTACTCTTCAACAGCGACGATGATGGAACGCAGGATGCCGTCCGTGATCTTGAAGACACGGTCGAGTTCAGCCGGCATTTCCGGGGTCACTTCGCAGGTCATGTAGACGTAGTAGCCCTCAACCAGATCGTTGATCGGGTACGCAAGACGGCGCTTGCCCCACTCGTCAACACTGGTCAGAGTGCCGTGAGCCTCCACGATACCCTTGAATTTTTCCACGAGAGCCGCGATACCCTCTTCACCCTGCGCGGGGTCGATGATATAGAGGACCTCATACTTTGCGGAAAGTTTTGCCATGATGTTGCACCTCCTTCTGGACTTATGGCCGCAGGTCGCGCCTGCGGCAAGGATCGTCTGCACTTCGCAGACCAGGCTATTATATCCGCTCCCGGCGGAAAAGTCAACTGAAAATCGAGAAAAATCACGTGCATCCCGGCAAAAACGCGCCGAATGCGTCCCGCATACGCGGCAGTCCGCCGTCATATACTCCATTAGCACACAGCTTGGAGGTGCCCACATGACAGAGGATCTACTCACCAGAGCCAAGGACCTGGCTGTGTACATCATCGATACCCGCGCCACCATCCGCCAGACGGCGAAGCACTTCGGCCTGTCCAAGTCGACCGTGCATAAGGATCTGACCGAGCGGCTGCCGCATATCAGCCGGCCGCTGGCCGACGCCGTGCGCGAGATCCTCAACTGCAACAAGGCCGAGCGCCACATCCGCGGCGGTCTTGCCACCCGGAAGAAATATAAAGGTTACTGACCGGAGCCTCAGCCTTTTTCCGGACGCCGTCCCGGTTTTTCGGAGGTGTCCGGCTTTCTTTCTGTAAAGAACTGAAAATTTGTGAGTCTTGACAAATATTTTTTAGAAATGGGTTGATTCTTTTCACACGAAGGTATATACTGGCCTTAGATAGGATGCCGAGATTCGCATCCAATATATAATGTCATGTCATTCATGAACAGGAGGCTATATCATGAAATACGGTCGTACCTTCAACTTCTCCGCAGGCCCCGCGATGATGCCGGAACCCGTGCTCGAAGAGATCCGCGACGAAATGCTGAACTATCAGGGCAGCGGCATGTGCGTCATGGAGATGTCGCACCGTTCCCCGGTGTTCCAGAAGATCATCGACGACGCCGAGCAGGATCTGCGCGATCTGATGGGCATCCCCGACAACTATAAAGTCCTCTTCATCCAGGGCGGCGCAACGCTCCAGTTCTCCATGATCCCCATGAACCTCATGAAGAACGGCAAGGCCGTCTACATTGAGACCGGCGCCTGGTCCAAGAAGGCCATCGCCGAGGCGAAGAAGGTCGGCGAGGTCATCGTCGCCGCTTCCTCCAAGGATAAGAACTACACCTACGTGCCCGACTGCTCCGACCTCGACATCCCCGAGGATACCGACTACGTCTACATCTGTGAGAACGAGACGATCCACGGCGTCACGTGGAACAAGCTGCCCAACACCAAGGGCCATACCCTCGTTTCCGACCAGTCCTCCATGTTCCTGTCCAAGCCCTGCAACGTCTCCGACTATGGCATGATCTACGCGGGCGTGCAGAAGAACGTCGGCCCCGCCGGCATGGTCGTCGTCATCATCCGCGAGGATCTCATCCGCGACGATCTGACCGATCTGCCCATCTATATGCAGTACAGCACCCACGCGGGCGCAGGCTCCATGTACAACACCCCGAACTGCTGGGCCATCTACTGCTGCGGCAAGGTCTTCAAGTACCTCAAGTC
>CAKUOS010000069.1 GCA_934670025.1 uncultured Oscillospiraceae bacterium
GGGCAGAACTGCGTGCAGTTGCCGCACTCGTTGCACATCTTGTCGACGTGGACGATCTCGTGGCGGCCGTCGGCCATCTTGACGACGACGTTGGCGCGGTTCGGGCAGGAATCGGCGCAGTTTTCGCAGACGGTGTTGCAGTTCAGGCAGCGGCTGCCCTCGCAGCAGGCGTCCTTCGCCATTTTGAGAATGCCCTTCTTGGCGATGGCGTCGGCCTTGGTCGGGTACGCCTGCTCGGGGATCTCATACATGTGCGCCTTGCCGATGACGGCCTCAGCGAACGCGGCGGCGTCGGCAATGCCCTCTACCACGGTCGCGGGGCCGCGATGCGCGTCGCCCGCGGACCAGACGTTCTCGACGTTGGTCTTGAAGGCCGGGCCCTTGCGGCCCATTTCGATGCCGTTTTCGGCCATGAGCCTGCTGTCGACCTTCTCGCCGATGGCGGAGATGACGAGATCGCACGGGATCTCGAAATACTCGCCGGTGGCGACCGGGCTGCGGCGGCCGGAAGCGTCGGGCTCGCCGAGCTTCATCTTTTCGAGCTTCAGCTTGCCATCCTTCTGCTCGATGGGCGCGGCCAGCTCGATCATGTTGACGCCCTCGTCGATGGCGAGCTTCAGCTCGTGCTCGTCGGCGGGCATTTCCTTCTTCGTACGGCGGTAGACGAGCGTGGAGGAGCACGCGCCCATGCGCTTGGCGACGCGCGCGGCGTCCATCGCGGTGTTGCCCGCACCGACGACGACCACGTGGCCCTCGAGGCACGGCTTGACCTGCTGCTTCATTTCCTTCATCCAGCCGATGACGCCCTTGACGTTGCCGGGGATGCCGAGCCCGCCCGCCTGCCATGCGCCGGTGGCCATCAGGATGTGCGTGTAGCCCATCTTTTTGAGCGCGTCAACGCTCGGGGCCGGTGCGCCGCACTTGACCTCGACACCGAGACGCTCCATGATGGAGATGTCCTTGTCGATGGCTTCGTCGGAGATACGGAACGCGGGGATGACGTAGCGCGGCACGCCGCCGAGCTTCGCTTCGCGCTCAAAGATCGTCGTCTCGACGCCGCCGCGGGCGAGGAAGTACGCCGCCGCGATGCCCGTCGGGCCGCCGCCGATGATGGCTGCCTTCTTGCCCGGAACCTTGGCCGTGGGCTTGAGATCGGCCATCAGCGCGCCGTAGCCGTGCGCGGCCGCGGTGAGCTTGGTGTCGCGGATGTGGACGGATTCGTCATAGAAGTTGCGCGAGCACTTGTTCTGGCAGCGGTGCGCGCAGATCGTGCCGGTGATGAACGGCAGGGGGTTCTTTTCCGTGATGAGCTTCAGGGCCGGGCCGTACAGACCACGGCGGACAAGCTCCATGTACTCCGGAATGTCCTGATGGATGGGGCAGCCGCCCTTGCAGGGCGCGGTGAAGCAGTCGATGAGAGGAACCTTGTCCTCGCTCTTGCGCGCGGGCAGCGGCTTGATGGGCTTGAGATGGTGGTAGTCCGAATGGCTGGCCGCGGACATATCGCTGATCGCGGAGGAATCGGTGCCGTTGAAGGCGTGATAGGGGAGCTTCTCGACCTTCTCGACCATCTGGTGCAGACGGTTGTATCCGCCGGGCTTGAGGATGGTGGTCGCGACGGTGATGGGCCAGATCCCGGCCGCGAACAGCCGGTCACAGTTGAAGAATTCCGCGCCGCCGGCGAAGGAAATGCGCATTTTGCCGTTAAACTGGCGGGAAATGCGGTTGCACATCTCGATGGTCAGCGGGAACAGGCTCCGGCCGGACATATACATCTCGGTGCCGGGCAGCTCGTTGCGGGTTGTGTCGACGGGGAAGGTGTTGGAGAGCTTGAGACCGAACTCCAGACCGAGCGAATCGGCCAGCGCCTGGAGCCGCTCGAACATCGGGACGGCGTCGGCCCACTGGAGGTCTTCGTTGAAGTGATGCTCGTCGAAGACGATGTAGTCGTAGCCCATCGAATCGAGGATGGTGCGGGCGGTCTTGTAGCCGAGGATGGTCGGGTTGCACTTGACGAAGGCGTGCAGATGCTTTTCGGTCAGCAGATAGGCGGTGATACGCTCGATCTCCTGCGGCGGGCAGCCATGGAGCGTCGAGACGGTGACGCTGCGGCTGATGCGCGGGGAGATGGCGGCGATGTAGTCCTTCTCCTGCGGGAACATCTCGGTGAGAACGGCGATGCACTCCCTGAACTGCGCGGTGTTCGACGCATCCATCATGTTGTCGATGTAGGTGTTGACCTTCTCGCCCTTGATGCCCTCGAGATCGTAGCCGACGGACATATTGAACACGAAGCCGTCGGGCGAACCGAGGCCGTAGACCTTGGACAGCACCTTCAGCGCGCACCAGGCCTTGATGTACTCATCCTGCGCCTGCGGGACTTCCAGCTCGGTCGACCATTCCTGGTTGTAGCCCTCGTCGGCGGCCAGAATGCACGGACGCGGCACGCAGCGGGCCAGCTCTTCGCCGTCCATTTTCTGCACGGTCTTGACCTCGAAGAAGCGCGCGCCGGCAAAATAGGCGGCGATGAGGTTCTGCGCCAGCTGACCGTTGGGGCCGGCAGCCGGGCCGAACGGCGTTTCGATCGTCTCGCCGAAGATGGGCAGCATTTTGCCGCCGGCGAAATACGGCGTGTGGACGCCGAAGACCTCGCCCTCGCGGGCGTATTCGGTGACGATCCAGTTCATCAGGGACTTGAACGGGATCGGATACATTTTTTCAGACATATGATTACCTCCAAAAATTAGTAACTGCGTATTTAGTAGCCGCGGCCCTTCCAGAAACGTATCAATACGATGGGCAGACCGGCTGTGACGAATGTCAGAAGATCCTTTACGAAGGCCAGCGCCTGTGCGCCGAGGTCCGCTGCGGTGAACAGCGCCAGAACGCTGGTCACAAAGATCAGAAAGCTCTTGAGCGCAGGCAGGATCGAGACGGCAAAGATCACGGCCGTTCCCGCGTGTTTCCCGCAGAGCAGAAGGATCCATCCGACGAGCGCGGCAAGGCCCGCAAGCGCGGCAAGATAAACGGTCGTTTTTCCCGGGAAAAACTCCGGCATATAATACTCAAAGAACGAATTGAGACAGCGCAGGCCGAGCCGCTCCATGCCGAGATCGAACAGCGCGAACAGCAAAGCGTCGAGCGTGGAGAACACAAGCACGGCAAGCAGGCTCCATTTGCAGAACCGCTGACGGGCAGTTTCGTACATCGGTCTTCCTCCTGTTCCACATCGTAGGGCTGATGCCCACTGCCTGTTGGTTATCGACCTCTCCGACCCTTCGGGCCAGCATCCCTACCCCCTTTGTCCCTGCGGGACATTTCCCCCTGACAGGGGGAATCGGCCCCTTCGCAAGGGGAGGCGTTAGACTGCGCATCGTCCAAGGCTCCCCTTGGCAAGGGGAGCTGTCAGCGAAGCTGACTGAGAGGTTGAAAACCGATGGGCCGACCTCTCCGGATTGCTACGCTGCCCACCTCCTTTGAAAAGGGGCGGCTTTTTCGCTTAGTACGTTCTGTGATTCAGCTCCCCCCAGAGCTTCTTCGCAGCTTCGAGAATGTGCGCGTTTTCGGCTTCCTCGTCGATGCCGATGAGCTCGCGGTCCTTCATCAGGAGCTTGCCGTTGGCGATCGTCGTGCGGCAGAGCTTGCCGGTCATGCCGAAGAGGATATGGCCGTCGATGTTTTCGTCGGAGAACGGGGTGAACGGCTTGTAGTCCATGACGATGATGTCGGCGGCGGCGCCGGCCTTGAGAACGCCCAGCTCGTCCGGGAAGTACTTCGCGCCAATCTTCGCGTTGTTTTTAAACAGCATACCGGTCACTTCGCACCACGCGACGTTCGGCAGGCAGGCGTTGAGGCGCTGGACGCAGAGCGCGGCCTTGAGCGACTCGATCATATCGTTGGTCCATGCGTCGGTGCCGAGGCCGAGGAGGATGCCGGCTTTCGAGAGCGGCAGCACCGGGCAGACGCCGACGGCGTTGGACATGTTGGACTCGGGGTTGTTGACGACCATGGTGTGGGTGTTCTGGATGAGCTCGATCTCCGCGGGGTTCACGTGGATGCAGTGGCCGAGGATGGTCTTCTCGCCCAGAATGCCGTGGTCGTGCAGGCGCTGCACGGGGCGGCGGCCGTAGTTCTGCAGGGAGTCATAGACGTCGTTCATGCCCTCGGAGACGTGGATGTGGTAGCCGGTGCGGCCGTTGTTGGCCTCGACCATGCGGTCAAACGTCTTGTCGGAGATGGTGAACAGCGCGTGGCCGCCGAACATGGCCGCGAGCATCGGATCCTTCTTTTCTTCGCAGTAGGAGATCCAGTCCGCGTTCTCCTTGATGGCCTGAAGGCACTTCTCTTCGCCGTCACGGTCGGAAACTTCGTAGCACAGGCAGGAGCGGATGCCGAACTTCCTGGCGCTCTCGCCGATCTGGAAGAGGGAACCCGGGATCTCGCAGTAGGCCGCGTGATGGTCGAAGATGGTCGTGACGCCCTGCTTGATGCAGTCGATGTAGAGCGCGTCCGCGGAGGCGCGCGAACCCTCGAGCGTCAGCTTGCGGTCCATCGCCCACCACGTGCCGTCGAGCACTTCGTAGAAGTTCGTGGGGTTGTTGCCCACGATGGACAGGCCGCGCGCGAGCGCGGAGTAGATGTGCGTGTGGGCGTTGATGAACGCGGGCATGATGACGCCGCCTTTGGCGTCGATGATCTCGGCCTGCGGGTATTTGGCGCGCAGCGCGGCTTCCTCGCCGACCTCGACGATCTTGGTGCCCTCATAGGCAACGGCGCCCTTTTCGTAGTAGCCCTTGCCGCCTTCGTCGCGGGTGATGACACGTCCGTTTGTGAGTAAGTACATGGGGAATCCTCCTTTTCGTGATGATCACCGGTCTGCGTATATAACAAAAGTGCTCCAGACCATCGTCTGAAACACTCTGCCGTGCAAGCCGAGTGATAGTTGCAGCCCGTGTGCGAAACACTTCCTTACAGCTACCAATCTTAGATTGTTTTTTAGACAACATCACAATATACTGCCAGATGGTGTGATCTTGTCTTCGTTACCTTCATTATAAAATGCGGGCAAAAAAATTTCAATGCTCCTGCAAAATTTTTTGCCCGCCATTTTTTACAAACTTCGCGGCCGATTTTTGAGCAATCTGCGCGCGGTTTTAAACCCTGGTCAAATACCGGTCGCAGACGGCCTGCGCCTGTTCGGCGACGACAGGCTCGTCGATCGTGACGAGACGGCCCTCGCGGACGGTGATGCGGCCGTTCACGACGGTGCAGTCGACCGGACCGCGCACGCCGACGGTGGCGAGGACGGATCTCGGGTCATAGCACGCGCCGGTGAGCTCCAGCCGCCGGCTGTCGATGAGGAACAGGTCGCAGCATTTCCCGACGGCAAGCTGGCCGATATCGTCGCGCCCGAGCAGACGCGCGCTGCCGCGCGTGGCGATCTTTAAAATGTCGTAGCCCGACGGCGCTTCGCGGCTGGAATTGAGCCGGTGGAGCAAAAACGCCGTGCGCAGCTCCTCCATGAGGCTCGAACCGTCGTTCGACGCGGAGCCGTCGACGCCGAGGCCGACCGGCACGCCGAGCTTCAGCATCTCCGGGATGCGCGCGATACCGGAGGCGAGCTTCATATTGGAGATCGGGCAGTGGCACACGCCGGTGCCCGTCTCGGCGAGCAGACGCAGCTCTTCGTCGTTAAAATGGATGCCGTGCGCATACCACACGTCCGGGCCGACCCAGCCGAGCGTCTGCATGAACGCCAGCGGACGCATCCCCTCGCGCGCAAGCATATAGTTTTCCTCGTCTTTCGTCTCGCACAGGTGCGTGTGCAGGCGCACGTGATACTGCCGCGCGAGAATGGCGCTCTGCCGCAGCAGCTCCGCCGACACGGAGAACGGCGAGCACGGCGCGAGCGCCACGCGGCGCATGGAGCCGAACGACGGATCGTGATACGCCTCGATGAGGCGCGCGGAATCG
Source organism: uncultured Oscillospiraceae bacterium (assembly GCA_934670025.1). Lineage (GTDB taxonomy): Bacteria > Bacillota > Clostridia > Oscillospirales > Oscillospiraceae > CAG-170. The sequence goes on from CAKUOS010000069.1 coordinate 5,974, forward strand.
GCCATGATCTCGTCGACGGTCTGCACGACGGAGTCGGGCGGCAGACCGCCGTCCTTGACCGACAGGTCCATCGACCCGCGCGAGCAGTGCATCCGCATCCCAAGCTCCGACGCGGCCGCGAACTGCGTGCCGATGAGATCCCCGGCGCCGGCAGGGAAGACGTAGTGGTGGTCGAAGCACGTCGTGCAGCCGTGCTTCATCAGTTCGCCCATGCCCGTCAGGCTCGACAGGCGCACGACCTCGGTATCGAGGTTTTTCCAGATCTCATAGAGCGTTTTCAGCCAGTCGAACAGCTCCATATTCTGCACCTGCGGCAGATTGCGCGAAAACTGCTGGTACAGGTGGTGGTGTGTGTTGACAAGGCCGGGATAGCAGAGCATATGGCCCGCGTCGAGCACCTCGTCGGCCGGCTGCCGGAGTTGCGGGCCGATGGCGCGGATGACGCCGTCCTCGGCGTAGAGGTCGACGTTCTGACGGACGGTATCGTTGTCGTCACAGGTGACGAGCTGGGAAATATTGCGGATCAGAAGACGATGCATGGCTGGAACCATCCTTTTTCGAGTTTTCGTCTTCTATTGTAAACAGGCTGCGCGAAAAAATCAACCGCCGCATCTTTGTGCGACGGTCTTGCGGATGGAAACCGGATGTGGTATATTGAAAATAAACGTAAATAATATTTACATTTTGGAAAAAGGGAGGCGATGCGGTGTGACGCTCGGGCAGAAGCTCAGACGGGCGCGGCTCGATCGCGGGCTGACGCAGTCGCAGGTCGTCGGCGATCAGATCACGCGCAATATGCTCTCGCAGATCGAGAACGATCTGGCCTCGCCGTCGGTCGGGACGCTGCAATATCTGGCGTCGGTGCTGGGCGTGAAGCTCTCGTGGCTGCTGGCCGACGAGCGGGAGGACGCCGCGCTTGCGCGCACGGCCGGGATGCGGCAGGCGCTGCGGGCAGGGGAGTTTGACGGCTGTCTGGCGCTGGCGCCGGAGGAACCGGACGACGAACAGGCGCTGGCGCTGGCGACGGCCGGCGCGCAGTGCGCGCAGCGCGCGCTGCTGGCGGAGGACTTTGACCGCGCAAAAACGCTTGCCGAACAGACGCTGCAATGGAACGCGGCGAGCGTCTACGGAAATCCGCTCATCGTTTTGCAGATGGATGCGGTGCTCGTGCGGTGCGCGCAGCAGACCGGCGCGGACGCCGACGGCGCGCTTGCGCGGTATAAGGCGGCGTATGCCGGGCTTCAGCCGTCGGTGCAGTATCATCTGCTGCTGGCGCGCTATCAGCTCGAACAGGAGCACGTGCAGGCCGCAGAGCATGAGATCTGGTCGATCGGCGAGCTTCCGGACGGCAGCCGCGCGGAATATCTGATCCTGCGCGGGTGGCTCGCGGCCAAGAAGGAGCAGTATGCGCCCGCGGCGGAGTATCTGCGGCAGGCGGAGGCGCTGGGGCCGCTGCCGAAGCTGCATGAGCGGGAGCTGTGCCGGGCGATGGAGCTGGCCGCGCGCGAATTGCAGGATTATAAGACGGCGTATGAATACGCCGCCAGACAGCTGAAGTTGTAGAACTGCCAGCGCGTGCTGCCCGTCATTCTGGCATCAAATCTGATGGCGGTTGCGGTTCCATTCGATCTCGTCCAATTTTTTTAGCAGGTCACGCTCCATTTCTGCCGGATACAGCTTGTGCTTGAGCTGTTCGATCTCGATCTGCGCCTTCTCCGGCTCGGTTCCGGGAACCTGATCCTTCTTCCGCTTTCCGCGCCGATCCTCCAGACCGGCCTCGCCCATCTCCTCGAACCGCAGCGTCCGGGTGCGTACCTGCTGGCAGCTCACCTTGTACTTCAAGGCCATCTCGCCGTAGTTCTTCCCACTGGCCGGACAGTCCTTAACGATCTGAACACGTTCTTCCTGCGTGGTGTCCCGTCCCTGCTTCATGTAGCTTCCTCCTCCGGAAAACTTGACTGAGTTAAAATCTCCATGAGCATGATACACCTTTAT
>CAKUOS010000070.1 GCA_934670025.1 uncultured Oscillospiraceae bacterium
GGCGGGGCTCGAACCCGCACGGTTGTTACGCCGAGGGATTTTAAGTCCCTTGTGTCTGCCATTCCACCACACCGGCATACTGAAATATTCTACCACCGATCGCGGCCCGCGTCAAGAACGGAAAATCGCCCGCGTGCGCCGCACGGAAGCAGGAGTCCCATTATTGGGACAGGGGGAGGCCGGGAGAGATAGAAAATGCTGCCGATTCTTTGTATGTTCTGCCATCTTGATAAAACTGAACGTTTGTTTTATTATACAGGTACTGCCTCAGTACGTCGGAATCGGATTGCACGGGTCGGAATATTAGGAGTGATGCAGGATGAATAAAGAAAAGCCCACGCCGGCTGCGGGAACACAGCCGGAAAGCCCGGACGAACGGATCATACGGCTGTTCCGGGCCCTCTCTCCGGAGGACAAGCGCAGGTTCCTCAGGGCTTTTGGAACCGCTCCAGAAAGGCGATCATCGCCTGCTTCAGATCATCGCTCGCGTGAGACAGAAGCTCTCTGAGCTGCGCGTCGAGCGCGCTCTCCTCGCCGGGGTTCCACTCGGCGGGGGGATTTTTTTCGTCCGTCAGACCGCGCAGATAGCCCGGCGTGGTGCCAAGCGCGGCGGCAACGACGGCAAGCTGCTCGTCGTTCGGCTCGGATTTGCCGGCCTTCCAATCCTGGCAGACCGTCGGCGTGCGGCCAAGCCGGCGCGCGATGGACGCCTTGGTGACGCCTGTCTCGTGAATGAGTGCATCGAATCTGTCATAAATAAACAAAACAGCCACCTCGCATTTGTGCAGATCGCAGAATCATATAAAAATGCGACGTAGTCCCCTTGACAATCGTATATAAATGCGATACACTCAGGGTGCGATCGCAAGAGAAACACGCGCCGCGGCGGGAGTTCGGGACAACTCCATTGTAAGGGCTGCGGCGGTTTTTGTCAACCGCCAATCGCATAAAAGTATGATTTTCGGAGGCGAGGACATGGAAAACCGCCGCGGCCGGTGCCAATGGTGCCGGGACGAAACGGAACGGTGGCAGCCGCGGTATGAAGGGCGCGGGATCGTGGTGCACGCGGAATGCATGGAGGCGTATCTTCTGGAGCAGATCGGCGTGCGCGCGCTGGCGCTGCGGCTGGGATTCGATTACAGGGAGGATGAGACAGATGAAGAAGGGTGAGGGCACGTTCCGCCCGGTCTGGTGCCCGTTTTACCGGGAGGACGGCGGACGGAGCATCTATTGCGAGGGCATCACGGACGAGAGCTTCCTGCGGCTGGCGTTCACGACGGTCCGCGCGAAGGAGCAGCAGATGGAGATCTTCTGCCGCACGAAAAACTGCGCGAAGTGCGAGCTCTACGCGGCCGTGAACGCGAGGTATGCCGATGGCTAAGGAGCCCGGCAAGCGCACGGACGCCATCGGACGGACGGCGAAGAATCTCGAACGGGTGCTCGAAACGATCTCGCGGCGCATTTTGCAGGACGTATCGACGGCCGACGGCGCGCAGTGCAAGGATCTCGGCGAGCTGGCGAAGGTGATGAAGCAGGCTGCGGAGATCCGGCACGAGCTGCACGGCGCAGACGCAGACGACGGCGTGCGCGTGGTGCTTGAACAGGAGACGGAGGACTACGCCCGATGAAGGAGCTTGTGATCGCGCAGCCGAACGAGAAGCAGAAGCAGTTTCTGCTTGAACGGCGGCGGCACATCGCCTACGGCGGCGCGCGCGGCGGCGGCAAGAGCTGGGCCGTGCGGACAAAGGCGAAGCTGCTGGCGCTGCGGTACGCCGGGATCAAGCTGCTGATCGTGCGCAGGACGCTGCGCGAGCTGCAAAACAACCACATCGATCCGCTGCGGCGGGAGCTGGCGGGCCTTGCGCGGTACAAGGCCGGGGACAAGCGGTTCGAATTTCCAAACGGCGCGACGATCTCGTTCGGCTACTGCGCATCGGACGGCGATATGGGACAGTATCAGGGCGCGGAATACGACGTGATCTTCATCGACGAGGCCGCGCAGCTGAAAAAGGAGTGGATCGACGCGATCAACGCCTGCGTGCGCGGCACGAACGGCCTGCCGAAGCGGACGTATTACACGCTCAATCCCGGCGGCCCGAGCCACGGGTATTTTAAGCGGCTGTTCGTCGACGGGCAGTTTGAACCGGACGAGGATCCGGAGAGCTACCGCTTTATCCAGGCGCGCGTGACGGACAACCGGGCGCTGCTGCGCGCGCAGCCCGACTATCTCAAGGGCTTGCAGACGCTGCCGCCGAAGCTGCGCAAGGCGTGGCTCGACGGATCGTGGGACGTGTACGAGGGGCAGTTTTTCGAGGAGTTCCGCGACGACCCCGCGCACTACGCGGACCGGCGGTGGACGCACGTCATCGAGCCATTTGCGCCCGACCGCGGCTGGACCGTCTGCCGCAGCTATGATTTCGGCTACGGCAAGCCGTTTTCCTGCGCGTGGTGGGCCGTGGACTACGACGGGGTGATCTACCGCATTCTGGAGCTTTACGGGTGTACGAAAAATCCGAACGAGGGCGTCAAATGGACGCCCGACAGGCAGTTTCAGGCCATCCGCGCGCTCGAACGCGAGCATCCGCTGCTGAAGGGCAGGGAGATCACGGGCGTGGCCGACCCCGCGATCTGGGACGCCTCGCGCGGCGAGAGCGTCGCGCAGACCGCCGCGCGCTACGGCGTGTATTTCGCAAAGGGCGACAACGCGCGCATCGCGGGCTGGATGCAGTGCCACTACCGGCTGCAATTTGACGCGGAGGGATATCCGCGGATGTATGTGTTCAAAACGTGCCGCGCGTTCATCCGCACGGTGCCGCAGATGCTGTATTCCGCCGTGCATCCGGAGGATCTGGACACGACGCTGGAGGACCATGTGTGCGACGAATGGCGCTATTTCTGTATGTCGCGGCCGGTGCGGCCGATCGCGGCAGCCGGGCACGCGATCTGGTCCGATCCGCTGGATCAGATGCAATGAGGAAGAAGGAGAAAACATGGAGATACAAACGACAGGCAGGGCTGTCATCGGACAGGAGGAGCTGCGCAGAGCGGCGGATATCCTGCGCCGGTACAAGCAGGGCAAGCAGAATCTGGAGCGGCGCGTGATCGCCGACGAGGACTGGTGGAAGCTGCGGCAGTGGCGGCAGATGGACGGCAAGCAGGATATGGACGGCAAGCCCGCGTCCGGATGGCTCTTTAACGTCATCATGGGCAAGCACGCCGACGCCGTCGCGGCCTATCCGGAGCCGAATATCCGTCCGCGCGAACCGGACGACAGCATGGAGGCGCAGATGCTCTCGTCGATCATCCCGTGCATCCTGGAGCAGAACGACTTTGAGGAGGTCTATTCCGACACGTGCTGGCAGAAGATGAAGCAGGGCACGGGCATCTGGGGCGTGTTCTGGGATCAGGAGAAGCTCGACGGGCTCGGCGACATCTCCATCCGCCCGGTGAACGTGCTGAATCTGTTCTGGGAGCCGGGGATCACGGATATCCAGCAGTCGAAGCACGTGTTTTATCTGGAGCTGACGGACAACGAGACGCTGCTGGAGCAGTATCCGCAGCTGAAGGGGAAGCTGCGCGGCGGAACTGTGACGCTGGCGCAGTACCGCACGGACGACGCGGCGGACGTGTCGGACAAGACCGTGGTGACGGACTGGTATTACAAAAAGCGCGTGGACGGCAGGACGGTGCTGCACTACTGCAAGTTTGTGGGCGACACGGTGCTGTATGCGACGGAGAACGACACGTTCCTGCCGTCCGTCACGCGGCAGACGACGGATCCCGAGACGGGCGAGCCGGTCACGGTGCAGGTGCCGGTGCGCAAGGCCGCGTGCGAACGGGGGTTTTACGACGACGGGCTGTATCCGTTCATCTTTGACCGGCTGTTCCCGGTCGAGGGCTCGGTGTGCGGGTACGGGTACATCGACATCGGCAAGGGCGCGCAGGAGCAGATCGACCGCATGGACGCGGCGATCGTGAAAAACACGATCATGGCGGCGACGCCGCGCTGGTTCCGCCGCTCGGACGGATCGGTCAACGAGCAGGAGTACGCCGACTGGACGAAGCCGTTTATACACGTGGACGGCAATCTGGGTCAGGACTCCTTGCAGCAGGTGCAGGTGCGGACGCTGCCGGCGGTGTGCGTCGAGGTGCTTGCGCGGAAGATCGAGGAGCTCAAATGGACGACCGGCAACACCGACGTGACGAACGGGCAGGTCTCGTCGGGCGTGACGGCGGCCTCGGCCATCGCGGCTTTGCAGGAGGCGTCGGGCCGCAGCTCGCGCGCGTCGACACGCTCGGCCTACCGCGCGTATGCAAGGCTCGTGCGCATGGTCATCGAGCGCATCCGTCAGTTTTACGATCTGCCGCGCCGGTTCCGCATCACGGGCGCAGGCGGCGCGGAGGACTATGTGCTCTACTGCAACCGGCATCTCAAGGCGCAGAGTCTCGGGCGCGCGCCGGCGTTCGACGTGAAGGTCTCGGCACAGAAGCAGGCGGCATATACGAAGCTGGCGCAGAACGAGCTGGCTTTGCAGCTGTTCCAGATGGGCTTCTTCCAGCCCGGCATGGCGCAGCAGGCGCTTGCGTGTCTGGATCTGATGGATTTTGACGGCAAGGACGCGGTTTTGCAGAAGGTGCGCGGCGTGAACGGCGCGCCGCAGTGGAACGCGCTGGCCGTGGAGCTGGCAAGGCGGTACGATCCGGAGCTTTACGCGCAGCTCACGGGCCGGCCGGCGCAGAGTCCGGGCGGCGGCGTCGGACAGACGCGCGAGCAGATGGCGCGCGCCGGTGCGCGTCAGGCCGCGCAGCCGGGATGATCGCGGCGCGCTTTGGCCCCGGCACGCTGGAGGTGCGCGGGCACGCGGGCTTCGCCCGCGCGGGCGCGGATATCGTCTGCGCGGCGGCGTCGATGCTGTGCTATGCGCTGCGGGCGGCGCTCGAAGCGGAGAAGGTCCCGCATGAGACGGCGGCAGACAGCGGCCGGATGTACGTGCGGGCATGGCCCGCAGACGCGCGCCGGGAACGGGTCGAAGGGATGTTCGCGGTGTGCCGGGCAGGGTTTCGGCTGCTGGCGGAAAGCTACCCCGGATGCGTGCAGATCCTGAGCGAGGAACGCTCTTTATATAGATCGGGATCGGGAAATGGCCCGGAAACCGGGCAGAAGGAGGAAAAACATGAAGGAAGACAGAACCGAATGGCAGGCCGCGCCGAAGCAGGAGGACCGCACGGCGCAGTTCCGCGAGATGATCGCGGGCGAGTACCGCGAGGCGTTTGAGGCTGCGGTGCGCGAACGGCTGACGCACTGCATGGACGGCCGTCTGGCAGGCGGCGAGGCGCGTCAGGCGCAGCTGCGCGAGCGCTTTGAACGCTTGCAGCGGCAGTTTGACGGCGTGCGCGCGCAGTTCCCGCAGGCGGAGCTCTCGGAGGAGCTCGACGACCCGGTGTTCATGCGCATGATCGCGCGCGGACTGGAGGCCAGGGAGGCGTATGAGCTGGCGCATTTCGACGAATTGCAGCAGGACGCCATGGCCTACGGCGCGCGCAGAATGCGCGAGGAGCTGACCGCCGCGATGCAGGCGGGCTATCTGCGGCCGCGCGAGGGCGGCATGACGCCGTCGAACGGCGGCGTGTTCGCCGAGGACGTGGAGCACTGGTCCCGCGAGACGCGCGACGAGCTGAAAACAAGAGCCAGACGCGGCGAAAAGGTCCGCCTGTGAGAGAAAAGGGAGGAAAGGGTATGAATCAGAATCTGAATTTGCAGCTGTTTGCAGACGCCGGTACGCTCGTCAACGCGACGGGCAGCTACGTGAACGCCTATGACGGTCAGACGACCGCGTTCCCGTCGGGCGGCGGCATGACGAGCACGATGAAGACGTTTTATGATACGGAGCTTCTGGAGAACGCGCGCCCCGAGCTCATCCACACGCAGTTCGCGCGCCGCCAGCCGCTGCCGGCCGGCCGCGGCAAGACCGTGGAATGGCGCAAGTGGAACACGCTTGCCGACGCGGACGAGCTGACCGAGGGCGTCATCCCGACGGGCCAGAAATTCGGCCAGAGCGCGGTCAACCAGGCGCTGACGCAGTACGGCACGTATGTGTCCGTGTCCGACCAGCTGGAGCTGCACGCGCTCGACGACGTGATCCTCGGCGCGGCGGAGGAGCTCGGCGCATCCGCAGGCAGCACGCAGGATAAGCTCGTGCGCAATGTGGCCGCGGCCGGTACGAATGTGCAGTACTGCGACAAGGTATCGTCCGCGGGTGCGCACACCGCCGTCACGAGCCGCGCGGGTCTGGATCTGACCGCAAAGCTGACCCCGGACGAGGTCAACAAGGCTGTGACGCTCCTCAAGCGGCTGAAGGCCCCGAAGATCGACGGCAAATACGTCGCCATCATCCATCCGTCGGTGGCCTACGATCTGCGCTCTTCCGACGCATGGATCGAGGCGCACAAGTATGCGGGCGTCACGGAGCTGTTTACGGGCGAGATCGGCGAACTGCACGGCGTGCGCTTCATCGAGACGACCGAGGCCAAGATCTTTAACGACAGCAGCTGCCCGGTCAAGACCGCGGCCAACGAATCGGCCGGTACGCCCGCAGAATATTACAGCGTGTACGCCACGCTCTTCCTCGGCAAGGACGCATACGGCATGATCGACCCCGAGGGCGGCAATCTGGAGATGATCATCAAGGACAAGAGCCAGGCCGGCGGCCCGCTGAACCAGTTCTCGACGCTGGGGTATAAATTCTCCAGTGCGGCGAAGATCCTGTATCAGGACCGCATGGTGCGCGTGGAGAGCTGCGGCAAGTATTCGGACACCGACGAGGAAAACTGAGACGATCAGGCATGGGGCAAACGCCCCATGCCGCTGCGGAAAGGAGAAAACAATGAAGGATGCGTTTGAAATTCTGAAGGAGATCGAGCTGCCCAAGGCCGGCGGCACGCAGCAGCAGTCGGAATTCGTCTGCGTGAACGGCCGCACGTTTCAGGTGCCGCGCGGCAGGCGCGTCGCGGTGCCCGCGCCGGTGCATGAGGCGCTGGTGAACGCCGATCGGCAGATGGAAAAGGCCCGAAAGGCCGAAGACGCGCTGGCCGCGGAATGAGCGGCCGGGGATCAGGAAAGGAGGCGCGCGCATGACGATCCGGGAGGCAATGGAGATCGTGGACCGGTTGATGCCCAATCAGTACGGCGCGCAGGACAAGCTGCGGTGGCTGTCGGAGCTTGACGGCGCGGTATACGAGGAGATCCTGCGGCAGCATGAGACGGACGTCGCGCCGTTTACGGGCTATGCGCCGGATGTGGATGTGGACGGCACGACGCTGCTCATCGGCTGGCCGTATGACGAGATCTACCGGTGGTATCTGGAGATGAAGATCTGCGACTGCAACGGCGAGATCACAAAATACAACAACGCCGCGGCGAAATACGGCGCGTATTATCAGGCGTTCGGCTGCGCGTACAACCGCGCGCATATGCCGAAGCAGGAGACCGCCGGCGTGCGGGTATAGGAGGCGGCGATGCGGTATCCGATCTTAAAATCCAGCCGCCAGCAGACGGCGCTGACCGCGGGTTTCGGCGGGTATGACCACAATCTGGAGGTCGCGGACGGGGAATTTTACGACATGGAGAATCTGACGGCGGACGACTGGCCGCTGCTCTCGCCGCGGCCGCGGCGCGGCACGGTGCAGACGCTCACGGGCGTGCAGGGCATCTGCGCGCGCGACGCTTTATGCTGGGTGCGGAACAATACGCTGTACATCAACGGCGCGTCGATGGAGGCGTATATGCCGGCGGTCAGCATTTCGGCGGGCGAAAAGCAGC
>CAKUOS010000071.1 GCA_934670025.1 uncultured Oscillospiraceae bacterium
TGCGCAACGGTCTCGTTGACCTTCTGGTTGTTGGAGAACTGCGCCTCGTTCTTGACCAGGTTCGTGCAGACCTCTTCGTCGTTGATGAAGGTGTTCATGATGTCGGCAACCATCGTGGGGTTATCCGTGCCGGCCGGCGCCAGGAGCCACGTGCCGCCCCAGAAGTGCGCCTGCGGACCTTCGCAGATCGCCCAGTCGCCGAAGCAGCCCTTGTCCGCGTCCTGCGCGTTGCCCATGGAGAAGTTGAAGTACCAGGCAGGCCCGAAGTAGCACATGGCCTTGCCGTCGCCGAACATCTGCGCGGTGCACTCGTCGGACCAGATATCGCAGTCGAGCGTGTAGCCGTTGTCGGAGAAGTCCTTGGCCTGCGTCATCCAGGTCTGGATGGCCGGGTCGATCTGGAGGTTGTTGTTCGCGTCGACCCACGCCTCGGAGACGTTGTTGGAGAACACGCGGTAGGTCGCGGATTCGGAGGCCGTCATCAGATAGCCCTTGGCCTTGGCGTCAGCCGCGACAGCGTTGAACTTATCCCAGCTGTTCAGCAGCTCCTGGACCTCGGCGGGATCGTCGGTGCCCAGAACGTCCCTGGCGATGGAGCGGCGGTAGATGAGCGCTGCCGGGCAGCACTGGAAGGACACACCCTTGACGACGCCGGCGGCGTCGGACGCGGCCTGCACGGTATATTCGTAGGTGTTGGAGAAATCCGTTACGCCAAGCGCGGCGATATCCTGCGTGACGGGCGACTCGGTGTACTTCTGGATGTAGTCGGCCTCAGCCAGGAACAGGTCGACCTTGTCGTCGGCGGAAGCGTTCTCCTGATTGAGAAGCGCCTCGTCGAGCTTGTCCTGATACGCGCCGTCGGCGCTCGGGGTGATGATCCAGTTGACGGTCACGCCTTCGGGAACGGTGTAGTACTTCTCAAAGAAGCCCTTGAACTCTTCGTTCCATGCGTAGATGTTGAAGACCTTGCCCTCTTCGGAAGCGGGCGCTTCTGCGGCGGGCGTTTCCGCGGCGGGGGTTTCGCTCTGGGCGGGCTCGGCCGTTTCGGTGGAAGCGGCGGGCGTTTCGGCGGCAGGTTCCGTGCTCGCGCAGCCCGTAAACACGGCCGCGAGCATCAGGACTGCAAGAAACAGTGCAAGATACTTTTTCATGTGAATTCCTCCTGTTGAATTGATTCCGTTTTTCGATCTATGTGCTCTGCCGGATGCAGATAACACCGTGTCAAATCGCCTCTATGGCGCGGACGGAGCCGCCCTCGACGAGCTGCCCGGGGATCAGGATCCGGTCGACCAGCGCGGTGCGCGGCTTTTCGATCAGCTCGATGAGCTTGGCCGCGGCCGTCCTGCCGATCGCGGCCGTATCCTGCCGGTAGGTGGTGAGCGCCGGACTCGTGACGCTTGCAAGCTGGATGCCGTCGTAGCCGGCCGCGCTGACGTCCTCGGGAAGGCGAAGGCCCATGCAGCGGATGGCGTTGCCGCCGCCGATGCTGGAAAAATCGTCGGGCATGAGGATGCAGGTCGGCGGCACGTCGAGCCGCAGAAGCTCGCGCGTCAGCTCCGCGCAGCGGTCCGGGTCGTGGTACACGCCCTCGCGGACGTATGCCTCGGGGATCTCCAGCCCCAGCGCGTCGCACGCGCGGTAAAAGCCCGTCAGACGGTTTTCCGTAACGGCGGTGCGTTCGCCGTGGATGAACGCGATGCGGCGGTGGCCCTTTGCATAGACGTAGCGGACCAGCTCCTCCATGCCGCGCACGTTGTCGGAAACGACGGCGGCGTGGTTATTGAAGACGTGGTCGATGGTCACGACCGGCAGCCGGGAATTGACCAGTTCGAGCACCTGCGGATCGTCAAAATCGACGCAGGCGATCACAACGCCGTCGACGCCGCGATACTGGCAGTGCTGCAAATACGTCGTGGCCTTTCGGCCGACGTTGCGGTTGATGAAGGTGATATCGTAGCCGTTGGCCTCGGCCTCGACCTTGAGACTCTCCAGCATGGCGGAAAAATACTCGTGCGCCAGACCGCTTCTGCGTTCGTCGACGAACAGGACGCCGATATTATAGGTGCGGTTCGTCTTGAGCGCGCGGGCGGCGGAGTTCGTCATATAGCCGAGCGAATCCGCCGTTTTGCAGATCAGCTCGCGCGTCTGTTCGCCGATATCCGGCTGCCCGGACAGCGCCTTGCTGACCGTTGCGACCGAAACGCCGCAGGCCTTTGCGATATCCTTCATGGAAACCACCCCGGCACGCCTCCCTTTTGTCCGCGAAATCGCTTAATCGTTTTCGTAATTTCAAAATAGCGGATTTGCGCCGAAAATGCAAGAGGGTTTTTTGTGTTTTTTGATGTCTCCGGTGAAGTTTGGCTGTTCTGCTCAAGTCATACACGTAAATTTAGCGTATTTGACAACTTAACATCACGAAACTTCCGGGCACTTTTCGCAGGATTTGAAAAATTTCTGTTTTTTCAAAGGAAACCTGAAAATACGTCTTGCATTTCGCGCAGAAAGCCGCTATTGTAAAGGTACTATTCCGTCATATTGACAACTCAAACGATTTCGATTCCGCCGGCATCCATAAACACACGCCGGCAAAGGAGGAGGTTCCAGATGCAATTCGGCCATTTTGACGACCGGCGGCGCGAGTACGTGATCACCAGCCCGCGCACGCCGCTGCCGTGGATCAACTACCTGGGAAGCGAGGACTTCTTCACGCTCCTGTCCAACACCGCGGGCGGCTACTGCTTCTACCGCGACGCGCGGCTGCGCAGGCTCACGCGCTACCGCTATAATAACTGCCCGGCCGATCAGGAGGGCTTCCACGTCTACATCCGGGACGGCGATACCGTCTGGAATCCCGGCTGGCAGCCCTGCAAGACGGACCTGGACGCCTATACCTGCCGTCACGGACTGGGCTACAGCGTGATCGAGGGCAAAAAGGACGGCGTTCTGGCCGCGCAGACGCTGCTCGTGCCGCAGGGCGGCAGCTGTCTCCTGATGCGGCTGACGCTGAAAAACGAAACGGACGCAGAAAAGACGCTGGACGTCTTCCCGTATGTGGAGTTCTGCCTCTGGGACGCAATGGACGACAGCTCCAACTTCCAGCGCAACTTCTCCATCGGCGAGGTGGAGATCGAGCCGAACGCCATCTATCACAAATCCGAATACCGTGAGCGGCGGGATCACTATGCCGTGTTCTGGGCGAACCGCCCGTATGACGGCTTCGATACCGCGCGCGACGCCTTTATCGGCCTCTACGGCTCCCCTGCTCTGCCCGAAGCCGTCTCCGGCGGGCGCTGCACGAACTCCGCCGCCCACGGCTGGGCGCCGGTCGGCGCGATGCAGTTCCATGTAACGCTGCGCCCCGGCGAGGAGCAGGCGCTTTTCTTCGGCCTCGGCTATATCGAAAACCCGGAGGATGAAAAATTCGAGACGCCCGGCGTCATCAACAAGACGCGCGCGCACGAAATGATTGCAAAATACCGCACAGGCGTGCAGTTTGACGCGGCAATGGACGCGCTGCGCGCATACTGGGACGGGCTGCTGTCGAACTATCACGCCGCGACCGGCGACGAACGGGTCGACCGCATGGTCAACATCTGGAACCAGTATCAGTGCATGGTCACGTTCAACATGAGCCGCTCGGCCAGCTACTTTGAAAGCGGCATGGGCCGCGGCATGGGCTTCCGCGATTCGTGCCAGGATCTGCTGGGCTTCGTCCATATCATCCCGGAGCGCGCGCGCGAGCGCATTCTGGACATCGCCGCCACGCAGTTCGCCGACGGCAGCGCATACCATCAGTATCAGCCGCTCACGAAAAAGGGAAATCTCGCCGTCGGCAGCGGCTTCAACGACGATCCGCTCTGGCTCATCGCGGGCGTGGACGCATACCTCCGCGAGACGGGCGACTGGTCGATTCTGAACGAGACTGTGACCTTCGACTGCGACCCGGATAACGCCGCGCCGCTCATGGAGCATCTGCGCCGCAGCTTCCGCTTTACCCTCACGCACCTCGGGCCGCACGGTCTGCCGCTCATCGGGCGCGCCGACTGGAACGACTGCCTGAATCTCAACTGCTTCTCGGCGCACCCGGGCGAGAGCTTCCAGATCACAGGCCCCAGCGAAGGCCCCGTGGCGGAATCCGTGTTCATCGCGGGTATGTTTGTCAAATACGGCCGGGCCTATGCGGATATTCTCCGCCATCTCGGCCTCGACGCCGAAGCGGCCGCGGCCGCCGCGGCAGTCGCAGAGATGGAAAAAGCCGTGCTGGACGCAGGCTGGGACGGCGCGTGGTTCCGCCGGGCCTACGATGCGTTCGGCGCGCCCGTCGGCAGCCGGGAATGCGCCGAGGGGCAGATCTTCATCGAGCCGCAGGGAATGTGCGTCATGGCCGGCATCGGCAAACAGACCGGCGAGGCGGAGGCCGCGCTTCGCAGCGTCGAAGAGCGGCTCGACAGCCGCTTCGGCATTGTGCTGCACCAGCCCGCGTATACAAAATACTATCTGAATCTCGGCGAGATCAGCTCCTATCCGCCCGGCTACAAGGAAAACGCGGGCATCTTCTGCCACAATAACCCCTGGATCACCTGCGCGGAGACCGTTCTGGGGCACGGCGCGCGCGCGTTTGAGACGTATCGGAAGATCTGCCCGGCCTATCTCGAGCCGGTCAGCGAGATCCACCGTACAGAGCCGTATGTCTACAGTCAGATGGTCGCAGGCAAGGATGCGCCGACGTTCGGCGAGGCAAAAAACAGCTGGCTGACCGGCACGGCCGCGTGGACATTCGTATCGATCTCGCAGGCGATCCTCGGCGTGCGTCCGGAGCTTGACGGCCTGCGCGTCGACCCGTGCATCCCGCCCGAATGGAAAACCGTCACCGTAAACCGCCGCTTCCGCGGCGCGCAGTACCGCATCACGATCGAAAACCCGGACGGCGCGGAGCACGGCGTGCGGGCGCTGTATGTGGACGGCACGCTCCAGAAAACGAATCGGATCGCACCGGCCGCGCCGGGCAGCGTCGTTTCGGTGCGCGTCGTTCTGGGGAACTGATATGGCGTTTTGCAGGGATTTTGTCTGGGGCGCGGCATCAAGCGCCTGCCAGACCGAGGGCTTTTCCACCGCAGACGGCGGCGGCGAGAGCATCTGGGACGTTTTCTGCCGCCGTCCCGGCGCGACCGCAAACGGCGAAGACTGTGCCATCGCGTGCGACGGCTATCACCGCTTTGAAGAGGACATCGCGCTTCTGGCCTCGCTCGGCCTGCGCGCATACCGCTTTTCCACGAGCTGGGCGCGCGTCGACCCGAACGGCGACGGCCGGTGGAACGAGGCGGGGCTTCGCTACTACGACCGCGTCGTGGACTGCTGTCTGCGGCACGGCGTCACGCCGTGGATGACGCTCTATCACTGGGAGCTGCCGCAGGCGCTGGAAGAAACGGGCGGCTGGCTGCGCCGTGAGACGGCGGAGGCGTTCGCGCGCTTCGCCGGGAAGATGGCCGCGCAGTTTACCGGCCGCGTTTCGCACTTCATCACGCTCAACGAGCCGCAGATCGTGCTCAAGCTCGGCTATGCGGACGGCGTTCACGCGCCCGGAAAGCAGCTTTCGCTTCCGGATCTCGTTTCGTGCTGGAAAAATCTCATGCTGGCGCACGGGCTTGCATCCCGCGCCATCCAGGCCGCTGCGCCCGGCACGCAGATTGGCATTGCCTCGACCGGCAGACTCTGCTATCCGCACGCAGCGGCGGACAAAGACGCCGCGCGGCAGGAGACGTTCCGCCTGACGGACGGCGACTGGATGTTCACGCATCCCATCGTCCTCGACGCCGTGTGCTTTGGCCGCGTCACGCCCGAAGGCGGCGCGCTCGCCTCGCTCATGCAGGCCGTCACGCAGGAGGAATGGGACACGATGCGCGCCGTCCCGGATTTTATCGGCGTCAACGCCTACAACGGCAGCCCGATCGCATCCGGACCGGACGGTGCGCCCCGCTATCTGCCGCGCCCGCAGGGCTTTGCCCGCACAGCGCTCAAGTGGCCAATCACACCGGAAATCATGGCAGACGGTCTTTCGTATCTTTATGACCGCTATCAGCACTCCCTTTACGTGACCGAGTGCGGCCTGAGCTGCAACGACCATATATACCTCGACGGGCAGATCCACGACCCGGATCGGATCGATTTTCTGCACCGCTATCTGCGCGCACTGCAAACGGGCAGCGAACGCGCCGACATCCGCGGCTTTTTCCACTGGTCGCTGACCGATAATTTCGAGTGGCACAGCGGCTACGGCGAACGCTTCGGCCTCATCTATATCGACTACCCCACGCAGAAGAGGATTCCAAAGGACAGCGCGCGCTGGTTCGCGCAGACGGCCCGGGAAAACGGCAAGAATCTGTAGACCGCTCCCCTGTCCGGTCTTATCATGCAAAAAACAGCTTGCAGGACCTGTGTCTGCAAGCTGTTTTTTCTGCGCGCGCAGCTTTGTCCCGGTCCAGCGGTTCAGAAACGCGCGGATCGTGCGGATGTAGTCGTCCGCCTTCAGTACCGAGGACAGATGGCTTCCGGAAACGTAACAGATCTGCGGATCGTGCATGAGGCGGATGAGATCCGCCTGCATCTTCCCGGAGAAAAAGTCCTGATCTGGCAGGATGCGCAGGATCTTTCCCGCAAGCAGCGCAAGCTCCGCCGCCGTCACGGGTTTCTGGTTCATGAGATCGGCAAGCAGGCCCGAAATATGCACGTCCTTTTCCTGCGTGTAATCCCTGAAGATCGTCTCGAACATATCTCTGGCAGCGGCGATCTCCGCCGCGCTTTCATCGCGGACATGGCGCATACCGGCCCTGATGAGCATAGGTTTGAGCTTTTCATAGTTGCAGTGCTTCAGATAGCCGATCTTCAGCTTGGAAAACTCCGCCGCAGTCTGCACCAGCTCCGGAGGACTGTCCAGCGGAATCTCCTGATTCCAGCGATACCAGTTTCCCTCGCGGCGGCGCGGTGTCAGCTTCAGGATGACATACTGCTCCGGCTCGAATTTGGGGTAGTGGCAGAGCCGACCGCCGACGCCGAAATATGCCTTTCCCTCGCGGAGCACCGTCTGCTCCATGTAGGTCTTCATCTTTTCGAGACTCTCGCAGAACCAACATTCCGTGTCGTCGAAACGGCGGATCCTGCCGTCCGCCAGAATGTCCTCCATCTTGTCCCGCCGCGTCAGGTGGTAGACCTCAGACGGGATCGGTGCTTTTACATACATGATTTCTGTCCTCCGTTTTACTTCTCATAGATGGTATCACCCTTCACCAGATGCCGTGCGAGCTGCCGCAGGCACAGACCGCGCCCACGCAAACCGAACATTAGCACATCCGGGATTTTTTGCAGCATTTCTTTTTCGGTGTTGTCCGTTGGAAGGACTTGCGCCTCGCAAACAGAATCACAGCGTCCACAGGCATCCTCTAAAATCATCATCAGCTTTTCTTCTGCGCAGCGCAGCGTTTCCAGCGCATCCAGAACCTCCGTTGTGTTCACCGAATTGCTGATCAGGATGATGCAGCGTTTTCCAATCTTCAATCCCATCATTACCGTAGGGCGTAATCTCCGCGCCGTACTGCTTGAGGACGTCTTCTGCGTAGGCTTCGCGGTTCAGGTGCTTGTAGATCAGGTCTGCATCCTTGCCGCCGAGAACGAATTCCAGCTCATCACGCACCAGCGCGTCCTTA
>CAKUOS010000072.1 GCA_934670025.1 uncultured Oscillospiraceae bacterium
TTCTGCCCGTATGCCTCCGAGCCGTGCCACGACAAGTTCACGCTCTTCCAGACCGAAAAGGACATGAACGAGAGCGAAAATAAGGGCGTGCTGTTCCTCGGCGGCGATAAGATCCGCGTCCGTCTGGATGAGGACAAGGCTTACGACCTGTCCCAGCCGAACGACCTGCCGCAGGAGATTGAGGCCCTGATCCTCACCATCCGCAGCAAGTACGCGTACCTCTACACCGAATAAGAGCAGACCGGATAACCCCCGGCGCGACCATTGCGGTCACGCCGGGGGTTTTGCATTGGTTTTCCAAATTTGCGTAGGGGCCGATGCCCACATCGGTCCGGCAGAATGCACCGTTGAAACGCGAAACCCTTCGGCGAATTCGATGGTTCCCTACGGGCCGATGTGGGCATCGGCCCCTACGGCTTCCCGGGAGATTTCTGACGCGCATCAGCCCCTACACCTTCCCAGAAAGTATTATAAAAAACCAAACTGCGAACCTGGTTCGCAGTTTGGAAAGGAAAAAACGACATTTTTACAACAGAATGCAGATCATGCCGCCGGTATTTTCGTTGATCATGCGGCCGAGCGTGCGCGTGAGCTTCTGCCGCGCGTCGTCTGGCATCCGCGTGATCTTCGCCGTGACGCCCTCGGAGACGAGCTCATAGAGCGATTTGCCGAAAATGTTGCTCTGCCAGAGCTTTTCGGTGTCCTGCTCGTATTCGCCGAGCAGATAATCGATGAGCTGCTTCGATTCCTGTTCGCCGCCGACCATCGGGCTGATCTCCGTCTCGATCTCGGCGCGCATCATGTGGATCGACGGCGCGCTGGCGCGCAGCTTGACGGCATAATTGCCATTTTTCCGCACGATCTCCGGTTTTTCGAGCTTCAATTCCTCCGCGCCGGGCATCACAATGCCATAGCCCGTGGCCTTGACCTGTTCGAGCGCGGTCTGTACCTTTTCATAGAGCTTTTTCGTCTGCGCAAGCTCGCGCAGCATTTGCAGCAGCGATTCGTCGTCCGTGATCGGCGCGTCCGCCTGCTTCGACAGCTCCTCGTAAAACAGCTGCTCCGGCAATTGCAGCTCGCACGTGATCGTGCCGGTGCCAAGATCGATGGCGCGCACGCGGAAGTCCTCGACCGTGTCGAGTTCGGCGAGCTTGCCCATGACGCTCTCGGCCTCGCGCAGACTGCCGAGCTGCGCGGCCTGCGCCAGCATCGCGTCGTAGAGCGCGGCCTTGGCCGGGTGATCGTCCGGAAGCGCGCGCACCCAGCCCGGCAGGAAAAAGCGCAGCTCCTGCGCCGGGAAGGCGTACATGAGCGTTTGCAGCAGATGCTGAATGTCCCCGGTCTGCATCCGCAGGCAGTCGACGGCCGCAGCCTCGACGCCGAACTGCTCCCGGATGTGCGCGCAGACGGCCTGCGCATCCGCGCCGGCGGGGTTCTGCGTGTTGACGACGACAACAAACGGCTTGCCCGTTTTCTGCATATCGGCGATGGCGCGCGCCTCCGCCGCCTCATATCCCGCGCGCGGCAGGTCGGTCACGGAGCCGTCGGTCGTGACGACGACGCCGATGGAGCTGTGCTCCTCCATGACCTTGCGCGTGCCGAGCTCCGCCGCCTGCGCCAGCGGGATCTCCTCCGGCGCCCAGGGCGTCGTGACCATGCGCGGCTTGCCGTCCTCGGTGTCGCCGGCCGCGCCCGGCACCATATACCCGACCGAGTCGATCAGCCGCACCGACAGCTCCGTTTTTCCGTCGGGACTGATGCGCGCAGCCTCGTGCGGGATAAATTTCGGCTCCGCCGTCATGATCGTCCGTCCGGATCCGGACAGCGGCAGCTCATCCGTGGCGCGTTCGCGCTCATAGACGTTTTCGATGTTCGGCAGCACGAGCTGCTCCATAAACCGCTTGATAAACGTGGATTTTCCGGTCCGGACCGGGCCGACGACGCCGATGTAGATCGTGCCGCCCGTGCGCTCGGAGATCTGCGCGTAGAGAGATTGCTGTTCCATATCTTCGCCTCCTTGCCTCACATGGGGATCAGCAGCAGCCGCCCGGCCTCGACCTCGGGCTGCGTCAGATGGTTGGCCGATTCGATGGCGTGCGCCGTCGTACCGTAGCGCTTGGCAAGCGTCCACAGCTCCTGCGCGCTGCCGGTGCGGCAGATGATGACCGACGGCCGCTGTGCGCCGGTGCGCGCGGCAGGATCGAGCGTCCCGCCGGCAAGATTCCGGAACGTCTGCGCGCCGAAGGTCTGCACAAAGAAGACTGCGTCGTAATGCAGCTCGATCGCGCCGTTTGCCGCGGCGGCATAGCCCTCGGGCAGCAGCTGCAATTGCGCCTCACACGTGCCGTTCTCACTCAGCGCCGTGCCGCAGCTGAGCTCCGTGCGGAAGCTCTCGCCCTGCACCGCGCCGTCCGGGTCGATGTAAAGGATATCCGCGTGCAGCGGCACGTGGACCGTCACGCCGCCATCCGTGCGCTCGATCGCCTGCGCGTCGGCGTACACCCGGCAGTCCAGCACGGCTGCGGCATTCTTCTGAAACGACGCGCGCACCGGCTCGCGCAGCGTCTGCGCGTCGAGCCGCATGGTGAGCGTCTGTTCCTGCCACTGCGGCGTGAACGCGCCCCGCGTGACATAGGCGTCGCACAGCGCCGTCACCTCCTGCTGCGCGTACACGACGCACTGCGCAAGGATCCCCGCGCCGAACAGCAGCTTCTGCGAAGCGCCGTCCGTCACCGGTTCGAGCTGCACGCCCGTCACGCACAGCTGCACGCCGAGCGCCTCGCCGCCGTCGTAATCGCCCTGCAACGGGCAGTACTGCGAAAACGGTGCGGACAGCTGCGCCGTCTGCACGTGGCCCTCCGCGTCAAGATACGTCAGCCGCACCTCCGCGTTCCCCTTCATCACGGCCTTGCCGCCCGTGATGTTCCGGTCCGTCACGACCGGCTGCACGCGCACGTCGACCAGCCGGTCGATCTGCGGCTTTCCGTCCGGAAGGGCCAGCTCCTCGCTCATCTGAAACGCGCGCTCGGCCAGCTCGACGGGCACGCTGCGCGCATATGTCTCGCGTTTTGTCTGCAAGCACGCGGGCGCCTGCGTCAAAACGCTCTGCACCTGCTCCTCCTGTTCATAGCCGTCGGCCTGTACGAGCACGTTGACGCGCAGCAGGACCTTCCGCGAGTTGATGAGACGGCTGTCCGCGCTGCGGACCGAGATCGCCGCGGCCGTCTGCGCCGCCTCCGTCAGCTCCGGACCCTCCGGTTTGACCGCAAACGGCAGCTCCGCCGTCAGCAGCTGCACGCTCCCGTCCTCCGCGGCGTACAAACAGCTCGTGCGCAGCGTCCCCGTCACGAGCAGACTCCCCGCCCGCACGGTCTTGCTCTGCAATTCCGGTTCGGCGTAACAGATGAGCGTCCGCGCGGCGTCGGGCATACTGTCCGGGATGATGATCTCCTGCGTCTGATCCTGCGCCAGAACCGGATGCGCGGTGCGGCGCAGAGAAGTCAGCCGTTGTTGTTCAAATGCAAGCTCCATACGTTCCACTCCTTATCGCGCCGTCTGCGCCGCATATCGCGCGGCGGCTTTGATGGCGTCATGTTCTATCCCATGTATACGCGGCGGCGGACAAGGATATGCCTGCCTGTCACAGCGCGAGCGCAAGCCCGGCCGCGAGCAGCGCGATCGCCGCCAGGATCCGCCAAAACCAGCCGCACAGCACAAACGACAGCAGCAGTCCCAGTCCCAGCCCGATCAGCAGCAGCCCGAGCTGTTTTCTTCTTACACACATCCGCATTCCCTCCCGTCCAGCGTATGCACGCGCCAGCTGGCTCGTGCTTCCTGATTTGCGGTTGTTTTTCCTGCCGGTATCTGCTATACTGTATTTACATCGTATTCCATCGTATTCCATTATTCACAGATAGGACGTGATCCCAATGGCGCTTACAAGTGTAAGCTACCCCACCAAACGCCGCATTCTGACGGTCTGCGTCAAGCTGTTCCTCGAAAAAGGATACAAAAAGACGACGCTCGCGGAAATTTTGCAGAAGGCGGACGTCTCCAGCAGCAGCTTCCAGAATATTTTCGGCGCCAAAGACGGCGTCCTGACCGAGCTTGTGGAATTCATGTTCTGCAGCCAGTTTTCCGCCGCGCGCATGATCGCCGATCCGTCTTTGCCGCCGGTCTATGTCTACGCCGTGGAGACGTGCATCCAGCTCACGCTCACCGAGCTGAACGAAAACCTGCGTGAGATCTATACCGAGGCCTATTCGCAGGCCGGCGCGTCGGAATACATCTTCTGTCAGACGGCAAAGGAATTGCAGGTGATCTTTGCGCCGTATCTGCCGGGTCTGAGCGCCGATGATTTCTTCACGCTGGAGATCGGCTCCGCGGGCATCATGCGCGCGTATATGGCGCGCCGCTGCACCGAAGAATTCCCGCTGCAAAAGAAGCTGCGCTGCTTTTTGTCCATGAGTCTGCGCGCCTACCGCGTACCCGAGGACGAATTGCAGGCCGTGCTGGCCTTTGTGGAGAGTCTCGACATCCGCGCAATCTCCGAAGACGTCATGCAGAAGCTCTTCCGTGCGCTGGCGCTGCGCTACGAGTTCACGCTCAACACATGAGCGCAAAATCGCCCTATAAGCCGAAAATAACCTCCGTATGGCCGCGCCATACGGAGGTTTTGCGTATTTTCTTTGAAGACCATACCTTCAGCCCGTAGAGGCCGGCGAAGCCGTGACGGATGAGGGTCGTTTAATCCCAAACCGCAAGCCAAGCCCGCGGTTTGCGCTCTGGTCTTTGGGAAAACTTCCGGGATGGTGTAGGGGCCGATGCCCACATCGGCCCGTAGGGAACCATCGAATTCGCCGAAGGATTTCGCGTTTCAGACGTGCATTCTGCCGGGCCGATGTGGGCATCGGCCCCTACGCAAATTTGGAAGACCGATACAAAAAAGTATGGCCGTCGGAGACACGTCGGAAGCTGCTTTGCCGAAACGACGGAAGCCGCCGAATTCGCCGAAGGGTTTCACGTTTCGGATGTGCATTCTGCGGCATTCCGCAAAAACCTGTTCAGTTTTCCATCGAAATATAGATCGTAAGCTGATTCGGGACATAGCTGACGCTTATTCCCTTTTCCCCGTTTGACAAAAGCGTACCGATGGAGACGGAATTCTCGCCTCCGACCGGTTCCGACACGGCCTCCACCGCAAAAAAGCCGGCCTGCGCCAGCGCCGCCATGTAACCGCGGCAGTCTCCTTCGGCGACATCCGTAAGCCCGACGCCGCAGCTCCCGCGCGCTGCATCCGCCGTCGCCCACACGACCGTGCCGGGCGGAACGGGAAGCCCCTCCGTGCAGTCGTTCACCGGCCATACGTCCGTCGCCGCAGCGCTCTGCGCAGCGGCGTGCCGGTCTGCGTCCGCTGCGGTCTGACCGGCGCACGCCGTCAGAGCCAGTACAAGGAACAAGGTACAGATCCATGCGAGTTTTTTCATGTTTCCCTCCTGCCGCGGACGGCCCGGACGATCTGCACGGCGGCAAACGCAGCCGCGGCCACACCGAGCGCAAAGACGACCGGCAGCGCGTCAAAGCCGAACGCGCCCGCGATTTGAATATTCGTCCTTGCGTCCGCCTGTCCGATCGCACCGTCCGGGATCGCGGCGGCCTTTGCAGCCGCATAGAGCGCAAACGCGGCGGCGGCCGCCGCAAGGGCGATCCCGATCGAAATGATCCGTTTCCGCATCCGCAGCGCGGCGGCATCGACGCCAAACTGCGCAGCGGCGCGATCCGCAAATTCCTGCGGCGTTCCGAGCCGCCCGATCACCTGCTGCTCCGTCTCGCCGTGCTCCATCGCGGATGCAAAGATCTCATCCAGATCGCGCACGATCTCCGCCTTTCTTCTGCGCGGGACACGCAGCGCCTTTTTGACCTGCCTGATGTATCGTTCCTTCATGTTGCTTCCTCCGTTTTCCGGTAAGCGGCGAGATAGCCGTTGACGCAGTCCGTGTAATTCTCCCAAAAAGCCGTCAGTTCCTGCAAAACCTCCGTTCCGCGGGGCGTCAGGGCATAGTATTTTTTGACGCCGCCGTTCGCAGCCGCCGGAGCCAGACGGCACCGGATCAGCCCGGATTCCTGCAAGCGGTACAGGATGGGGTAGATCGTCCCCTCCTTTGCGTACCCAAGCACGGCCGCGCTGCGGTTCAGCTCCGTGATGATCGCGTACCCATACGTTTCCCCGCGCCCGATCAGAGACAGAAGGATCATCTCAAGCGCGCCCTTTTTGAACTGCTGTACGTAGCGGTCGTCCATAGGCGCCGTCCTCCTTTGCTTTACTATTTAGCATTGCTATGTAGCATATCAATCCTATCAGGTTTTCACTGCCCTGTCAACGATTTTCCGCATTCCATCCAGAAAATGAACGCCCGGACGGCTTCGTCCGGGCGTTTTTCCGTCATATTACATGAAGGTCGCTGTGGCTGTCGCGCACAGACGGCCCTCGCCGTCGTGCAGCTTCGCGGTGAGGAAGCTGACGGTCCGACCGGAGCGCTCGACGTGCGCCACGGCCGTGACGCTGCCCGGCGCCACCGCCGGGCGCAGGAAGCTGACCGCGAGCGTCACCGTGGAAACGCCCGCCGTCCGCCGGCTCCAGCGCGTCAGAACGCCCATCGTCATATCCAGCATCATGGACATGATCCCGCCGTGCAGCGTGCCCTTGGGGTTCATCATCCAGTCCTGCAAGGCAAAGCGCAGCGCCGCCGTCTGCTGCGCCGCGCTGCACGCGGCAAATTCGGGCGCGAGCATCTCGTTGATGCGCGTGCCGCCGTCCGCCTGCGCGCACGCGCCGCGCAGGATGCGCTCCATCCGCGCCTGGGCTTCTTCGGGTGAAAGCGCTTCTGCGGGTTCCGTTTCCGCCTGTGAAAAGACTGCGTAATTCATCGATTTTTCCTCATTTATGCACGTTTTTTGCGCGGTTTTGCACGATCTTTCGCGGTTTTTGCAGCGTGAAAAAGCAATCCCGGCCTCGAAACGGGGCCGGGATGCTGCAATTTTCGGGTAAATTACGCCTCTTCTTCTTCCTTCTTGGCGTCTTCGATGATCTTGGCCTGGTTCATCTGCGGGACTTCCTCGTAGCGGACGAACTTCAGCGT
>CAKUOS010000073.1 GCA_934670025.1 uncultured Oscillospiraceae bacterium
CGTATCAACGGCTTTGGGATTCTCTCAGCCGAATGGGGCAGAAACGTCGGAGTCTGTCACTCTATCCAGCTGAGCTACGGGCGCATATCAACTGCCCATATAGTATAGCAGACCGGAGGAGGAAAGTAAAGAGAAAAATGCGCTACAGACGCGCAAGCAGCGCGGGAAGCTCCGCAAGATCCTGCACAACATAGTCGCAGCGGCCGTCGGCGCGGGCCGGGCTTCCGTACAGGCACGTGCGGATGCCGGCGTTGCGGCCGCCCTGCATATCGCTCGTGAGCGAGTCGCCGATCAGGATGCTGTCCGGGCGCAGATCCTCGCCGATCGCGGCGAAAACTTTGTCAAAAAACAGCCGGTCGGGCTTTTTGCAGCCCATCTGCTCGGAGATGAACACACGGTCAAAATACGGCCCGACGCCGCTGGCGGCGATGCGGCCAAGCTGGATGTCGGTTTTCCCGTTCGTGACGATGAAAATCCGGTATTTTTCATGCAGGACGGGCAGGACCTGCTCGCAGTGCGGCATGAAATACCGCTGCCGGCCGAGCGAGGCAAAATACGCCGCGTTGAACGCGGCCGGGTCGGTCCGGATGGAAAACTCCGCGAACAGCACGCGGAAGCGCTCGGTATAAAGCGCGTCCTTTTCGATCTCGCCGCGCTCAAACTGCTGCCAGAAGCCGGCGTCGACGGCTTCGTAGCGCGCGAAAAGCGCCGTAGAAAACGATGTGCCGCAGGCGCGGCACGCATCCTGAAAGGCTGCGTGGGAGCTTCGGTGAAAATCAAATAAGGTGTCGTCAATGTCCATCAGCAGCGCGCGCACCGGCATGGCAGAGCCCTCCAATCAGGCAAGATTCCTTTGTATTGTAACACGATCTGTGATACAATACAAAAAGTTTTTTGAAAAGGAGCACCCTATGCAGACCATTGCCGAACTTCTTTCGCAGGAATTATCCTGCAAGCAGGAATATATTGAAAACGTCATCCGCCTGCTCGACGAGGGCAACACGATCCCGTTCATTGCCCGCTACCGCAAGGAGGCGCACGGCGCGATGGACGACACCGCGCTGCGCACGCTTGAGACGCGGCTGCAATACCTGCGCAATCTTGCCCAGCGGCGCGAGGAGGTCAAATCCTCCATTGCCGCACAGGACAAGCTGACGGACGCGCTGGCCGCGGCCATCGACGAGGCGAAGACGCTTGCCGAGGTCGAGGACCTCTACCGCCCGTACAAGCCCAAACGCCGCACGCGCGCGACGATGGCAAAGGAAAAGGGCCTCGAGCCGCTGGCCGCCGCGATCTTTGCGCAGACGATGAAAATGGACGCGCCCGAGACGCTGGCACAGGCGTATGTTGACTCCGAAAAGGGCGTGGAGACGGTCGAAGACGCGCTGGCCGGCGCGTCGGATATTCTGGCCGAGCGCATCTCCGACGATGCGACCGTGCGGAAGAGCCTTCGCGCGCTGATGGACCGGCGCGGCACGGCGCAGTCGGCCGCAGCAGGGGAGGAGAATGAGAAAACGGCTGTCTACCGGCAGTATTTTGACTTTTCCCAGCCCGTTTCGCGTCTGCAAAGCCACCAGATCCTCGCGCTCAACCGCGGCGAACGCGAAGGCGCGCTGAAGGTCAGCCTGACGGTCGACCGCGACGAGGCGCTGCAATGCATCCGCCGCGGCGTGGTAAAGCCCGGAAGCCCGGCGATGGAATTCATGAAGGCCGTGTGCGCCGACAGCTACGACCGGCTGCTGGAGCCGAGCATGGAGCGCGAGCTGCGCACGGCGCTGACCGATGCGGCCAACGCCCGCGCCATCGAAAATTTCGCGCTGAATCTGCGGCCGCTGCTCATGCAGCCGCCGGTGAAGGGCGCGGTGACGATGGGCCTTGACCCCGGCTATGCGCACGGCTGCAAGGTCGCGGTCGTCGACGCGACGGGCAAGGTGCTCGATACTGCGGTCGTGTATCCGACGTTCGGCGAAAAGCAGAAGCAGGACGCCATCACGAAGCTCTCGCAGCTTGTGAAAAAGCACGGCGTGCGCCATCTTGCCATCGGAAACGGCACGGCCTCGCGCGAGACGGAGGCGATGGCCGTCGAGATGATCCATAAGCTGAACTGCGGCGTTTCGTATATGATCGTCAACGAGGCCGGGGCGTCGGTCTACTCGGCGTCGAAGCTCGCGGCGGAGGAATTCCCGCAGTACGACGTGAATCTGCGCTCGGCGGTGTCCATCGCACGCAGACTACAGGATCCGCTGGCCGAGCTCGTCAAGATCGACCCCAAGGCCATCGGCGTCGGCCAGTATCAGCACGATATGCCCGAAAAGGAGCTTGACGCGGCGCTCGGCGGCGTGGTCGAGTCGTGCGTCAACGCCGTCGGCGTCGACCTCAATACGGCCTCCGCGCCGCTTCTGCGGCAGGTCGCGGGCCTGAACGCGACGACGGCCAAGAATATCGTCGCCTACCGCGAGGAAAACGGCGCGTTCACCTCGCGCGCGCAGATTAAAAAGGTGCCGAAGCTCGGCCCGAAGGCGTTTGAGCAGTGCGCAGGCTTCCTGCGCGTCCCGGAGAGCCGCCAGGTGCTCGACCGCACGGGCGTGCACCCCGAGAGCTACGACGCGGCGAAGAAACTCGCAGAGCTGCTGGACGTCGATCTCAAAAACGCAGGCAAGCCCGAAATGGCGAATCTGCCTGAGAAGCTCCGCGCTTACGGCGCGGAAAAGGCGGCCGCGGAATGCAGCGCCGGTGTGCCGACGCTTCAGGATATCGTCAAGGAGCTTGTGCGGCCGGGACGCGATCCACGCGACGAGCTGCCTGCGCCGATCCTGCGCTCGGACGTGCTGGAGCTCAAAGATCTGAAGCCCGGCATGGTGCTGACCGGCACGGTGCGCAACGTCATCGACTTCGGTGTTTTCGTCGATATCGGCGTTCATCAGGACGGGCTGGTGCATATTTCGCAGGTCTGCGACAAATATATCAAACATCCGTCCGAGGCCGTCGCGGTCGGCGACGTGGTGAAGGTCGCGGTGCTGGACGTCGACCAGAAGCGCGGCCGCATCAGTCTGACCATGAAGGGCGTAAAGGGATAAAAAAGCCAAAACGCAGACTTGGTCTGCGTTTTGGCTTTTGATGAGCCTTCCCGGGAAGGTGTAGGCGCGTGCGGGATTTGACGGGCGCTGCGAAACGAAAAATAAGGTTGACAACTGTAGTCCTGCGTGCTATACTGAGTCTACAAAAGTAAACTTAAGGAGGGATACACGATGCAGCTATGTCAGAGCGAGTGGACGGTTTTGCAGAGCCTGTGGGACAGGCAGCCGCAGACGCTCATGCAGCTGGTGGACGATTTGCAGACGCGCGCGGGCTGGTCGCCCAGCACGAGCAAGACGATGGTCAGCCGCATGACGGAAAAGGGCCTTCTGCGCTACGAGGGCAAGCCCCGGCAGTACGTGCCAACCGTCACGCGCGAGGAGGCGGGCTTTGCGGAGACGCAGCAGCTGCTTTCCCGCGCGTTCGGCGGCGATCTGGGCCTGCTGGTGAGCAATTTCGCGGATCACGGGAAGCTGAAGCAGGACGATCTCGACGCGCTGTACGCCATTCTCGACCGCGCGTCGGGACGGGAAGACTGAAAGGAGCGTGCCATGCCTGAAATTCTTCTGACCTCGTCGGTGCTGATCGTTGCGCTGGCAGCCGCGCGGCGACTGCTGCGCGGCCGGATCGACCCGAGGCTCCAATACGCGCTGTGGCTGCTGGTCGCGCTGCGATTGCTGCTGCCCGGGACGCTCGTTCGAAGCCCGGTCAGCGTCATGAACGCCGTGCCGCAGACGGCCATCACCGCCGAGCGCCTGACCGTGCCCGCAGACCGCCGCGCGCCGCAGACGGACAGCACGCAAGTGTCCATACAACCGGATGTGCCGGCCGAAGCGGAACCCGCGCCGGCGCGGGTTTCGGCTATGACCGTTCTGAAAATCGTCTGGCTCGGCGGCGCGGCCGCGTTCGCGCTTCTTGCGCTGGCGCGGAATCTGCGTTTTGTGCGGAACTTAAAGCGCGTGCGCACGCCGGTTTCCTGCCCGGAAAGCCCGGTCGCCGTGTGGCTCGTGCCGGGGCTGCCGTCGCCGTGCCTCGTGGGATTGTTCCGACCGGAGATCTACCTCACGCC
The DNA here is from genome assembly GCA_934670025.1 of uncultured Oscillospiraceae bacterium. Lineage (GTDB taxonomy): Bacteria > Bacillota > Clostridia > Oscillospirales > Oscillospiraceae > CAG-170. The sequence continues at coordinate 4,145 of CAKUOS010000073.1, forward strand.
CGCGGCGATGCAGGACGAAAAAACGATGCGCTTCGTGTTGCAGCATGAGCTGGCGCACTACCGCGCAAAGGACCCCATCTGGAGCCTCGTGCGCGTCGCGTGTCAGTGCCTGTACTGGTTCGACCCGTTCGTGTGGCTGGCGGCGAGCCTCTGCCGCCGCGACTGCGAGCTTGCGTGCGACGCGCGCGTGCTGCGCGGACTGGACGTGAAAACGCGCGCCGATTACGGCCGTGCACTGCTGGGCCTCATCCGGCCGGAGATCGCGCGCGGGCAGCTTTTCTCGTGCGCGACGACGATGCAGCTGGGCAAAAAGAGCCTCACCGAGCGCATTGCGCTCATCGCGAAAAAGCCGAAAATGGCCGCGTATACGCTCATTTTCGTGCTGATTTTCAGCGTTTTGCTCGCGGCCTGCACCTTTACCGGCGCGCCCGCGCAGCCCGATCCGGAGCCCGCGCCGCAGCCAGTGCAAACCGCACCGGAACCGGCACAGCCAGACGAACCGGCAGCCGACGCCGAAGCCCCTCAGCCCGTCGAGGACGACCCGGAGGCAGAGTTCCAGATGGCGTTCCCGATGCTGAATTACGCGACGTTCCAGCAGTATCTTGCCGAGCGCCCGGAAACGCTCGATAACGGCTGGGAACACATCCGCATCAACGAGGCGGGCTTCGACGACGCGGGCACGAGCATCGAAACGCAGCTGGGCGACCAGGTGCTGGCCGTCGACGCGGAGTACGGCATTCTGCTCGTGCGCATCACCGGCGACGGCTATCGCGGCGTGCTGGCCATCTGCCGCTATCCGGAGCTTCTGCGGCTGGAAATGGCCGAAAGCTACGGCGTGGAGGGTGAGCTTGCCGGTTCCATCGCCTCGCGCACCGGCGGCATCCTCGCCATGAACGCCAACGGCTTTCAGGATCCGAACGGCAAGGGCAACGGCGGCGTGCTTGCGGGCTGGTGTATGTCGAACGGCGAAGGATTTGGCTACCATTTCGGCGGCGACGTTTACCAGCGCATCGAGCTGAGCGAAAACGGCCTTGACTGCCGCATCGTGCCTGCGTCCGACCCGGTCGGCGAGGGAACGTACAGCGCCGCAGAGTTTACGCCCGCGCTTATAAAAAGCGGCGAAAAGATCGAGGATCAATACTGGACCGGCGAACAGCCGCGCGCGTGCTTCGGCACGGGCAAATATGGCGTTTATATGCTCGTCATCGAGGGCCGCTACCCGGAGGACAACATCCGCGGCACGAGCGTCAATACCTGTTCGGATATCCTGCTTGCCTACGGCTGCCGGGACGCACTCAACATGGACGGCGGCTCGAGCGCGATCTTGTGGTACGACGGCGCATACGTCACGCAGTCGTCGTCGAAGCCGCTGCGCTACACCGGCGGACGGCCGCTGCCGAACGCATGGGTGTACGGATGAAATTTTCCGGTTGACAAACGCGCCGAATGTGGTAAAATAACTGCAATATTGGTGTTACCGCGACGAAAGACCGAGCATCCGCAAAAGCCGCGCCAAGAGAGAAGGGGTTTGGTGAGAGCCCTTCCGCTGGCGGCGGATGCAGCCAGTCCCGAGCGGCCGCGCGACGAGTGCGGCGGGCGCTTCCCGATACAGAAGCGCTGAGATGTGCGCAAGCACGATCAGGGTGGTACCGCGACTGACCTCGCCCCTGTTTAGGGGCGGGGTTTTTGTTTGTGAAAACCAGCTTTCCGGGAAGATGTAGGGGCCGATGCCCACATCGGCCCGTAGGGAACCATCGAATTCGCCGAAGAGTTTCGCGTTTCGGACGTGCATTCTGCCGGGCCGATGTGGGCATCGGCCCCTACAGGGTGCAGAGGAAAATCGGCCCCTACGCGGAAAATGAAACACGTATTAAAATTTAATGTATATAGAAGGAGTCTTTATCATGGCACACAAGCCTTACGGCCTCAACGAGCTGCGCGAGATGTACCTGAAGTTTTTTGAAACGAAGGGCCATCTGCGTCTGCCGAGCTTTTCTCTCGTTCCGCAGAACGACAAATCCATCCTGCTGATCAACGCGGGCATGACTCCCATGAAGCCGTGGTTCACCGGCGAGGAAGAGCCCCCGCGCCACCGCGTCACCACCTGTCAGAAGTGCATCCGCACCGGCGACATTGAAAACGTCGGCCATACGGCCCGCCACGGCACGTATTTTGAGATGCTGGGCAACTTCTCCTTCGGCGATTACTTCAAGAAGGA
>CAKUOS010000074.1 GCA_934670025.1 uncultured Oscillospiraceae bacterium
TTCCGAAAGTCCTGCGAGGAGCGCTTCGGCGAAAACGCCGCCCTGCGTCCGGCCAATCTCATTAATCCGAGAAAGGTGCAGCTCAAGACCGGAAAGATCTCCCTGACCGTCGATCCGGAGTACAGCTACCTTTTGGAGACCAGAATGCTCGAGGGGCGGAAAGTCTTGGTCATTCCGCTCGACGATGATCTGGAGTTTAACGGCCTGCCCGTCGGCATCACGACGGAATAGAGAAAAGGAGCTTAAAAAATGAAACACTCTCATGAGGCGCTGCTCCGCTTCCACGGAAGACCGCCGATGGGCGCGGCGCTCTCTCTTGCGCTGGAGCATCTGGTCGCAATGATCGTCGGCTGTGTCACGCCCGCGATCATCATCGCGGAGACGGCCAATCTGGCCTATGGCGACCGCGTGCTGCTGATCCAGACCTCGCTGGTCATGTCGGCGGTGTGCACGCTCATCCAGCTCTTCCCGCTGGGAAAGCGCTTCGGCGCGGGCCTTCCGATCATTCTCGGCGTCAGCTTTGCCTATCTGCCAAGTATGCAGGCCATTGCCGCGACGGGCGGCGGCATTGCGGCCATTGCGGGCGCGATGCTGGTCGGCGGACTGGTCGCGGTGTTCGTCGGTATTTTCGCAAAGCAGATCCGCAGGCTCTTCCCGCCGGTGATCACTGGAACGGTCGTTTTTACCATCGGTCTGTCCCTCTATCCGACGGCGATCAACTATATGGCGGGCGGCACGGCCAACACGGCGGCCTCCGTGGCGGCCAAGGGACTGCCGACGTCGCTGATCTACGGCTCGTGGCAGAACTGGCTGATCGCGTGCATTACGCTTGCGGCGGTCATGGTGCTGAACTATCACGGCAAGGGTATCTGCAAGCTGGCCTCCGTCCTCATCGGTATGGCCTTCGGCTATCTGGTCGCGCTCTGCTTCGGCATGGTGGACTTTTCGGGGATCGGAGGGGCTGCGTGGTTCTCCCTGCCCAAGCCGCTGCACTTTGGCGTGCGCTTTGAGCTATCCGGCTGTATTGCGCTCGGGCTGCTGTTCGCGATCAACTCGATCCAAGCCATCGGCGACTTCTCGGCTGTCACCGTGGGCGCGCTGGGACGGGAGCCGACGGACGGCGAATTGCAGGGCGGTATCATCGCCTACGGCGTCGGCAACATCCTTGCGGCGCTGCTCGGCGGCCTGCCGACGGCGACGTATTCGCAGAACGTCGGCATCACCACGACCAATAAGGTCGTCAACCGAACCGTTTTCACGCTGACAAGCCTGTTTTTGCTGCTTGCGGGTGTGTCGCCGAAATTTGCGGCGATCCTGACCACCATTCCGCAGTGTGTGCTGGGCGGCGCGACCGTGACGGTGTTCTCGACGATCGCGATGACCGGCATGAAGCTCATCGCCTCGCAGGGACTGACGGCGCGCAACACAACGGTCGTCGGCCTTTCGGCGGCGCTCGGCGTGGGCGTGGCGCAGGCCGGCACGGCGCTTTCGCAGTTTCCGGAGGCGGTCACGATGATCCTCGGCAAGTCGCCCGTTGTGATCGCTACGATCATGGCGGTGCTGCTGAACCTGATCCTGCCGAAAGAATCGCAATAAGATCAAAGAAACAGGCGGAGGAGCGACTGCTCCTCTGCCTGTTTCTGCTTTCTATTCCTCCATATGCCAGCCCTCGGCCTGCTCGCGGATTTGCAGGAAGCGCCGATAGAGGCCGTCCTGCCGCGCCAGCTCCGCGTGCGTGCCGTGCTGCACGATCCTGCCGTCGTCCACGACAAGGATCTGGTCGGCGTTTTGAATGGTGGCAAGCCGGTGGGCGATGGTGAGAATGGTCTTGCCGCGTGTCAGTTCGGAGAGGGCGTGCTGGATCAGGTGCTCGTTTTCCGGATCGACACTGGCCGTGGCCTCGTCGAGAAGAATGACCGGCGCGTTTTTCAAGATCGCGCGCGCGATGGAAATGCGCTGTCGCTCGCCGCCGGAGAGCGTTCCGCCGCCTTCGCCGACCACAGTGTCGTAGCCGTCGGGCAGCGCCATGATGAAATCGTGGCAGCGAGCCTTCTTGGCCGCGTCGATCATTTCCGCCTCCGTCGCGTCGGGTTTGCCGAAGAGGATGTTCGCGCGGATGGTGTCATGGAAAAGGTAGACGTTTTGGAACACCATGGAGAGGTTGGACAGCAGGCTGTCGCAGGTAAACTCCCGCAGGTCGTGACCGCCGAGGCGGATGCTGCCCGCCTGCGGATCGTAGAAACGGGCAAGCAGACTGCAAATGGTCGTCTTGCCGGAACCGGAGGGGCCGACGATGGCGGTGGAGGTCTTTTCCGGAATACGGAAGCTGACATCCTTCAAGACCGCGCGCGTATCGTAGCCGAAGGTGACGTTCTGAAACGCGATGTCGTAGTGCGAAAGGTGGATGTCCCTGCCGTCGGTGTCGATGAAATTTCCGCCGCGCAGCGCGTCGAGCTGATCCATCGCCTCGTCGATGACGCCGAGGGTATGCGCGCTGTCGCTGATCGGCTCCAGACTTGCGAAAATGCTGAACGAAAAGAAGACGAAGATCAGCATCATGGAAAACGGCATCCGCCCCGCGAGACACATGAGCGCGGCGGCCAGCGCCAGACCCACGCTGCCGCACTTGAGCGCGAGCAGATGCAGCGCGTTGGCGGGCAGATAGCCCCATTCGATCTTGAGATGGATGCGTTTGCTGTCGTCGACCGCTCCGGAAAGCGCTTCCATGGACGCGCCGCCCTTGCCGAAGGACTTGACGACGGCCAGACCGCGCGCGTATTCGATGACCGCGCCGGTCATGTCGCGGTTGGCTTGCGCCGCGACGGGGGAGTGGACGCGGCTGTAATGTGATACGATCAGCAGGCAGCAGAACGACAGCGCGGCGGCGGTCAGCGCGATGAGCGCTGTCAGGGGGCTACAGACCGCAAGGCCGATGAAGATCACAAGGAAGTTCAGGTAGCCGCCCACGAAGTTGTCGATCATGCGGATGCCCATGTTTTCCAAGGTGGACAGCCCCGTGGTGATAGAATTTAAGATGTCGCCCGTGCTGACCGTTTGAAAATAACCCAGCGAGACGCGCTTGAGCGCGTCGCCGATGGCGAGACGGTCGCGCGCGGTGAGGCGGTAGCTGATCGGCTCTTGCAGGCGAGCGCGGAAATAGTCGAACAGGAAGCGAAGGAACACCAGAACGACTTGCAGCACGATGCTCTTCCAGATCCACGCGGTGTCAAAGGTCGTCCCGTTTTTCTGCGCCTCGATGAGCGAGCCGACCGTATAGGCGGCCAGTCCAAGCGGGAGGGCGGCGAAAATGTGGGAGAAAAAGGTCATCACGAAGCCCCAGTATAGCTGCCGTTTCCATTCGCCGCACCAGTCGATGATGCGCTTTACGGTTTTGAACATAGCTTACGCCTCCTTTGCCGATACTGCCCAGTCCTTCGCCCCGATGTGCGCCTGCCACATATCGCGGTAGAGCGGGCAGGACGCAAGCAGCGCCTCTTGTTTACCTTGGGCGACGATCCGTCCGCCCTTTAGGACGACGATGTTGTCCGCGTTTTTGACCGTGGAGAGCCGATGGGCGATGACGAGCAGTGTTTTTCCTTTTGTCAGCGCGGCGATACTGCGCTGGAGCTTGTCCTCATTTTCCGGATCGGTGAAGGCGGTCGCCTCGTCGAGAATGACGATAGGTGCGTTCTTGAGCATCATGCGCGCGATGGCGATGTGCTGCTTTTCTCCGCCGGAGAGGCGCCTGCCCGCTTCACCGGCGGGCGTGTCGTAGCCCTGCGGCAGGCGGCGGATGAACGCCTCGCACTGCGCGCTTCTTGCCGCCGCCTTGACCTCCTCATCGGTTGCCTTGGGATTGCCGAGACGGATGTTTTCCAGCAGCGAGCAGCGGAAGAGGAAATTGTCCTGCGTGACGAAGCTGACCTGCTCTGCCAGCTGCGAAAGCGGCATATCCCTGATACCCACGCCGCCGACGCGGATGCTGCCGTCCGTCACGTCCCAGAAGCGGGAGATCAGCTTGGCCACCGTCGATTTTCCCCCGCCGGAGGGGCCGACCAGCGCGGTGAAGCTGCCGGACGGGAGCGAAAGGTCTATGCCGTGCAGCACCTCGTCCGTCTTCGCGCCGGTGTAGGAAAAATGCACGTTTTTTAGTTCCACGTCGGTGCCCTTCGTCTCGACACGACCGGCAGGCTCGGGAAGCTCCGGCAGTTCAAGGAATGCTTCCAGCTGCTCCACGGTGCATTTGACCTGCCGCATATTTTCCGAAAAGACTTCTAACTTAGCGAGCGAGCCGACCATGGAGATCGACAGCATCACAGCCAGCGCCGCCTGTGGCGCGCTGATGCGGCCGCTGGAAGCCAGCGCCAGCGCGGCGGGAAGCGTGCCGATGAGCGTGGAGGGGAAGAGGGCGAAGCTCAGCTTCATCGTGGCGAAGGTGGAGGTGAGCCACTTGACCACAAAGGTGCGGAAATTTGTGATCGCACCGGCGTATTTTTCGTAGGACACACCGGCGCGGCCAAAGGCCTTGATGACCTCGATGCCCTCGATGTACTCGACGATGGTGCTGTTCATATCGCTTGCGGCACGGTCATAGGTCTCAAAGTTTTTGCCGCTGATCTTGAAGGTCAGCCCCATGCAGAAAAAGGAGAGCGGGAAGGTCACGAGCGATGCCAGCGCCAGACGCCAGTCCAGCGCGGCCAGTGCGGCGATGCTCACGACGGGCAGGACGATGTGCCCCGCGCCCTCCGGAATCATGTGTGCCAGCGGCGGCTCGAGATTTTCGATTTTGTCTACCATCATGCTCTTGATCTCGCCGATGCTGTGCCCCTCCACGTCGCCCAGCGGCGCGCGCAGAAAACGGTCGGCCAGCCGCAGCCGCAGCCCCTTCAGAATGTGGTAGGCCATGGTGTGCGAGATGCCGCTCGACAGACTGAACAGCAGGATCTTTGCCGCGTATGCCGCCAGCGCGCCAAGGCACCAGCGGACGACGGCGGCTGCGGTCGCCGTGTCTGCCGTGAACAGGCAGATCATCCGGTACATACAGTAAAACGGCACCAGTCCCGCGCCGACCGACAGCACCGACAGCACGACGGACAGTGCCAGCCGCTTTTTTTCGCCCGCAGCACAGGCAAACAGGGCATTCATCCAGCGCTTCTTTTCAGACCTCATAATGGCCTCCTCGTTCCTTTCGATATTCCGACGGCGTCAGGCGCATGACGCGCTTGAATGCCTCCGTGAATTTTCCCGCGTTGTCGTAACCGACCCGACCGCCGACCTCCGCGATGCTCAGCGCACGCGACCGGATCAGCAGCTCTGCCGCCAGATTCATGCGATAGTTCGTCAGCCATGTGCCCATGGCGGAGCCGTAGACGGAGCGGAAGCAGGCCTTCATCGTGGTCAGGGGGAGGCCGAACCTTTGCGCCAGCGCCTCCTGCGTAAAGTGCTCTGTGATGTGCTCGGCAAGAAAGCTCTGGATGGCCTTGACCTTCTCCACCTGCGTTTTATAAAAGTACGGCGGCGCTTCGTCCTTCGGAACGGTCATCGCGCTCAGATACAGGAGCAGCTCCAGCGTTTTGAGCCGGAAGTAGGGAATGCGGATCGCCTCGGGGACGCGGTAGAGTTCGTCGAAAATATGCGCAAGCCCTGCGTTGTGTACCACGCGCGGATAAGCGCCCAGTGCCCAGCGCGCAATGATGTCCTCGGGTGTTGCGGGGAAGTCCCCGCACTCCGGCGGGCGCAAGCGACCCGCGATGTTGCGGTCGAAGGCGACGGTCAGGCCGTGGTAGTGGTGCGACGGGAAGAAGAAGGTGCCGGTGTGGCGCTGGCGAAGGTCGAGCTTCATATCGCCCGCTTCCGTATAGGCAAGCAGATCTTCGCGCGGCGCGTATTCCATGCGTCCCTCTCTGCAATGATCGATCGCAAATGATCGATCGCAAACAGACGCCGATCGGCCACATAGCTGCTGTCAAAGCGCTCCATGTGGAAGTCGTTAAAGCTCAGCACGACGCCCGAAAAGACCTCGTAGGTGGTCATAGTCCCCTCGCCGGTCTCGTTGCGAAATTGCCAGACCGTGCAGCCGTCGCTCTGCGCCAGCAGCACCGCACCCTGTTTTTTCATTTGCTCCATGTTCTGCGCTCCTGTGTTCTTCTTGGTTAGTTACGGCTAACTGTCGGACAGTATACCACACGTTTTGCAAAATGTCTTTACCGATCGGACTTAAATTTACCGAAAAGACGAAATTTTGCGCATAAAAGAGGCTCCGCTCAAATGAGCGGAGCCTCACAGCGTGTCGAAAAACCCTTTTCGGCACGCTGGCAGACTGCCAAAAAGGTTCGGAAGACGAGCAACTCACGCCCG
>CAKUOS010000075.1 GCA_934670025.1 uncultured Oscillospiraceae bacterium
CGGCCTTCGAGCGCGATGGTCGTGGCGACGAGGGCGTAGCCCGTCGGGCCGTAATACCGGACCTCCATGCAGCCGCGCACGGGCTGCGGCAGATCGCCCGAGAAGACCGAGCCGTCGAGCCACATATAGCCCGTCAGGCTGAAATAATCGCCGTTGTCCTTGAAATCAGAGCCGAAGGACTTGATGAGATAGCTGCCGTACATACTCTTCATGAAGTCCTCGAGCATCTTCATCATGTACCTCCTGGCCGTGGCCGCGCCCTTTTCCATGTAGGGATCAAAGCCCTCGATGGGCTGGAAGGCGATCATGATGTTGGAGTAATAATCGTCGGTGCCGTCCTCCATGACCGCGTTGAAGCTCAGCGCGTTCGAAACGTTCGGGTGCTCATGCGCCTCCATCTGGATGGGATAGTCGATGGTGACGTTCGTGAAGCCGTCCGGGAAGGACGCGGTCTGGTTCAGATCGTCCTCGGGCGTCGGCAGGAGCATGATATACTCCGAGGCCGTGAGCGTATTGCCGTTCGCGTCGCTCAGATCGCCGTAGGCCGTCTGCCAGAGCGAGACGAGCGCGGTATCATCCTCCATATACAGCGTGATGTTCTCGCCCTCATCCACAACGTAGCCCGGGCCGACCTGCTCGCCGTAGAGATTGATGGCGATCCACTCGTAGCTGTCGTTGATGACGAAGTAGAACGGCTCGTTTTCGAGCTTCCAGCAGCCCGTGTAGCCGCTCAGCTCCGGTTCCTCCGAGAAAGCCGTCTCGCCAGCCGTGTCATAGGCAGACGGATCGTAATCGTGCGCGATCTCGATGGGCACGTCGCCCTCGGGCGGCAGGAAGATGATATAGTCGCCGTCCCGGATCGCAAAGTCCAGCTCGTCGACGTCGGTATCGTACAGGATGTAGCTCTCGTCGTTGTAGACGAGGATGTTGTACGCGCCCGGCACCTCGGATTCCTTATACGTGCCGAGATTCGCCGCAATGCTGTCGCCGTCCTGGAAGGTGCCGTCGACAAATTCGGTGTCCCACTCCGTGCTGGTCGACGGGGTGATGCTGATGGACGAAATATCGCGTCCGCTGCGGTTGACGAGCGTCACGGACACGGTCACGTCCTTTTCGCCGCACGCGGTCAGCAGCGGCACGCACAGCAGCACCGCCAGCAGCAGCGCCAGTAGTTTTCTGGTCGATCTCATTCAGATTTCCTCCTCATAGTTTGTGTTCTGAGACGTCTTTTCGGGTCAGAATGCGCGTTCCGCCATGGAAAGGATCTCGTCGTGGCTCAGCTCCACCGGGCCGAACCGGACAAAAATACCGTTGGTCACGGCGCTTGCCCATATCTGCGGATCGCGGATCGGCTGAAAGCGGAGCTTGTCGAGATACGGCTTCATATCCAGAAGCAGGCGGCTTCCGGACACAAAATCGACCCGCAGCACGTGATCCTCCAACGGGGCGACAGCCGAGATATATTTCCGGTACACTTGCGTCCCTCCTTTCCTCCGGTCATGGAGAAAAAACTCCACTGTATGTATGATACAGCGGAGTTTCGTTCTGCGCCATTAACCATTGGTTAGGAATTCGGCAAGCCGGCGGCGCTTGGTGTGCACGTCGCCGTCGATATGGAGCTTGGCATAGATCTGATTGACATACTGCTTGACGCTGCCCTCGGAGAGGAACAGCTTTTCCGCGATCTCGCGGTTACTCAGCCGCGCGGCGATCAGCTGCGCGATCTGCTTTTCCCGCTCCGTCAGCACCCGGAAGGACGCCGGGTGCGCGCTGTCGCGGCGCAGCGCCTCGCAGCGCGCCGCAAAGTCCTCGCCGAGCCGCGCGCACGTCTGCGCGAACGCGCCCGTCTGCAAGACCGGCAGCGCGCGCAGATAGCGGTAGTTCTCCGCAAACGGCAGGTAAAACCCGTCCTTCTCCGCGTCCGCCAGCGCCGCAGCCAGCAGCGGCTGTGCCGCGTCCCGTTTGCCGATCGCGGCATAGGCCGCGGCCGTCTGGATGCGCACGTGCAGCACGGCCAGCGCGTAATGCATCGCTTCGCACACGGCAAGCTGCCCCTCGCTGCGCGCGATGACCTTCGCATAGTCCCCCTGCGCAAGATAGACCTGATTTTCGATCAGCTCCATCATGGGCTTTCCCGGCGCGAGGAAATTGACCGACTCCAGCCGGTGCTCGCCGAACAGCGGCGGGATCCTGTCCGTCCGGCCGCTCAGCGCGTGATAATAGGCGCTGACGGCGCTCCAGAGATTGAGCCACGCGGCGTTATGCTGCTGCAAAAGCGCCGTCTGCCGCTGCGAAAGCGTCTCGCGCGGCGTAAAATCCGTGCTCAGCGACAGCCGCCACGCGAGAAAATCGCAGCAGAGCGCCATATTTTCCTGCCCGTTGCCTGCGATCTGCGCGTAAGCGCGCTCAAGTCCGATGCGCGCGTCGTCAAACCTGGCCTGCAGATACGCCGCCTCGGCGTGCATGATCGTCTCCGCGCCCTGTCCGTGGCCGTCGGTGATCTTATAGTAATGCGGCATACACGCATCCATCTCCTGAAGCTCCCGGCCGAGATTTCCCGGCGCGCGGTGGAACATCATGAGGACCGACGGCGAGCCGAACGTCCAGCCGCCGCGGTTTTGGATGCTGATGGCCGGGCGCGACATCTGCGCGCTCGCGCTGCGGTGCAGGCGGCTCATCTCGGAAATGTCGTTGTAGTGCAAAAAGCTCAAAATCAGGTCGCATTCGCCGCGGAGATTGCCGCGTTCCTGCTCGGAAAGCGCCGCGTCCGCTGCGGCGGCGCGCAGCAGCAGTTCCTTGAGCTCCAGCATTTTCGGAATATTGCGCCAGTTGAACATACTGCGCATGAGCACGAGGATGGCCACCGGGTGGCGCATGAGCGTCTTTTCCGGGCATTGCTCCAGCCAGTGCAGCACATCCGCCGGCTGAAGCGAGGCAAGCAGGATCCCCGCGTCCAGCAGCACGACGTCCAGCGCCGCGTCAAAATTGCCGCTCGCGCGGTACGCGGCCAGCGCGTGCAGATACTGCCCGTGCGCGGCGTACCACGCGCCGAAGCGGTCCTGATACCGCCGCTGCTTCGCAGGCGGCAGCATGGAAAACGCGCGCTCGGCGCAGCTTTTCATCATGTGGTGGAAGCGGTAGGCGTCGCTGTCGGGCAGACGCTTGACAAAAGCGTTCTGCCCGGTGAGCGCAAGCAGGATCTTCTGCGCGTCGCGGCTGCCCGTCACGGCCTGCGCCATCGGCACGGTAAACTCGTCCGCAAGCCCCATGACCGCCACAAACTCCCGCTGCCTGGGCGGCAGCGGATCGATCAGCGCGGCGGAAAACATCGTATAGATATCGGAGCTGCTGCCCGGCAGCGCGCCGCGCTCGGCAAGCGTGCGCAGATTGAGGTAGATCGCCGAAAACCAGCCCTCGCTGGAATACAGCAGCGCGTCGATCTGCGCGTCGGTCAGCTCCGTGCCGCAGCGGCGCGCGTAAACGGCCAGCTCCGTATGATTCAGCCGCAGCTGCGGCGCGCCGATCTGCAAAAGCCGCGCGCCGAGGCGCACGATCTCCTCGCCGCGCAGAAAGCGGTCGCGGCTGGCAACGATCAAATGGACGTTTTCCGGGAGGCGGTTCGCCAGAATGCACAGAAAATCCGTCACGCGGCTGTCGGTCAGCAGATGAAAATCGTCGATGAAAAGATAGCACGGCTGCTCCCCTGCCAGCGCGTGGCACAGCTCGTCCGCCAGCAGACTTGCGCCCGCGTCGTCCGCCGGGCATTCGCAGCCGCGCAGCAGCTCCAGCCCCGCGTGGCTGAACGCATCCTGCGCGCTCTTCCAGAAGATCGCAAGATTGTCCGAGTAGACGCTGATGCGCACGATGCGCGCCTGTTCGGTCTGCGCGCGCCCGGACAGATACCAGCTCACCGCCGTCGTCTTGCCGTAGCCCATCGGTGCGACCACCGTCGTCAGCGCGCAGCGCGCAATGGGCCGCAGCGTCTCCTGCAAGCGCTCGGATATGTAAATGGTATTGAGATCCCACGGCCGTTTCGGCATGAAAACACCGCCTTCCCTGTTCCGGTCCATTTTACCATACCGGCCGCCGAAAAAAAAGCCTTCCGCACAACAGACGGTTATTTTTCGATTGACTTGTCATCTGATTTCTCCTCCCATCAGGTTTTTCAGCAGCTTTAGGGTGCTTGTCCTGCGATAGGCAACGGAACGGCGCACCATGTTCAGCACATTTGCAATTTCAGCGTCGGACATATCGAGGAAGTAGGACAGCAGGGTAGCGGCAAATTGTCTTTTCATGGTACGCCTCCAAAGCTTAAAGTCTGATTTATAAGAAAATAATACACCTTTATATTCAACCTATAAAGAGAAAATATTTCAATCTAACACCATTACAGTAGTAATTCATCATTGTTAGAAAACGAATTTTCAACGATGGAACGCAGGATGAACTGAAAAGTTCATGTCCGGTGTGAAGTGGGGTGGGAACTCGGAGGTCATATTAGAGTTATCAAATTTCCTCCACGGGCATATAGCTGCAGATGTTCTGCATCATTGCGATAAATACATCCAGCGTCAGGTCAGAAACTCCAGTGCGCCCTTATCTCCGCCCTTGATCCCACGCACCAGTTCGTGATCGCTGTATTCCACTGTCTCGCAGCCGTTTCTATCAGTATAACGAATGAGAGTGCCAAAAGGGATGATAGATACGAAAGAATTTTTATAAATTATAACAGCCCTTGCCTATGTTTCCAACTGCAATATTTGAGCGCTTTTAAATTTAGCACCGGAGCGCAAAAACTGCGCCGCAGTAAACAAAGAATAGGGTTTTCTGCCGTGTACAAATCTGGCTAAAAAATATTCCGATCTTCCGAAAAAATCAGTAGACTTTATGCCCCTTCTGTGGTAGTTGTTTGTGCTACCAAAGCGAAGGAGGCACAGATATGGCAAAGAAACGAGCGAACGGCGAAGGGAACATCCGAAAGCGGAAAGACGGACGCTGGGAAGGGCGATACACAGCCGGATATGACGAAAAGACCGGCAAGCAGCTGATTAAGAACGTTCTTGGCAAAACGCAGGCAGAGGTAAAAGAGAAGCTGGCAAAGGCGGTTGCGGAAGCGGGAACCGTCGATGTGCGACGGGCAGACGAGTATACGCTCGGTACATGGCTGCAAACATGGTATGAACTATACGCAAAACCACACCTGCGATTCTCGACTGCCGAATATTACCGGCGCGGAATCGAGCTACATATCGTCCCGCGTATCGGAGACATTCCCCTCAAGCTGAACACGTCTCGTGTTGTAATAGCGAATATACTGCCGGATCATCTGAACAAGCTCGTGCTTGCCGGTGAACCGTCTGCCGTAACAGCGTTCCCGTTTCAAAATGCCCCGGAAGCCCTCCATCGGGCCGTTGTCAATGCAATGCGCCACGCGGGACATACTCTGCGTCATGCCCGCCTGCACAAGCTTGTGGCGGAAGGTACGGTTGGTGTACTGAAAACCTCTGTCGCTGCGGAACAAAGGATGCGCGTCCGGATTGGCCTGCGCAGCCTTGTCGAAGGTTTTGAAAACCAGTGGGTTATCGTTGTGTTCACTGA
>CAKUOS010000076.1 GCA_934670025.1 uncultured Oscillospiraceae bacterium
AAGAAATACGGCCTGAAGTAAGAAGACAGTCCGCACCGCGTATCGGTGCGGACTTTTTTCATATATGTCGCAATTTGTAAAAAACTGACGGATAAGAAAACATGGAAGAACTGAATCGGAAAAAAATCGACCGGGCTGTGCTCGTGGGCCTCAACGCGGACTGCTTTACAAAGGAAGAGACGGCGACCGCCACGACGCTCGACGAGCTTGAGGCCCTTTTGAATACCGCCGGCGGCGAATGTGCCGGCAAGGTCCTGCAAAACAAGCATACCCCCGACCCGCGCTCGTTCATCGGCGAGGGCAAAGCCGCGGAGGTGCGGCAGATGGTGCTGGACACGGGCGCGAACATGGTCATTTTTGATAACGACCTCACGCCCTCGCAGCTGCGCACGCTCGAGGATCTGATGAAGACCCCCGTGCTCGACCGCAGCGCGCTCATCCTCGATATCTTCGCGCAGCGCGCACGCACGCGCGAGGGCAAATTGCAGGTCGAGCTTGCGCAGTATCAGTATTACCTGCCGCGGCTGACCGTCTGGAACGAAGAGATGGGCCGTCTCGGCGGCGGCATCGGCACAAGAGGACCCGGCGAGACGCAGCTCGAAACGGATAAGCGCTACATCCGTTCGCGCATCCAGAAGCTGCGCGAAAATCTTGACGACGTGCGCAAGGTGCGCGCCGAGCAGCGCCGGCGGCGGCAGAAAAACGAGCTGCCCGTCGTGGCGCTCGTGGGCTATACGAACGCGGGCAAATCGACGCTTCTGAACTGCCTGACGGGCGCGGATATCCCGGCCAACAACCGCCTGTTCGACACGCTCGACACCACCACGCGGCAGTGGGCCGTGTCCGACACGTGTCAGACCGTCCTGTCCGACACCGTCGGCTTCATCGCCAAGCTGCCGCACCATCTGGTCGACGCCTTCCGTGCCACGCTCGAGGAGCTGGAGTACGCCGACCTTCTCATCCACGTCATCGACAGCGCCGACCCTGAGCGCGAAGACCATATCGCGGTCGTGGACCGGCTCATTTCGGAGCTTGCAAAGCCCGGCACGCCGGTTCTGGAATGCTATAACAAGTGCGATCTCGTCCCCGAGGACGAGATCCCGCGCGGCCGCGGCAGGATCGCCATCTCCGCGGCCGCGGGCTATGGCGTGGAGGAGCTCAAAAAGGCCGTCGAGACGACGCTCGGCCGCGGCAAGCACCACGTGAAGCTGCTGCTGCCCTACGCGATGGGCGGCACGGTCGGCACGCTGCACGACACGGCGAAGGTCCACGCGAGCGAATATACGGAAAGCGGCATCGAGCTTGACGCGGTGATCGATGAAACCTTATTCGGAAAACTGCGTCAGTATGTAATAGAGGAGCTCTGATGGAACAGTATCTGATCCCCGCGGCCGACGGCGCTTCGGAATATATCGAAAAAAAGTCGCGGTTTCTCGGCTTTGTCGCGCACGTGACGACCGAGGCCGAGGCCAGAGCCCGGCTCGAAGCCGTCCGGAAGCGGGACTATGACGCGCGGCACCACTGCTGGTGCTACATCCTCCATTCCGGGCAGAAGCGCTACAGCGACGACGGCGAGCCGCAGGGCACCGCCGGTCAGCCGATGCTGAACGTGCTCGAACGCGAGGGCGTACAGGACGCGCTGTGCGTCGTCACGCGCTATTTTGGCGGGATTTTACTTGGTGCGGGCGGCCTGTGCCGCGCGTACACAAAGGCCGCGAAGGACGCGCTGGACGCGGCCGGGATCTGTGAGCTTCGCCCGTGGAGCGTTCTGGCCTTCGGGTGCCCGTATGCGCTCTTTGAGCGCGTGAAGCTCGAACTTTCCGCGCGCGGCGGTCTGGTCGAACAGACGGACTACGGCGCGGACATCGCCATGACCGTCACGCTGCCCGAACCGGAGCAGGCGCCGTTCTGCAAGGCATTGCAGGAGCTTTCGGCCGGTTCGCTCGTCCCGGAGCGGACGGGCACGCAGCTGCGCGGCGTGCCCGTGCGCTGACGGTTTTAAAGAAAATTCACGGTTTTTCTACAGCCGGTTCAAAAAATGATTCTATACTGACAAGGTAGGGTGGTTCGGTATGACTGTCCGCGAACGCATGGAGCAGGAGGAATACGCCGTTTTATCCCCGCTGGCGCAGAAGGCCGCCGGGACAAAGGGCCGTCCGCGCGAGGAGGAAGAGGGCGGCGTGCGCACGTGCTATCAGCGCGACGCCGACCGCATCCTGCACAGCAAATCCTTCCGCCGCCTGATGCACAAGACGCAGGTGTTTTTGTCTCCCGAGGGCGACCATTACCGCACGCGCATGACTCACACGCTCGAGGTCGCGCGCATCGCGCGCACGATCTGCCGCGGCTTGCAGCTCAATCAGGATCTGGCCGAGGCCGCGGCCTACGGCCACGATCTGGGCCACACGCCGTTCGGCCACGCGGGTGAAAAGGCGCTTTCGAGCGTGATGGAAAAGCCGTTTCATCACAATGAGCAGTCGCTGCGCGTCGTCGACAAGCTCGAGCGCGGCGGCGAGGGTCTGAATCTTACTTACGAGGTGCGCATGGGCATCCTCGGCCATACGGGCGATTTTATCCCCGAGACGCGCGAGGGGCAGATCGTCCGCGTGTCCGACCGCATCGCGTACATCAACCACGACATCGACGACGCCATGCGCGCAGGCATCCTGACCGAGGCGGATATCCCCGCCGAAATCGCGGAGATCCTCGGCCACTCGCACTCGCAGCGCATCAACACGCTCGTCGAGGATATGATCGCCAACACGCAGGAAACGGGCGTTCTGGGGATGCAGCCGCATATCGCCGGGGCGATGGACGCGCTTCGCACGTTCATGTTTGAGCGCGTCTACACCAATCCCGTCGCCAAAGGCGAGGAGAGCAAGGCCAGGGATATGCTCTGCCGCCTGTTTGAGTATTACATGAAAAATCCGACCGAGCTGCCGGCCGATTTTCTGCCGCAGCTGGACTTTGACGGCATGGAGCGCATCGTCTGCGACTATATCGCGGGCATGACCGACCGCTATGCCGTGTATAAATACTCCGAAATTTTCATCCCCGGCACCTGGCAGGTGCGGTAAGGGCCAGACCTGCGATACCCGACCTCTCCGGCTCGGCAATGCCGAGCCACCTCCCCTTCACAAGGGGAGGCTTTGGATGGTGCAAAATCCAAGGCTCCTCTTCGTAAGGGGAGCTGTCAGCGAAGCTGACTGAGAGGTCGACAACCATCGAGCAGAAACTGTTCGCCTCTGCATACAAAATCCACAGAAAGGAGGCCGTTTTATGCCGTTTCCGCAGCCGTTTCTCGACGCGCTCGTGCAGCGCAATCCCATCGACGAGGTCGTGGGCCAATACGTCAGCCTGACGCGGCGCGGCTCGAACCTCTTCGGCCTGTGCCCGTTCCACTCGGAAAAGACGGCCTCGTTCTCCGTCGCGCCCGACAAGGGTATCTATTACTGCTTCGGCTGCCATGCGGGCGGCGGCGTGGTGAACTTCATCATGCAGATCGAGGGGCTGGATTTCCCCGACGCGGTGCGGTTTCTTGCCAAACGCGCCGGGCTCGAGGTCCCCGAGGACGAGGGCCAGCGTTCGCAGTATCAGCGGCAGGAGCGGCTGTGGGCGCTCAGCCGCGACGCGGCGCGCTTTTTCCGCGCGCAGCTGTTTTCGCCCGCAGGACGCGAGGCGCAGCAGTACATACAAAAGCGCGCGCTCAGCATGGACACGGTCAAGCGCTTCGGCCTCGGCTTCAGCCCGAACGCCTGGTCGTCGCTCACCGACGCGATGAAGGAAAAGGGCTATAAGCTCGACGAGCTGATCGACGCGGGACTTGCGCTGCGCGGCAAAAACGGCGGCGTGTACGACCGCTTCCGCAACCGGCTCATGTTCCCCATCATCGATATCCGCGGCAACGTCATCGGCTTCGGCGGCCGCGTGATGGACGATTCGACGCCGAAATATCTCAACTCCCCCGAGACGATCATTTTTAACAAGCGCAAAAACCTCTTCGCGCTCAATATCGCCCGCAAGAGCAAGCAGGGCCGCATCATCCTCACCGAGGGCTATATGGACGCCATCGCCCTGCACCAGTACGGCTTCGACTGCGCCGTGGCCTCACTCGGTACGTCGCTGACCGAGGAACACGCGAATATCCTCGCCAGATATACCGATCAGGTCGTCCTGACCTACGACGGCGACGAAGCCGGGCAGAACGCCACGCGCAGGGCCATCCCCATGCTCGAAAAGACGGGCATTCAGGTGCGCGTGCTGCGGATGCAGGGCGCGAAGGATCCGGACGAATTCCTGAAAAAATACGGCGCGGACCGCTTTTCGGTCCTGCTCGACCAGTGCCAGAATCAGGCCGAGTACCGCCTCGACAGCTTAAAGCGCAAATTCGATCTCACGCTCGACGATCAGCGCGTGGAATTTCTCAATCAGGCCGCCGCGCTCATCGCCTCGTTCCCGAACGCCGTGCAGCGCGAGGTCTACGGCCGCCGCGCGGCCGAGGCCGCGGGCATCACGCCCGAGGCGATGGCGCTCGAGGTCAAAAAGGCGTACCGCAGGGCGCGCGCCATCGAAAAGCGCCGGCAGGAGCGGCAGGACATGGATCTTGCCAGTCAGCACGCGCCCAAGGTGCGCAGCGTGCGCTATGACAACCTCCGCTCGGCGACCGCCGAAGAGGGCCTCATCCGCACGCTTCTGCGCGAACCGGAGCTCGTCCCCGGCATCAGGCTCCCGGCCGCGGCGTTTTCCGTCGACCTTTTCGG
The DNA here is from genome assembly GCA_934670025.1 of uncultured Oscillospiraceae bacterium. Lineage (GTDB taxonomy): Bacteria > Bacillota > Clostridia > Oscillospirales > Oscillospiraceae > CAG-170. The sequence goes on from CAKUOS010000076.1 coordinate 4,761, forward strand.
CCGCGTCATGACCGCGCTGCGCCAGCGCGTACAATCCGGGCAGCCGGTGTCGCTGGCCGCGATGGCGGGCGATTTTTCCGCGGAAGAGATGTCGCACCTGTCGTATGTGATGAGCAAGGACGCCGCGACGGTGTCGGATGAGGCCGTGCAGGATTATTTGCGCGTCATTCAGGAAGAATATGAGGGCCGAAGCCTCGCGCGCTCGGATGAGAGCCTGCGGCAGCTGGCCGAACAGATGAAATCGACAAAACAGTATGGAGGGTAAGCAATGGGAAAGGAATTGGAACTTCTGCAAAAGATGGATCTCACGGCTGAGAACAGGCAAAAGCTCGAAGCACTGATCACCGAGGCAAAAAAGACCGGCAAGGTCTCCTCCAAAACGCTGGTCGAAACGCTCGACGCCGTCGACGCCACGCAGGAGCAGACCGAGCAGTTCTACGACGTGCTGGAGCAGGCCGGCATCGAGATCGACGTCTCGGACGTGCTGGATCTCATCGGCACTGCCGAGATGGACAACCCCACCCTCAGCGAAATGCAGGCCATCGAGGAAGAGGGGATCGAGCAGGAGCTGGAAAAACAGCCCGATCTCACCGACGACATGGAAAACGCCAAGCTCGACGACCCGGTGCGGATGTATCTCAAGGAGATCGGCCGCATCAAGCTCCTGTCGCCCGAAGAGGAGCAGGACGTCGCAAAGCGGATGGCCGAGGGCGACGAGGCCGCGCGCCAGCGGATGTCCGAGGCGAACCTGCGCCTCGTCGTGTCGATCGCCAAGCGCTATGTCGGCCGCGGGATGCAGCTGCTCGACCTCATTCAGGAGGGCAATCTGGG
>CAKUOS010000077.1 GCA_934670025.1 uncultured Oscillospiraceae bacterium
GAAGTCGCCCGCAAGAACTGCGAGAAGTACGGCTCCAAGTTCCACAAGACCAACTCCATGGCCGAGGCCTTCAAGGACGCCGATATCGTGTATCCGAAGTCCTGGGCGCCGTTCAAGGCGATGGAAAAGCGCTCCGAGCTGTATGTCAACGGCGATCAGAAGGGCATCGACGAGCTCGAAAAGCAGCTGCTGGCACAGAACGCCGAGCATAAGGACTGGACGTGCTCCGAAGAGATGATGAAGCTGACGAAGGACGGCAAGGCCCTGTACCTGCACTGCCTGCCCGCCGACATCTCCGGTCTGAGCTGCCCCGAGGGCGAAGTCGACAACTCCGTGTTCGACCGTTATCTGGTGCCGCTTTACAAGCAGGCTTCCTACAAGCCGTACATCATCGCCGCCATGATCTTCCTGGCACAGGTCAAGGATCCGGTCAAGGCCCTCATGGACCTCGATTCCGCCGACAACAAGCGCAAGATGTTCTAAGCGCGCTGCAAACCATATAAAATAACCATATGGCAGGAGCGTCGCTCCTGCCATATGCGCCATAAAGAGGAATTTGAAAATGGGTAAAAGAATCGTCATCGCCCTGGGCGGCAACGCGCTGGGCAAAAATCTCGAAGAGCAGATGCACGCCGTCAAGACCACGTCGTGCGCCATCGCAGACCTGATCGAAGAGGGTCACGAGGTCGTCATCGCGCACGGCAACGGCCCGCAGGTCGGCATGATCCAGAACGCCTTCGCGGCGTATCACAAGCAGCAGGAAAAGAGCGACATCATGCCGCTTTCGATGTGCGTGGCCATGAGCCAGGGCTACATCGGCTATGATCTGCAAAACATGATCGGCGAAGAGCTCGACCGCCGCGGTCTTGGCATCCACTGCGCGACCGTTCTGACGCAGGTCGCCGTCGACCCGGCCGATCCCGCGTTCCAGCATCCGACCAAGCCCATCGGCGCGTTCATGACCGAAGAAGAGGCGAAGAAGCTCGCCGCGGAAAAGGGCATCGACGTCGCCGAGGACGCCGGCCGCGGCTGGCGTCAGGTCGTTGCGAGCCCGCGTCCGAAGGAGATCGTTGAGATCGCCACGGTCAAGGCGCTCATGAACGCGAAGCACGCCGTCATCGCCGCCGGCGGCGGCGGCATCCCCGTCATCTGGGAGGACAAATACCACCTCAAGGGCGTGCCCGCCGTCATCGACAAGGATTTCGCCTCCGAGTGCATGGCCGAGCAGCTCGATGCCGATATGCTCATCATCCTCACGGCTGTTGAAAAGGTCGCCGTCAACTTCGGCAAGCCCGACCAGAAGAACCTCGACGCCCTGACGCCCGACGAGGCCCGCAAGTACATGGCCGAGGGCCAGTTCGCGCCCGGCTCCATGCTGCCGAAGGTCGAAGCCGCCGTCAAGTTCGCCGAGTCCAAGCCCGGCCGCACCGCGCTCATCACGCTGCTGGAAAAGGCCAAGGACGGCATCGCGGGCAAGACCGGCACCGCCATCCATCTGTAAGAAACCTTCCCGTAAAAAGAGCCGCGATCCCATCGGGACCGCGGCTTTTTGTCTGCATTTTTTACCTTAACAGGCTCCAGCTCCTGCGCAGCAGGATCCACGTGACCAGCGGCCCGAAGACGTACAGCAGCGCGCTCAGACCGCCGCCGAAAATCAGCTGCGCGATCGTCAGCAGCGCGCCTGCGGCCGCCATGATATAAAACGCCAGCTTTTTCTTCGCCGCCAGAAGCCAGATCGTACACGCGAACTGCACGGCCACGAGCGCGCTCATGGCGATGTAATACGCCGGGTACTGCGCGAGACTCTCGATGACCGCCCGCAGCGGCGTCTCCAGCTGTGCAAGCTCCGGAAGCTCGCGCAGCGCCTCAAAATAAAAGTCCTGAAACCGGACGATAAACAGCATACACGCAAACCCGAACAGCGTATAGCCCGTGAAGATCGCGCTCACCACGAGCCAGAACGTCACGTAGCCGCGGAATTTGAGCCTGCCGTTCGGCAGCCGCCAGACCGCGCCCTGCGGCTGCGGCGCATCGCTGAAGGTATACGCCTCTTCCTGCGTCTGCTCCTGCGGCTCCGGACGGCCGTATCGCTTGACCAGCGCGCCGCATTCCGGGCAGATCAGGACGTTGTCGTCCACCTCCAGCCCGCAGTTATAACATTTCTGCACTTCGCATCTTCCTTCCGTGTGTTTTCTCCATTTTACCGTGAACGCGCGGGAAAGTCAATGCGCCCCGGACCGGCACACGCTTCCAATTGCGCATTTTTTGCAATATTCAAAGCATGATTTTGCATTTACTTTCCAACCGGCGCCGCATATAATATCCGCAGAACCACGCACGGGAGGGACGGTATGCGTTTTACGAAGATGCACGGCGCAGGCAACGATTTTATCGTGCTCGACACGATCGCCGAGCCGCTCGGCGCGGCCGAAGCCGCCCTTCCGGCCCTGATCGCCCGGCTGTGTGGCCGCCACACCGGCGTCGGCGCGGACGGCGTGATGCTGCTGCAAAGGCCCGCGGGCAACGCGGACATTGCGATGCGGTTTTACAATTCCGACGGCTCGATGGGCGAAATGTGCGGCAACGGCGCGCGCTGCATCTGCCGCTACGCGCACGAGCGCGGCTACGCGGGCGACATTATCCGCGTCGAGACGACGGCGGGCCTCGTCACCGGCCGGCGCATCACACGAAACGAATACCGCATCCGCCTGAACACGCCGTCGGTTGTGGAGCTGGAAAAACAGCTGGACGTGGACGGAACGCCGTACATATGCAGCTACGTCGAGCTCGGCAGTCCCGGCATCCCGCACCTCGCGGTCGCGGTCAAAGGCCTCGCCGCGCAGGACGAAGACGCGCTGCGGCGGCTTGGCCGGGCGCTGCGGTATCATCCCGCGCTGCCGAAGGGCGCAAACGTCAACTTTTACGAGCTGACCGGCCCGGATACGTTGCTGGAAAAGACGTATGAGCGCGGCGTGGAGGATTTTACCCTCGCCTGCGGCACGGGCACCGGCTCGGTCGTGACGGCGCTGACGCTGATGCACGCCGTCAGCGGAAAAAACGTCCGCGTACATATGGCCGGCGGTCTTCTCACCGTCGACGCGGAAGAGAAAAACGGAAAAATCGAGGATCTGTACCTCACCGGCCCGGCGGCCATGGTCTGCGCGGGCGAAATCCTGGATGAAGAAATTCTGAGGCTTTTGAAAAGACAGGAGGAGCAAGTATGAAAAAGAGCAGCTTTCTGAAAAACTACGGCTTTCTGATCCTGATGCTGACCGGCATCGTCGCCGGCTGCATCGTCGGCGCCATCTGGCCCGCGACCAAAGACGCCGCCGGCGAGATCCTCGTCCCCGGCGCGACGGTCCTCGAGCCGCTCGGCACCGTATTCCTGAACCTGATGTTCTGCATCGCCGTGCCCACGGTGTTCTGCTCGATCTCGTCGGCCATCGCCAATATGCAGAGCGCAAAGCGCGCCGGCAAGATCATGGGCGTGACGATCGCAACATTCATGGTCACCGCTGCCATCGCAGCCGTCATCACCTATGTCGTCGTGCTGCTCATCCCGCCGGTCGTCGGCGAGTATGCAATGGTCGAGGGTGAGGTCGGCGGCACGCTCGGCGTGGCCGATATGATCGTCAACTTCTTCACGAAGCCCGACTTTACCGAGCTCTGGAGCCGCCGGGCCATCCTGCCGCTCATCGTCGCGGCCGTTCTGTTCGGCTTCGGCGTGCAGATGGCGGGCGGCGCGCAGACAAAGACCGCGCAGCTGCTCGAGGACGTCACGAACTGCATCATGAAGACGTTCAAGATCATCACCTACTACGCGCCGGTCGGCTTCTTCGGCTTCTTCGCGTACCTCATCGCCTATCACGGCTCCGATCTCATCAGCGACTACGGCCGCACGATCGCCATCTACTATATTCTGAGCTTCGTGTATATGTTCATCTCTTTCCCCCTCTACGCGCGCTTCGGCGGCGGCAAGGGCGCGGCGAAGGTCATGTTCTCCAAGCTCTTCCGCCCGGCGGCCGTCTCGTTCGGCACGTGCTCGTCCGTCGCTACGATCCCGACCAACATGGAAGCCGCCGAAGAGACGGGGATCTCCAAGGACGTCTCCAACATCGTCGTCCCGCTCGGCGCGACGATGCACATGGACGGCTCGGCGATGTCCGCCATCATCAAGGTCGCGTTCCTGTTCGGTATGTTCGGTCAGGACTTCACGACCGGCCGCGCGATCCTCGCGATCATTGTCGCCGTGTTCTCCTCGGTCGCCATGTCCGGCATTCCCGGCGGCGGCGGCACGGGCGAGCTGGTTCTGTGCTCGATCTTCTTCCCGGAGCATCTGGCCGTGGCCTTCCCCATCGCGCTGGCGCTGGGCAATCTGGTCGATCCGCCCGCCACGATGGTCAACGCCGCCGGCGACTACGTCGTGTCGTTCATCGTCTCGCGCTATGTCGACGGCAAAGACTGGCTCCAGAAAAAACTGGAAGAAAAGAAGTCCGCCGAGGTCTGAGTTCCCTCTTTTTTCATAATTTTTTTGCCGGTGTGTCTTTGTTTGGGGCACACCGGCATTTTTGTATATTGACACGAAAATGAACTTACGATATAAAGGTTTTGAGATGGTGCGCTTGTGCGTTTTTATCAATAACGGGACATTTTTACCGAATACCTCATCATAAAACCAACACAATCCATAAAAAACTTGTATTTGGTTTTTTTCAGTAGATATTCTTGCAAAATCGTGTTATACTGCTATGTGGTGAACGATGGCCTTATCAAAAACCGCCGTCGTTTGCAAAGGGAAAACATTTTTTTAGAAAGAGGTTAATATACAATGGCAGAACTGAATTTGAGTAAGTATGGCATTTCCGGTACCACGGAGATCGTCCACAACCCTTCCTATGAGATGATGTTCGCAGAAGAGACCAAGCCCGGTCTGGAAGGCTTTGAAAAGGGCCAGGTCAGCGAGCTCGGCGCCGTGAACGTGATGACCGGCATCTACACCGGCCGTTCTCCCAAAGACAAGTATATCGTCGTCGACGATAACTCCAAGGACACCGTGTGGTGGACCTCCGAGGCTTATAAGAACGACAACCATCCCATGACTGAGGAAACCTGGAAGTCCGTCAAGGATCTGGCTGTCAGCGAGCTGTGCAACAAGCGCCTGTTCATCGTCGACGCCTTCTGCGGCGCCAACAAGGACACCCGCATGGCCATCCGCTTCATCATGGAAGTCGCCTGGCAGGCGCACTTCGTCACCAATATGTTCATCCGCCCGACCGAAGAAGAGCTCGCCAACTTCGAGCCTGACTTCGTCGTCTACAACGCCTCCAAGGCCAAGGTCAAGAACTACAAGGAGCTGGGCCTCAACTCCGAGACCTGCGTCGCCTTCAACATCACCAGCCGTGAGCAGGTCATCATCAACACCTGGTACGGCGGCGAGATGAAGAAGGGTATGTTCTCCATGATGAACTACTACCTGCCGCTCAAGGGCATCGCCTCCATGCACTGCTCGGCCAACACCGACATGAA
>CAKUOS010000078.1 GCA_934670025.1 uncultured Oscillospiraceae bacterium
CCCGCGTCAACACATAACAAAAACCTTTCACCAAGGTGACATCACCTAAATCCATCGTGTCTGCCAATTCCACCACGGGCGCATATACAGGCGAGCTGCGGCGTAAGCGTCCGCCGGTCGCCTGATTTTTACTTCAAAAACGGAGCCGGGTCAAAGGTATAGACGTCGTCCTCTCCGCAATAGCCGCACACGCCCATGCGCGGAGAATTAACGATTGGAAGCGCAGAATCGTGCGGATGGCTTTCCATGCAGTCTTCGCAGAAATACGGATACTGATCCTCCCATTCGCATTCGCAGCATATCCAATCGGCTTCCTTTCCGCATTTCCCGCACAGGAAGCGGATCGGCTCATTTCTCCCGAGCAGACGAACGGATCTGCGCTGCTTCGGGCGCAGCAGTGTTCCCACCACCGTGATCGTCAGCTCCGTTGTAGAGCCGAAATCATACTCATAATGGAGCTTGAGTCCATCGCGCAGCATCCCGACCATGGTGTTTTTCGAGAGCTGCTCATAGTTCCCCACAAAAAATGCGCTTTCGTGCCCACAGCATTCCAGCCAGATATCCCGCAGAAACCGATCGAGCGTTTTTAGCGTGGCGCTCACCGGCATATCCAGATACAGCCAATACGCCTTTTCGTCTGCGCCCTCCACTTTCAGCAGCTTGCACGTCTGCGCATCGCCGGCAGCATCATTGTGCTTTTCCAGCAGATGCTTCTTAAATGCTGCTTTGGAAATCGTTTCCCCGCAAAGATAGCAGTTTCCTTTTGATGCCGCTTGCGCCATAAGCGTCTCCCTCCAAGTGCTTGTCAACGACGGTACACAAATCCCGCGTCAACACATAACAAAAACCTTTCACCAAGGTGACGTCACCTAAATCCTCCGAGTCTACCATTTCCACCATACCCGCATATATGAGCGGCAGAGAGGGCTGTCGCTATTTTGTTGTCCTCTGATTTTGACTCGGTGAGGAAACCGAGGCGGAGCGTAACGCTTGATCCGCAGTTATAAAAACAGGCGTGCCTGCTTTTACCGAAGAATGTCCGCAGCAAGGATGGCGCAAAAACCTTTCACCAAGGTGACAGTACCTAAATCTCGCATGTCTACCAATTCCATCATGCCCGTAGATATGAGCGGCAGGGAAATCTGTCGCTATTTTATTGTCCTCTGATTTTTACACGGTGAGGAAACCGGGGCGGAGCGTAACGCTTGATCCGCACTTGTAAAAAGAGAATGATTAAGATTATATTCAAAAAGGCAAGCAATCATAAATACCGAATAAAGAAAAACCTTCCACGGACTATTTGTGCCTGTGTTCAATTTTATCAGTGATACTTCCGTCTTTATTGATTTTTCGTGTTGCTTTAACAACTGAACCATCGGGATGATTGAATACTTTCGTAACTCTAGCGGTGTACTTGCCCGCAAAAGTCTCGGCCTTATTGGGAGTTGTCTTAAAAATTGAAGGTAAACCATTATCTTTTTTAATGAGCTTTCCCATGAGTATATACCCTCCCGCCAAATTTATAGGTAAAACCTTTCACCAAGGTGACATCACCTAAATCCATCGTGTCTGCCAATTCCACCACGGGCGCATGGGCGGCCGAAGGACTTCGGCCGCCTGATATTTTATCATATGCGCGTTCGGGTTGTCAATTCTCCATTCTTCCGCGCGCGTCATAGGCTGCGCGCAGCGCAGTCTCGTACTGGCTGTCGTTGACGGTCAGCACGGCACAGCAGCCCGCGGTGAACATATGGTGGACCGGCACGCCGGCGGCCTCGACCGCACCGGCGATCGCCGGCGCGGCGTACGTCTGCCGGCACAGGCAGGCCAGTGCGCTCAAATTTTCGCGCAGCGTGCAGCTTTCCGGATGCAGTTCCTCCCGGACGGCGGCCTGCGCTTTGTGCAGCGCCTCGGCGTTGCGCGGCATTGCCAGCAGCGCCGTCGTGACGCCGCAGGCCTGCTGGACGGAGAACAGCGGCACGTCCAGCCGCCGCAAAACGTCCGCAAGCGCCGCCGCGCCGGCCGTTGGGGAAACGACGCGCAGCATGGCGAGCTTTCTGCGCCCGGCGAAGCAGACCGCCGCCGCGGACGGCTGCGCGGGCAGCTGCGCGCTGACGAGCGTGCCGGGCTTCTCCGGTTCGTGCGACGAGCAGATGCGCAGCGGGATCTGCGCGGCTGCGACGGGCGCGACCGCGCTCTCATGCAGGACCTGCATCCCGACCTGTGCGAGCGTTTGCAGCTCGTCATACCGCAGCGCCGCAACCGGCGCGGGCGAGGGGACGATGCGCGGATCCGCGGCGAGGATCCCCGGCACGTCGGTCCAGTTTTCATACAGATCCGCGTGCAGCGCGGCCGCGGCCAACGCGCCCGTGATGTCCGAGCCGCCGCGCGAGAGCGTATGGATCGCGCCGCCGGGCAGCGCACCGTAGAATCCCGGCGTGACAATCTTCCGCCCGTCGGCAAGCGAACGCAGCGCGGCGTAGGACGCCTCCTTCTGTACGCGGCCCTGCGCGTCGAACAGCAGCCAATCCTTCGCGTCGACGAACGTGAAGTCCAGCAGCTGCGCCATCAGCATCGCCGCGAGACACTCGCCGCGCGAGACGAGCCAGTCCTGCGGCGTATCCGGGCCGAGCGCGGCGTAGATCCCGTCAAGTGTGCGCTCGATGGGGCAGGCGACGGCGCAGCCGTCGCGGATCTCGCGGAACCGGTCCGACACCCGCCGCCACAGATCCCAGCAGCTCACGCCGTATTGCAGATGCGCATGACAGAGGTAGAGCAGATCCGTGAGCTTGTGATCGGCGGAATGGCGCCTGCCGGGCGCGGAGACGACGACCACGCGCCGCGCCGGGTCTGCGAGCACCAGATCGCGCACGCGCGCGAACGCCGCGCTGTCGCACAGCGACGAACCGCCGAATTTTGTGACCTTCAGCATAAAATTCCCTCCCTTCGGGGATACTGGCTGCACATGGGGCAGCTGCTTCATCTTATGCGGCGCTGTCGAATTCTGCCCGTGCGGGGCAGATGCGCGCGGCGCGCGGATTTTCGGAAAAAACACGCATTTTCCGCTTTACTTTTGCGCGCTTTTATGCTATTCTTAGCGAGTAGCGCCCTGCGCTATGGCCCGTTTCCCAGTTTCGGGACATCGCCTGCTTGCACGCAGGTCTTCTGCCTGCCCGATACTTGGATCCAGGGAATATTTTTGAAAGGTGGAAACACATTATGATGCGCAAAGAAGAAAAGACTGCTATCATCGAGCAGTACGCAACCCACGAAGGCGATACCGGTTCTCCCGAGGTCCAGATCGCTGTCCTGACCGCCCGGATCAACACCCTGACCGAGCATCTGCGTGAGCACAAGCAGGACAACCATTCCCGCCGCGGCCTTCTCATGATGGTCGGCAAGCGCCGCAGTCTGCTCGACTACCTCGCCAAGAAGGACATCAACCGTTATCGTGCGATCGTTGCAAAGCTCGGCCTGCGTAAGTAAGTCATAAGAAAAGGGCGGTCGGGCGACCGCCCTTTTTTACCGCGCACCGCATTTTTCCGCACACGCTTCAAATCAAGCGCGTGGGTCCCATTTAGCAGTTGAAAGTAGCGTTTGACCGCAGACGCCAGTTTCAAGTGCTAAACCTCCCACGCGCGCAGAAAAACGAAGGAGGTTCTTTCATGATTACCCACAAGCAGTATCCGAATCATCACATTTTTGAGACCGAGATCGGCGGCCGCACCTTTACCGTCGAGACGGGCAAGGTCGCAGAGCTCTGCAACGCCGAGGCCATCTGCCGCTACGGCGATACCGTCGTGCTCGTCACGGCTGTTGCGTCCCCGCTGCCCAAGGCCGGCATCGACTATTTCCCCCTGACCATCGAGGTCGAAGAGCGTATGTACGCCGTCGGCCGCATCCCCGGCTCCTTTAACCGCCGCGAGGGCAAGCCCTCCGACCGCGGCGTCCTCATCTCCCGCCTGATCGACCGTCCGATGCGCCCGCTGTTTGACGAAGAGCTCCGCAACGACGTCGTCCTGACCAACACCGTTCTCGCGCAGGACTATGACAACCCCGTCGAGATTGTCGCGTCCATCGGCTCCTCGCTCGTCATCGCGTACTCCGACATTCCCTGGAACGGCCCGACCGCGACCACCAATGTCTGCTACCTCGACGGCAAGTATATCGTCAACCCCTCGCAGGATGAGCGCAACGCCTGCCAGTGCTTCGTGACCATCGCCTCGACCCACGAAAAGGTCGTCATGATCGAGACCGAGGCCAACGAGGTCAAGGAAGACATCCTCATGGAGTGCATCAAGCTCGCGCACGAGACGAACGTCCATGTCGTCGAGTTCATCAACACCATCGTCGACGCCATCGGCAAGCCGAAGTTCACGTTTGAAAAGGCCGCCGTCAACCATGAGATGCTCGACGATCTGTGCGCATACGGCCTGGACAAGATCGCCTACGCGCTCGACACCGACGACAAGAACGTCCGTGAGGCCCGCCTGACCGAGGCTGTCGTCGACTTCAAGGAGAAGTTCGGCGAAAAGTACGCCGACGACTGGGATATCCAGATCGACGTGTGCCTGTACAAGATGCAGAAGAAGATCGTCAAGAAGTGGCTGATCGAGGGCAAGCGCGTCGACGGCCGCACGCCCGACGAAATCCGTCCGCTGGCCGCCGAGGTCGGCGTCCTGCCGCGCGTTCACGGCTCGGGCCTGTTCACAAGAGGCCAGACGCAGGTCCTGTCCGTCTGCACGCTCAATACGCTCTCCGCTGCGCAGAAGCTCGACACCATCTATGACGAGACCGAGCGCCGCTATATCCACCACTACAATATGCCGCAGTGGTCCACCGGCGAGGCCCGTGCGAGCCGCTCCACCTCCCGCCGCGAGATCGGCCACGGCGCGCTGGCCGAAAAGGCCCTGCTGCCTGTCATTCCGTCCGTCGACGAGTTCCCGTATGCCATCCGCGTCGTCTCCGAGGTCGTCTCCTCCAACGGTTCGACGTCGCAGGCATCCATCTGCGGCTCCACGCTGGCGCTGATGGACGCGGGCGTTCCCATCAAGCGCCCGGTCGCGGGCATCTCCTGCGGCCTCATCTCCGACAAGGAGACGGGCACCTGGAGAACCTTCACCGATATCCAGGGCGTTGAGGACTTCCACGGCGAGATGGACTTCAAGGTCGCCGGTACGACCGAAGGCGTCACCGCCATCCAGATGGACCT
>CAKUOS010000079.1 GCA_934670025.1 uncultured Oscillospiraceae bacterium
AGAATAAAAAATTGCCGAACACGTTGAGATGACTGGCTTTTTTGCCATTTCATCTATAGTGTTCGGCAATCATGGTGGACAGTACAGGACTCGAACCTGTGACCCCATGCACGTCAAGCATGTGCTCATACCAGCTGAGCTAACTGTCCATCAGCGGGATTTATTATAGGGCAGAGCGGGCGATTTGTCAAGCTGTTTTTTCACGAATTTTTGATTTTTTCCGCGCGCATGGTGCGCGCGGATTTTTTCGCCCGCGGCGCTGCCCCGAAATCAGCCCGCCGGGGTCACTGCGATACGGTATACAGGGCGTAAAAATAGCCCTTCTGCGCCATCAGATCATCAAAGGAACCGGATTCGGCGATGCGGCCGTCCTTCAGAACGAGGATGCCGTCAAACCGGCGCAGCGCCGCCTGTTCGAGCGTGTGCGTCACGACGATGCGCGTCACACCGGCAAGATCCAGAATATCGCTCGTGATCTGATGCGCCGTCTGCGCGTCCAGCGCGGCGGTGGCTTCGTCGACCAGCAGGACGGACGCGCGCTTCAAAAGACTGCGCGCAATGGAGATGCGCTGCTTTTCGCCGCCCGACAGGCCGCTGCCGTTTTCACCGCAGAGATAGCCCTCGCCGCGCCCGGCGATCAGCGGCTCCAGCTGCGCGCGCCGGATGGCCTGCGCCAGCTCTTCGGGCGGGAAGCTGCGGAACATGGTGACGTTGTCGCGGATGGAGGCGTTGAAAACGAACACGTTCTGCTGGATGACCGAAACCGTCTCATACAGGGACTCGGCCGAGACTGTGCGCAGCTCCGTTCCGTCCAGAAGGATGTTCCCGTCATACGCCGTTCCGGGCGCGGTCAGCAGATTCAGAAGCGTCGATTTTCCGCTGCCGCTCGCGCCGACGATCGCGTAGACCTTCCCGGCCTCGAACACCGCGCTGACGCCGCGCAGGATCTCGGTTTCTCCGTCATAGCTGAACCGGACGTCCGCGAACCGGAGCTCGTGCGTCAGCGGCGCGATCCGGACGCCGTCCGACTGCGGTTCGGACTGCTCCAGCGCGTCCGCGAGCTTGCCGATCAGGCCGCGCGCGGCCTTTCTCGCGGCGAGAAGCGCCGGGAGCTCCGCGATCGGCTCGATCATGAAGTTCATCAGATTCACAAACAGAATGACCGCGCCCGCCGTCAGGCCCTTTCCGCTCAGCGCCAGATACGCGCCGGCCAGAAACACGCCCAGCTGCGCGATGATCCCTGTGACCGCGCCGATCGTGCCCACCAGCGCCTTGAGCCGGCGGCGGCTGAATTTTTCGTGCTCCAGCGCGCGGTTGCTCTCGGCAAACAGGCGGAGGATCTCCTTTTCCGCGCGGAAGGTCTTGACGACGGAGAAGCCGCCGAGACAGTCGGAGAGCGCGGCGGTAAAATCACGATTCCGGTCGGAGACGCGCTTTTCCGCGGCTTGCAGCTGCCCGCCCGTCAGCAGCGACGCGATGAGCGGCAGGATCGTCACGCCCGCGGCGATGGCCGTCATCAAGGGCGAATACCACAGCATCATGCCGAGCGCGCCGAAGAAGGTCACGGCCTTCGTGATGACCGAGAGCTGCTGTGAAAGATCGTCGGCCTCGACGCTGGCGGCGTCGTTGGTCAGCGCGGAGAGGTACGCGGCGGTGCTTTCCGCACGGAAGGCGGAGACGCTCTTCTCCGTGAGCTTCTGAAACGCGAAATCCTTATACTGCCGCATGGCTTTTTCGATGAAGCGCGGCTCCGACGCATATTTCAGCAGCATCAGCGCGGCGCACAGCAGGATAAAACCGCCCGTGATCCACGCAAGCTGCCCGAGCGGCAGCGCGCCCGGCGTACCGGAGGCTGCGTCGATCAGCTGCTGCATGAGCCACGTCACGATCAGGTTCAGCGTGCCGCCTGCCAGCGAAGCGAACACAGCCAGTGTAAACATCGGGATATTTCCCCGGTAAAACTGCGCGGTCAGCTGCCGCTTCAGGGACTCATGCTTCATCTTCGTCCAGCTCCTTCCACCATGTCAGTAATTCTGCGTCGTCCATGTCGCGCACGGTCTTCCGCACGCCGGTCATGGCCGTCGCGCCAAGATCGTCGTAGATCCCGGCGGGCTCGCCGCCGCTTACAAAGCGGAGCGCGTCGCCGCGGTAATCCGGTGCGGCGTCGAATTGCGCGGCAAGCGTCTTTGCCTGCCGCAGCGAAGCGGCCGCTGCGTCGGATTCCCCGCAGTTTTTCTGCGCGGCAGCCAGACACACAAACAGCACGGCGTTGACCTTGTCCAGAAAACACGGCGTTTCGCCGTCTCTGAGCCCGCCGAGCGTTTCCAGCCCCCACTGCGTCACGGCACGCGCCGCGGCGAAGTCCTGCTGCTTATAATAGACGTTGATATAGCCCACCACGATGTTGACAAGATCCGCGCACACGCACAGCAGCGCGTCGGACAAAAACGGCAGCGCCTCCTGCGGCCGGTCGCAGCTGCTTGAGAGCGTCGAGCCGATGATATGGCTGTAAAAGCCACCCGCGTTGTGCGTTTTCCAGAGCGAGACGGCCTTGTCCGCCTCGCCGAGCGACAACAGCAGCTGCGCCGTTTCTGCGTAAAGCACGGTTTCGTTGATCTTCGGGTCCGTGTTCTGCGGCAGCAGCAGCCGCGCCCTGTCCAGCAGCGCAAGCGCGCGGCGCAGCATCGCCTCGTCCGGGGCCACGATGCCGAACACGCGGTAGAGCGCGGCGCTGCGGTAGACGACATCAAAGTCGTTCGGGTATTTTTGCAGCGCCTTTTCCGCCTCCGCGAGTCCCGCGCGGTCCTTTTCCACGCGGCAGCGCCGCAGGCGCTCCGCGGCCGTCTGCCGGCGGTTGTCTTTCATCTCATAGCCCAGCAGCACGTCGACCGACGTGTCGAACAGGTCCGCCAGCTCGACGATGACCGAAAGCTCCGGTTGGGAAAGCCCCGCCTCCCATTTATAGATCGCGCCGGGCGTAAAGCCGAGCGCTTCCGCCAGCTGTTCCTGCGTCATGGCGCTTTTCCTGCGGAACGCGCGGATGTTTTCTGCCAGTCTGATCTTCATTCCGATTCCCCCTTGCTTCTATTGTACCGGAAGACGCAGGGAAATGGAAGCGACAAGTCATACGAATCGGATGTAAATTACTCATACGAACCGTATGAATTTCGCAAGCGCGCATAAAAAACCGCAGCTGCGCGGCGGCACAGCTGCGGACTGCATATGGAAAGAACGCCGCGCGCTCAGGCTGCGGCCTGTTTGAGATACCACGCGATGAGCAGATCCGCGGCCTCGCCGTAGCTCTGCACGCCCGATTCCTCGGAGAATGCCTTGAGATACGTGTCGTTGACCTTCTGCGCCGCGTCCTGGATCGTGCCCTCGTACTGCGCGTAATGCGCGTTGGCCGCGCGGATATCGGCGACGACGCCGTCCGGGAGCGTGGCCCAGATCTCGGCGGCTGCCTGCTTGTCGACCCTGGAGAGCGCGTTGTGGCAGTAGATATACGCGCCGAATGCGCCCGAATAGCGGAAATCATCGTCGTCGGAGGCCATACAGGCCAGATATGCGCAGAAATTCGCCTCGTCCTCGGCGGCGACGGCCTGCTTGTGCGCCAGCTCGTGGCACATGGTGTAGGGGATCCACGCGGTGTACGTGTCGGGATTGACGCACGCCTCGGCCGTGAAGCAGACGAAGATGCCCGTCGTGCCGGTCTTGCTGAACAGCTTCCACGAGGCCAGCGGCTTCACCGGCCCCTGCACCGCGTCAAAGGCGTCGTACTGCGCGGCGAGCGCGCCGTAGCCGTCCGCGGCCTTTGCCGCGAGCTGCGAAAAGGCGGGATAGACAGTCAGACCGTCCGCATCGCGTTCGACGCTGCCGGCGTATTGGCGCGTCTGCGCGGCGTAGTACGACGTGGCGGCGATCAGCTCCTCTTTGGAATATTCGCGCAGATCCAGGCCCAGCGACGTGCCCACGGACGGCGCGAAGTGGTTCAGGCCCCAGAGCCCCACGAACGCGAACACGCCGACGCACGCGGCCAGCAGAACGCCCGAGAGCCAGCGCAGGAGACTGTGATGCTTCGTGAACACGCAGATGAGCGTGTAGAAAAACCACAGCGCGAGCAGCACGGCGAGAATTTCCCACAGCGCGATGGGCAAAAGCCCCGAGACGGAGGAAACGGCGGCCAGCATTTTGCGCGAGAGGGCAGGGTAGAACGCGAAGACGGCCGCTGGCGCGGCCTTGGCGAAGGCGATCATCAGCCCCGTGAGAACGAGGAAGATCGCAGATAAAATCACTCTTCCGATCGATTTCAAGTTGGATAAGTCCTTTCCGGAAAAAATTGCTCCGCTAAGTATAGCACATCCGGGCGAAAAACAAAACACATTCCTGTAATTTTTTGCGGTGCGGTTGACTTTGCGGCGGATATCATTATAATAATAGGATAATATCATAGATCGATTGCGATCGGAACGTCTGGAGGACGAGATGTATGATGAAAAACAGTGAAAAATCCATGGACAAGATCATCGCCCTGTGTAAAAACCGCGGCTTCGTGTTTGCCGGCTCCGAGATCTACGGCGGTCTGGCCAACAGCTGGGACTACGGTCCGCTCGGCGTGGAATTCAAGAACAACGTCAAAAAGGCGTGGCTGAAAAAGTTCGTGCAGGAGAGCCCGTACAACGTCGGCCTCGACGCGGCGATCATCATGAACCCGCAGACCTGGATCACGACCGGCCACGTGTCGAGCTTCTCCGACCCGCTGCTCGACTGCAAGGCCTGCAAGGCCCGTCACCGCGCGGACAAGCTCATCTCCGCCGAGCATCACGAGGTCAACGTCGACGCCATGACGTTTGAGGAGATGGACAAGTTCATCGCCGAGCATGAGGACATCGTCTGCCCCGTCTGCGGCAAGCACGACTTTACCCCCATCCGCAAGTTTAACCTGATGTTCAAGACGGCCATCGGCGTGACCGAGGACTCGTCCTCGACGTGCTATCTGCGGCCCGAGACGGCGCAGGGCATCTTCGTGAACTTCGCCAACATCCAGCGCACCACGCGCCGCAAGCTGCCGTTCGGCGTCTGCCAGGTCGGCAAGGCGTTCCGCAACGAGATCACCCCGGGCAACTTCACCTTCCGCACCCGCGAGTTCGAGCAGATGGAGTGCGAGTTCTTCT
>CAKUOS010000080.1 GCA_934670025.1 uncultured Oscillospiraceae bacterium
GCGATATCCTTCGGCATTTTGCAGAAGTAGACGTGCGGCTCGAGCGTTTCCTCGTCGCGGAACATACCGATGTGGCCCACACGTGCCGACGGCACCATGCGCAGCACGCCGTCGACCAGACCCAGGCCCGCGCGCAGAATGGGCACGACAGCGATCTTTTTGCCGGCAAGCGTCGGCTCTTCGGCAGTGCAGATGGGCGTTTCGACCGTCTTGGTCGTGAGCGGCAGGTCACGGGTCGCCTCATACGTGATGAGCATACCGATCTCGCTGACAAGCTCGCGGAAATCCTTGACGCTGGTGTCCTTGTCGCGCATGATCGTCAGCTTATGCGCCACGAGCGGATGATCCATGACGTGTACGTGTTCTCCAAATGCTTTCGTGCTCATAGTGTGTCTCCTTTTTATATTCAATTATGATTTTTCAGATAAAAATCCTTGTCCTGCGCGCGCGTGCGCTCGGCCTGCGCCTGCCGCAGGTAATTGGGGCTGAGCGAGGCCGCGTCGCCGGGAAGGCCCGCATCGATGGCCGCCTGCGCGCACAGCGCCACGCCCGCGGCACGCTGCTGGCGCAGCTGCTCTGGCAGAAGGACGAGCGGAAGCTGCCGCCCGGCCAGCGTGTCGGAGACGAGCTTTGCGCCGTCGCCGACGAGATACACCGGCCCCTGCACGTCTGCAAGCTCCTGCGCGAGATCTTCAATGGCGATCGCGCGGTCGTCCGTCAGGCGCGTGAGCGCGCCGCCGGCATACCGGAACACGGCGTTGTAGATCTGGCCTTTGCGCGCGTCCATGCACGCGCAATAGGCGCCGTCGGCGTATGCCGCGCCGCGGGCCATCGCCTCGAGCGTCGACACGCCGTACAGCGGCAGCTGCAAGCCCCACGCGAAGCCCTTGGCCGCGGCCATGCCGATGCGCACACCCGTAAAGCTGCCGGGACCGGCCGCCACGGCGACGGCCGAGATGTCCTGCGGCGTGAGCGCGCAGTTCGCCAGCATATCCTTCGCCATTTCCATGAGCGTCCGGCTGTGCGTCTGCCCGGAATTCTGCGTATAGTCCGCCAAAAGCGCCCCGTCTGCCAGCACGGCGACGCTCGCCGCTTTGGCTGAGGATTCAAAGGCCAAGATGTGCAAAGCGTTCGCCTCCCGTGATGGTGATGTGGCGCGTATCCGGCGCCTGCGCGTCCTTTTCGATCGTAACGCGGACGGCGTCCTGCAAGGCGTCGGCCACGTTTTCGCTCCACTCGACGGCGCAGACGCCGCCGCGGGCGAGATAATCCTCCCAGCCGATGTCAAACAGCTCGTCGGAGGACGAAAGCCGGTACATATCGAAGTGGAACAGCGGCAGCCGCCCGGAAAGATACTCGTTGACGATGGTATACGTCGGGCTCGTGACGAGCTCCGTCACGCCGAGGCCCGCGGCAAGCCCGCGCGTAAAGGCCGTCTTGCCCGCGCCGAGGTCGCCGAAGTAGGCGATCACATCGCCCGGAACGAGCAGCCGCGCCATATTCTCGCCGAGCCGCTGCGTCTCGTCGGCGCTGTGCGTTGTGATCTGCATTCACGATCCCCCTACTTCCCCATCATATCCGTGGCATTATACCACACTGTTTCGGCAAAATCAATGCAGTTCCATCCAAATGTAAAAACAGGTTTACAGGTTCGAGAAAATTTGATATAATTATAAATTGGAATTGTGTTCCCTTAGTTTTCTCACAAAGGAGGCGGCTTCATGCACGGTATCTGGAAGGCGGTCGGCGATTTTGTCCGGCGCGCGGACATGGTGCTTCTGAGCCTTTGCATCGCGGCGAGCGTGTTCGGCATCGTGGCCATTTCCAGCGCGACGAATGCCAACGGCAGCGCGCAGTATGTGCGCACGCAGACGTTCGCGCTGATCCTGGGCGTGATCTTATATATCATTTTTACCCTCATCGACGTGGATATCATCGCCGAGCGGCGCGAGCTGCTGATGATCTTCTCCATTCTGTTCATCGCCATGCTCATCCCCTTCGGCGATACCCGCAGCGGCAACCGCTCGTGGCTGGCGTTCAGCTTTCTGCCGTTTTCCATCCAGCCCGCCGAGGTCTGCAAGATCCCGTTCATCCTCGTGCTGGCCAAGACGATGAGCATCCGGCAGAATAAGATCTCACACATCTCGACGGTCATCCGTCTGGCGGCCATCACGCTGTTCCTGTTCGCGCTGATCGTCGTCTGCTCCGAGGATCTGGGCGTTGCGCTGCAATACCTGTGCATCTTCGTGATCATGGCGTTCGTCGGCGGCATCAATATTTTCTGGTTCCTCGGCGCGTTCGCGGGCATCTTCGCCGCCTCGCCGATCCTGTGGCGCTATCTGTCGGCCGACCGGCAGAACCGCATTCTCGTCCTGTTCGACCAGAATATCGACCCCGACGCGCAGACCGTGCGCTATCAGATGAACCGCAGTCTGCGCGCGCTGCAAAACGGCGGCGTGACGGGTCAGGGCCTGTACCACGGCACGATGGTGCAAAGCCGCTCCATCCCTGCGCAGCACACCGACCTCATCTTCTCGTCCATCGGCGAGGAGCTGGGAATGCTGGGCTGCATGGCGGTTCTGCTCCTGCTGACGGCCATCATCATCCGCATCATCCACGTGGGAATCAAGTCGGGCAACTATATGAACCGGCTCATCTGCGTGGGCATCGCGGGTATGCTGACGGCGCAGGTGTTCATCAACATCGGCGTGTGCATCGGCATCCTGCCGGTCATCGGCCTGACGCTGCCGTTCTTCTCTTACGGCGGCACGTCGCTCATCACGATGTTCTTTGCGATGGGCGTCGTCTCGGGCATCAATATGCGGCCCGCACCGGACTCCAACGCGCGCTATATCCGTCCGCCGCTGAACGCGGCATAATGAAAAAACGCTGTCATTTATGTAAACTTTTTTGTAATTTGCAACAAAATTCTCCTTTGATTATTGTGGAAGTTTTTTCATTGATTTAGCAATTTGTCAATTGTAATCAGGTTCCAAATATGGTATGCTTTAAGGGCTGGAAACGGTTTACGCGCCGTTTTCGGCCCTCAATGTTTTATCAGGAAAAGCGGCTGGCCGCTTTTCCTCTGCCTGTAGCAGGCAGAGCGCCGGGCTATCCCGGTAATCTGATTCTAAAGGAGAAATGAGACGATGAAAAGACGAATTTTCGCGTGTTTGCTGGTGCTGGTCATGCTTGTGAGCGTGCTGCCGGTCGCGCTGGCGGAGGACGCAAAGACGATTACCGTCGAGGGTGGAGGGACAGCCATTCAAAACGCAATCAACACGATTGCAGACAAGACTGACAAAACCGGATGGACGATCCTTGTAAAAGAGGGTACTTATAATCGTTTCACGATTTTGAGCGATATGAACGGATTGACAGTCAAGGCTATGGACGGCGCTGCGGTCGTGATCGGCGTTTTGGATGGGAGCGAGGCTCCTGCCCAAATAAGTGGTGCATTCCCGGAGACGTGCGGCATTTCGATTCGAAACGCAAACGATGTGACGTTGGACGGCCTGACGATTCGTTCTGGCAGCAAAGTTACTAGCCCGTGGTATGCGTCTGCTGTCTCAAATTACAGCGAGAGTGGAGTAAAAGGAAATAACTTTACAATTCAGAACTGCGTGTTTGACGCAAACGGCTATGACTCGGCTCACGCTGTGTTTGTCAATACCGGTACAACCAAATTTACAGTGAAGAATTGCTCCTTTGACGGCTATTACGAGGCAATTTCGATGTATGGCGACGGTACGCTGATGGAAGGTGCATCAGTAACGGGGAATACGTTCACAAATTGTTCGTTTGCGCTGCATGGCTACTATGGCGGGACTGGCGAGGCCGGTGTGCTCCGCTTTGCAGACAACGCGGTGACTGGTACGAAAGAACGCCGGTGCAAGATCGTGATTCAGGATCAGTATAACGACGGTTCAATCAAAGCAGACATCAGCGGCAATACTTTCGAAAACGCTCTGGTCGGTTTGGTCAATCTTCGTGAGGCTGGCGAAACGGTCAGCGATGTTTTGAAGTCGAACACAATGGGCGTGAACAGCTTCTATGTCGAGGCTGTCGAGCCGGGCACGATCGAATTCTACACGCAATATCATGCACCGGATGGTGCCAAGGGACATTGGGTCTTTACTGGCATCGAAGATATCGGTAATAGTGACTACAATCCAGCCGGGACTGTAGAATACATCAAAAAACTGATCGAAGCGGCGAACGAAGCAGGGTGGACGACCCTGACGATTACGGGAATCCCAGACGGGGACCTGATTAAGACGTTTACATGGTTCAAAGATGCGATTTATTGGGAAACCGACGAATCAACTGAACCCGCGGACTACATCCTCCCGGCGCTGTGGCTGAACACGAAGGATCACTATTCATACCTGATCGGCTACGCCGACGGAACCGTCAGGCCCGAGGGCAAGATCACCAGAGCCGAGGTCGCGACGATCTTCTTCCGTCTGCTGACGGATGATGCGCGCGCGAAGTTCTGGATGAGTACAAACAACTACACCGACGTGCCCGCCGGCAAGTGGTACAACAACGCCATATCCACGCTGAGCAACATGGGCGTGATCGGCGGCTACGCCGACGGCTCGTTCAGGCCCGACGCGCCCATCTCCCGCGCCGAGTTTGCCAAGATCGCGGTCAGCTTCTCCAACGTTGCCGACCTCAGCTACCGCGGCTACTTCGCCGACGTGAAGGAAAGCGACTGGTTCTCGGGCTTCGTGGCCGCTGCGAAGGACGCGGGACTGATTGAAGGTTACAACGACGGCACGTTCAAGCCTGAAAAGGCCATCACGCGTGCCGAGGTCTGCACGATCGTCAACCGCACGCTCGGCCGCAAGCCGTCGGCATCGCACATGAAGATCTCCGACCGCATCGACTGGCCCGACGTCTCCGTTACCGACTGGTACTATGAGGCCATCATGGAGGCCACGAACTCGCACACCTATCAGATGGGTCAGCGCGTCGAAACGTGGAATGACAAGCTGCCGCAGCGCGACTGGGCGCTGCTCGAAACGGGTTGGGCGAACGCCTACACCGGCAACGGCGGCGAAGTAAACT
>CAKUOS010000081.1 GCA_934670025.1 uncultured Oscillospiraceae bacterium
AAACGGCCAGCAGCACGCGGCTGCTGACCGGAAAAACTTTATATTTTTTCACTGTCCTCTTGACGGGGTGCGGTTCAAATTGGGGCTGCACCTTCTATTTTCTGCACCTGATATCAAATCTGATACGGAAATGCCGGCTGCTTCACCGCACCTGGCCGTCGCCGGTGATGATATATTTATACGTCGTCAGCTCGCGCAGGCCCATCGGGCCGCGCGCGTGGAGCTTCTGCGTGGAGATGCCCATCTCGCAGCCGAGGCCGAACTCGCCGCCGTCGGTAAAGCGCGTGGAGGCGTTGACATAGACGGCCGCGCTGTCGACCAGCTGTGTGAAGCGCCGCGCGGTCTGCGCATTTTCAGTGACGATGGCGTCGGAGTGGTGCGTGGAATGCGCGGCGATGTGGGCGATGGCCGCGTCCGCGCTGGAGACTGTCCTGACGGCGAGGATGTAATCGAGAAATTCCGTATCAAAATCGCGCGCGCCCGCGGCTGTGCCGGGGATGACCGCCAACGCTTCTTCATCCAGCCGCAGCTCCACGGGGATCTTCCCGGCGGCGATGCGGTCGTCCACGAGGCGCTTTTTAAGCATCGGCAGAAAGCTGGCCGCGACGTCCCGGTGGACGATGGCGACTTCCTCCGCGTTGCAGACCGACGGGCGGCTGGTTTTTGCGTTTTCGATGATGGCAAGCGCCTTTTGAAGGTCGGCGTCGCGGTCGACGTACACATGGCAGATGCCGGTGCCGGTCTCGATGCACGGCACGGTCGCCGATTCGACGCACGCGCGGATGAGGCCCGCGCCGCCGCGCGGAATGAGCAGATCGACAAGACCGGCGGCTGTCATGAGATCGTGCGCGCTCTGCCGCGTGGTGTCCGAGACGAGATTGATCAGCGTCCCGGGCAGACCCGCAGCCGCAAGTCCCGCGTGCATCGCGTCCACGATGGCCGCAGCCGAGCGGTACGCCTCCTTGCCGCCGCGCAGCACGCAGACGTTGCCGCTCTTCATGGCCAGCACCGCCGCGTCGGCGGTGACGTTCGGGCGGCTTTCATAGATGATGGCCACGACGCCGAGCGGCACGGCCGTCTTGCGGATGACAAGGCCATTCGGGCGGACGATCTCGGCCAGCACTTCGCCGACCGGGTCGGGAAGCGCGGCGACCTGCCGCATCCCGTCCGCCATCGCGGCGATGCGCGCCTGCGTCAGGCGCAGCCGGTCGAGCATGACGTCGGAAATATGCCCCTGCGCGGCTTGCAGATCCTGTTCGTTTGCGGCCAGGATCGCGGCGGAGGCTTCTTCGATGGCGTCCGCCATCGAGACGATCGCACGGTTTTTCTCATCCGTGCCAAGACCCGCCGCGATCGGGCAGGCAGCTTTTGCGGCTTGCAGCAGCTCCAATGTCGTCATACGTCCGATCTCCTTCCCAAAAAGCGTGTGCCGATCGGTTCGCCGTCGAGCAGCGCGTACAGCTGCGCGACGTTCGCGCCGTTGGCGATGATCATGTCCGTGCCAGTTTTTGTGACGATCTGCGCGGCCGAGAGCTTCGTCTTCATGCCGCCCGTGCCAAGCTCCGAGCCTTTGCCGTCGGCGAGCTTCAGGATCTCCTCCGTGATCTCCGGGACGACCTCGATGCGCTTCGCATCGGGGTTTTTGTGCGGGTCGGCCGTGTAAAGCCCGTCGATGTCCGACAGCAGGACCAGAATATCCGCCCGGATGCTCGTGGCGACGATGGCCGAGAGCGTGTCGTTGTCGCCGATGCCGAATTCCGCGACGGAGACGGTGTCATTTTCATTGACGATCGGGATCGCGCCGAGCGCAAGCAGCCGCTCGATCGTGTTGCGGAAATTTTCGTGCCGGCCGGCGTCCGCAATATCGTCCGCGGTCAGGAGGATCTGCGCGACGGTGTGGCGGTATTCGGAAAACAGCTTGTCGTAGGTGTACATCAGCTCACACTGGCCGACGGCGGCCGCGGCCTGCTTCGTCGGCACGTCGGACGGCCGCTTGCCGAGGCGCAGCTTGCCGACGCCCATGCCGATGGCGCCCGAGGAGACGAGAATGACCTCGTTCCCGGCGTTTTTGAGGTCGCTGAGCACCTTGCACAGCGCTTCCATCTGGCGGATGTTCAGCTGGCCCGAGGCGTGCGTGATGGTGGACGTGCCGATCTTGATGACAATGCGCATAGGATCCCTTCTTTTTCTTTACTTTCCCGCAGTATAGCACAGAAGTACGTGCCCTGACAAGTTTATTCTGCGTAAAATCGCATATTTCTTTTTGCGAAGTACCTTGACAGATGAGGTACTTCGTGATACAATCAGCCAACAGAAACGGAGGTGCGCGCGTGTCGATCCGCTCAGACCTGCTCCGCGGCCATACGGACGCGGTCATTCTCGCGCAGCTGCTGCGCCACGACAGCTACGGCTACGAGATCAACAAAACCATCGAGAGCGTCTCTGACGGCGCATTTACGCTGAAGGAAGCGACGCTCTACACGGCCTTTCGCCGGCTCGAGGACGCGGGACTCATCGCGTCCTACTGGGGCGACGCCTGCGCGGGTGCGCGCCGGCGCTATTACAAGATCACGGACAAGGGGCGCGCAGCATACCGTCTGGCGCGCGAGGAATGGGAAAGCACGGTGCGGATCCTTGACGCACTGCTGGAGGAGGAAGCATGAAAGAACAAATCGAAGCCTATATCGACAGCCTGTTTGCAGGCGCGGCGCTGACTGTGCGTAATGCGGAGCTCAGGCAGGAAATTTTACAGCACACGCTCGACCGCTATGACGATCTGATCGCCGCCGGGAAGTCCGAGCAGGCCGCGTTTGACGAGGCCGTGGCGGGCATCGGCGATGTGTCGGAGCTGTACGAGCGCAAAAAGGCAGAAAAAACGCCCGAAGAACCGGAAAAGAAGCGCGATTTCCCCGCGCCGGGCACGACGCCCACGGCGGCAGAATCGGAAAAGAAGCGCGATTTCCCCGCACCGGGAACGTATCCGCCGCAGCGCACAGAGCCTGTCAAAAAGAAAAAGCTCCCCGGCTGGGCCATCGCGCTTATCTGTGTGGGCGCTGCGCTGGTGCTGACGATCGGCGTGCTGGCGCTGAGCTTTGCCGGCGGCGTGATCCACACCGCTGTCTCAGCCCTGCCGGGCGGCGAATACAGCTACGGCAATGAAGCGAACTACGATATGCCGCCGCGCGGCAGCGCCGGCGCGGACGGAGAACTCGCGGCCAAAGCGTTTGAGGATATCACGTCGGTCGAGATCCACTGGCTGAGTGGCGACGTGTACGTCCACGGCTCGCTCGACGGCCAGACGTGGATCCAGGAGGATTACAGCGGCGACAACGACGATTACCGCCTGCGCTACACCGTCGAGGGCACGAAGCTCATCGTCCAGCCATGCAGATCGGGCGCGTGGGATCTGCCGCGCAAGGCGCTGACCGTCTCCGTACCGGATATCGACAAGCTCACTGTCGAGACAGTCTCGGCGGGGATCGAGGCGCTCGACGTGACGGCGAAGGACGTGAACTTCTCGACCGTCAGCGGCGACATCCTCGGCTCCGGGCTCGTGGCGCAGGAGCTGGATCTCGAAACGGTCAGCGGCAATATCCGTCCCTCAAAGCTCGCGGCGAACGACGCGGACTGCAATACCGTCTCGGGCAGCGTGAGTCTGACGTTCCGCATCGCGCCGCAGACGCTGGAGCTTGGCAGCACGAGCGGTGACATGAAGATCGTCCTGCCGAAGACGAGCTATTACGTCATGGAGCATTTTGAGACGGTTTCGGGCGATCTCGACACCGAAAATTACACGCCCGGCACGGCCGACCGCGTGGACATCACGGCGGAGACAGTCTCCGGAAACCTGCGTATTTCAAGCAATTGAAAGCCATCCGCCCCGCGAACAGCGTTCGCGGGGCGGATTTTTTGCATGGAAGGCCTGGCTCTCCCTCTGGGAGAGGCAAGGACGGTATGCAGCGGGGCGTAGAGGCCGATGCCCACATCGGCCCCTACGCCTTTGTTGAAGGCTTTACAAGAGATTCCGGACAGCGCCGGTAATCCTATGATTTGCGGCAGTTCAAAGCCTCCCCTTCACAAGGGGAGGCTTTGGATTTGCAAACGCGGTTATCCCTCTGCGGGGACGTGCAGCTCGGATGCGCCGGGCTGATAGACGAAGCCGTCCTGTCCTGCCCAATACCAGACAAGCGTCGATTCCGTGCCGTCCTCATGGTAAAAATCCATGCGCACATCGCTCTGGCCGTCGCCGTTCTGATCGTCGAAGAACGTGCCGCCGATGGCCTGCTGCGCGTCCTCGAACGGTTCGGGGTATGCCACGCGGCTGTATTCCACCTGTTCCGCCTCGTCGTAGTAGAAGACCGCCTCATCCGTGTACACGCAGACACAGACCGGCGTTTGCGCGCCGTCCAGCGTGATCGTGCCGTAGTCATAGACCGTGCCCCACGTGCGCCAGTCCGCACCCGCGATGTCCGGTTGATCCCCGGGCGCTTCAGACGCCTGCTGCGCGCAGCCGGTCAGCAGCAGGCACGCAAGAAGCAGCGCCGACACACACAGGATCGTCCTGTTCCGTTTCATCATCCGAAGTAGTCACCCCAGCCGTCTTCATCGTCCGCGTAGTCGCCCCAGCCGTCGCCGGGATCGGACCACGGATCGTAATCGTCGTAATACTCGTCGTCATAGTCCCAGCCCGCGTCGTTCGACTCCATGTACTCGCCGCTGTCGACGTCGATATAGCCGTCGCTGCCGTAGCCGATGAACTCGTTCTCATAGCCGTTCCAGTACCAGATGTCGCCGTCCTCGTCGTACCAGTAATACGGCGTGCCGTAGTCGCCCGAATCGCCCGAATACGCGGGCTGCGCGGGCACGGGCTTCGGCGCGGTGCTCCAGCCGGCGGTGTAGGAGATCGTCGTGAGCATCTTGTTGCAGATGTCAAAGTAGTTGCGGATGCGGCCTTCGAGCGCGATGGTCGTGGCGACGAGGGCGTAGCCCGTCGGGCCGTAATACCGGAC
>CAKUOS010000082.1 GCA_934670025.1 uncultured Oscillospiraceae bacterium
ACAGGAGGATTTTGAATGAACAATACCGCAACCAACACCGCCACTTGCCCGACTGTCAGAAAGCAGATCGGCAAGACCACCTATATCGTCCGTGTGCATTTCAGCCAGACCGCAAAAGAAACGATGGAGGACAAAATCAAGCGTCTGCTTCGTGAGGAAGTCCGCAGAATGTAACTTCTTTTTGAATTTGATGAAAAAGTCCTTGACTTTTCGTCTCTGGTGTGGCGTAAAAGTGCGTCTACCTATAGAGCAGATACGTGACGGCGGTTTCTGAGCAGAAAAGCGTCCTTTTCTTCCATATCTTTTCCCACGCACGGGAAAAGATATGGCAGTCGGAGACACGGGCCGATGTGGGCATCGGCCCCTACAGGGTGCGGCGTAAAACCGCGGGCCGACAGAGTCGTCGGCCCCTACAGGCACACAGCACTTAAAAATCCCCGCCGGTCTTATAGACCGGCGGGGGGTTTTTTATTCGACCGTGACGCTCTTGGCAAGATTCCGGGGCTTATCGATGTCGCAGCCGCGCTGCAACGCGACGTAGTACGCGAACAGCTGTAACGGCACCACACCCAGAAGCGGCAGCAGCATCGTCTCGGTGTCCGGGATGGTCAGCATCGCGTCGACGCGCGAGGCCATCTCCGCGCGGTGCGACGCGGTCGTGAGCGCAAGCACGCTTGCGCCGCGCGCCTTGACCTCGATGACGTTGCTCATCGCCTTGTCAAACAGCGGCGTATACGTGCCCAGCGCCACAACGAGCGTGCCGGGCTCGATGAGCGAGATCGTCCCGTGCTTGAGCTCACCGGACGCATACGCCTCGGAGTGGATGTACGAGATCTCCTTGAGCTTCAAAGAGCCCTCCAGCCCCAGCGCGTAGTCCAGATTCCGGCCGATGAAGAACACGGAGTCGTGATTGAAATACTGCGAGGCGTAATACTGGATCTGCGCGCGGTCATGCAGGATCGTTTCGATCTGCGCGGGTGCGTCGAGCATTGCGGCCGTCAGCCGCGCGGCCTCGTCCGCGCCGATGGTGCCGCGCTGCCGCGCCAGATACACGGCCAGAAGATCCAGCACCGCCATCTGCGTGGCGTATGCCTTGGTCGTGGCGACGGCGATCTCAGGCCCGGCCCAGGTGTAGAGCACGTCGTCCGACTCGCGCGCGATGGAGCTGCCGACGACGTTGACGATGGACACGATGCGCGCGCCGAACGCCTTTGCCTCGCGCAGCGCGGCCATGGTGTCGAGCGTCTCGCCCGACTGGCTGATGACGATGGCGAGCGTCTTTTCGTCCACGATGGGGCTGCAATAGCGGAATTCGGAGGCCAGCACGACCTCGACCGGGATGCGCGTGAGCTTTTCCAGATTGTATTTGCCGACCATACCCACATGATACGACGAGCCGCAGGCGATGATCTTGATGCAGTTGTACTTTGCGATATCGAGCTCCAGACCGTCAAAGACGATCGCGCCGTCTTTGACGCGCGGGCCGATCGCGCGGCGCAGCGCCTCTGGCTCCTCCATGATCTCCTTGAGCATGAAATGCTCGTATCCGCCCTTTTCCGCGGCGGAGATCTCCCAGTCGACGTGATGATGCTCCTTTTCGATGGGCAGCTCCATCGCGTTATAGACCTGCACGCCGTCACGGCCGAGGATGGCGACCTCGCCGTCCTCCATATACGCCACGTCGCGCGTGTATTTGACGAGCGCCGTCACGTCGGAGGCGATGAAATTCTCGCCCTTGCCGTAGCCGATGAGCAGCGGCGCGTCCTTGCGCGCGGCGTAGACGTGGTCGGGGTCGTCGGCGCAGAGAATGCCCAGCGCATACGCGCCCTCGATGCGGTGCAGCACCATGTACAGCGCGTCCGCGACCGTGACGACCTCCGGAAGCCCCATGCAGTATTCCATCAGCTGCGCGACGACCTCGGAGTCGGTCTGCGAGATGAAGCGCACGCCCTTTTCCTCCAGAAATTCGCGGATCTCGAGGTAATTCTCGATGATGCCGTTGTGGACGAGGGCGATCTTCCCGTTCTGCGAGACGTGCGGATGGGAATTGGTGTCGTTCGGTTCGCCGTGCGTGGCCCAGCGTGTGTGGCCGATGCCGAGCGTGCCGGGCAGCGTTTTCCCGCCATCGGTCTTTTCGATCAGGTTGCACAGCCGTCCCTTGGCCTTTTCGACTGCCAGCCGGCCGTCCTGCTCCACGCAGACGCCGGCCGAGTCGTAGCCGCGGTATTCCAGGCGCGAAAGGCCCTCCAGCAAAATGGGCGCGGCCTGCTGGCTTCCTACGTATCCTACGATACCACACATATGTAATTGTTCCTCCTGTAAGATGATATTACAGGACAAACGCGCAGAAGATTTGCCTGATTTCCGTTCAGCGCCCCTTTGTTTTGCGGTCGCCCGCATATTTCTGACGCCGTCACGCGCACGGAATCGCACGGGAACGCATCCGCCGAATTTTCGATCACGTTCCACCTCGTTATCCTGCGAGATCTCGCAGGCACATGGCGCTTCTGATGGTAAAGACCATGATCCTCCTTTCCTGTTTCTGCGACTTGGTAATAGTATACTCGAAAAGTTACAAAAAAGCTACTGTTATTTCAAAAGCCGCCGCCCATCCGGGCGGCGGCCTTTGCCGTTTAAATATCAAAGATCCCCAGCAGGACGATGCCCGCGACCACGAGCGCGATCATCGCGTAGTGCTTCCACGAGAGCTTTTCCTTCAGGAAAATGCGGCTCCACACGACCGACGCCGCGCAGTACGCCGAGATGATCGGCGCGGAGAGCGCCACGTGCTCCGTGTCCGCCAGCGCAAAAATGTAGGCAAACTGACCGGCTGTTTCAAAGATGGCGCCGGTAAATTTGGGTGCGTCGGATTTGAAGGTCAGCCGATCCTTTTTGATCAGCACGGCGTAGACGAAGCAGACGACCGCCGCGAACAGGAACGTCAGCTCATACGCGCAGTTCGCCGCGGACGCGGCATAGTCGGAGCAGGCCTCCGCCGTGGCGAACATCCCCGCCGCCTCGGCCTCGCCGGCCAGCTTGTCCAGAACGATGGAGTCCGCGAATGTCCCTGCCGCGTCCAGCAGGCAATAGGCGATGGGCAGGCACAGCGCCAGCCACGATTTCGCGTACTGATACCCGGAGGCGGACTGCCGCTGCCGCCGCAGCTCGTCGTCCTCGCGCGATTCCACAATGCCGAGGCCGACCGTGCCGGTGCACACCAGCGCCACCGCGCCGATGACCGCCAGACGCATCGCCCCGGTGATCGACTCGTCCAGCGTGCCCGTCAGCAGGCACAGAACGGCCACCAGCGCGCCCGAGGCGTTGCAGATCGGCGACGAGATGGAAAGCTCGATATACCGCAGGCCCAGATAACCCAGCGTCATCGAGCCGATGTACAGCAGCGACACCGGCAGATACGTCCAGATGATGTTCCATGTGACGACGGTGCCGCCGATGAAGATCTCATACGCCGCGTGCAGGCCCATCACCGTGCCGACGGCGATGACCATTTTCAGATGATTGCGTTTGTCGCTGCCGTCGCGGCAGCCGATCTTGGAGAATAAGTCCGAGCCGCTCCAGCAGAGCAGCGCGATGATCGCAAACCAGAACCACATACTTTTTTATTCGGGTATCTCCGATGCAGAGATACCGGTTTCCTTTCTTTTTTTTATCGTTCCTATGCGCAGAAAATAGGCGTCAGAAAAACTTCCCGGGAAGATGTAGGGGCCGATGCCGAGCGCAGCCGTTGGCAGCTGTGCTGCCTTACGGATGCGGCCTGCCCTTTACGGGTACACATCGGCCCGACCTCTCCGGCTCGGCTTCGCCGAGCCACCATCCCTACCCCCTTTGTCCCTGCGGGACATTTCCCCCTGACAGGGGGAATCGGCCCCTTCACAAGGGGAGGCTTTGGAATGCGCACCGTCCAAGGCTCCCCTTGTGAAGGGGAGCTGTCAGCCAAAGGCTGACTGAGGGGTCGAAACCGCTCCTTACCCCGGCAGCTTTGCGAGGCCTGCCTCGACGAGCTTCTGCACGCTCATGAGAATGCCCAGCTTGGCATGGTGCCACGTCAGACCGCCCTGGAAATACACCGCATACGGCGGGCGGATCGGCCCGTCGGCCGACAGCTCGATCGACGAGCCCTGCACGAACGCGCCCGCGGCCATGACGACCTCGGCGTCGTAGCCCGGCATGGCCCACGGCACGGGCGTCACATAGCTGTCGACGGGCGCGGCGGCCTGAATGCCGCGGCAAAAAGCCAGCATCCGCTCGGCCGAACCGAGCTCGACGGCCTGAATGATGTCGTGCCGGTCCTCCGAGCCGTCCGGGATGACGCGGAAGCCCATGCGCTCATAGAGATTCGCCGCGAAGATCGCGCCCTTCAGCGCGCCCGCGACCACATTCGGCGCGAGGAAAAAGCCCTGATACAGGCTCGGCAGCAATCCGAGATTCGCGCCGACCTCCTGCCCGAGCCCGGGCGCGGAGAGCCGGTACGCGCAGCGCTCGACGCATTCTGCCGTGCCGCAGATATATCCGCCGATCGGCGCGAGTCCGCCGCCGGGATTTTTGATGAGACTGCCGACGATCATATCCGCCCCGACGTTCGACGGCTCGATGGGCTCGACGAACTCGCCGTAGCAGTTGTCGACCATGCAGAGGATATCGGGCTTGCACTGCTTGCAGAACGCGATCAGCTCGCCGATCTGCCGCACGGAGAACGACGGCCGCGTGGCGTAGCCCTTTGAGCGCTGGATGGTCACGAGCTTCGTCTTTTCCGTGATGGCCGCGCGGATGCCGTCATAATCGAACGTGCCGTCGGGCAGCAGGTCGACCTGCCGGTAGCTGACGCCGTATTCCTTTAACGAGCATTTCGAAGGCCGGATGCCGATGACCTCCTCCAGCGTGTCATACGGCGCGCCGTTCGGGCTTAAAAGCTCGTCGCCCGGCAGCAGATT
>CAKUOS010000083.1 GCA_934670025.1 uncultured Oscillospiraceae bacterium
GGGCCGACGAGCAGCGCGCCCTTCGGCAGCTTTGCGCCGATGGCGGCGTATTTCTGCGGGTTGTGCAGGAAATCGATGATCTCGACGAGCGATTCCTTGGCCTCGTCCTGACCGGCCACGTCCGCGAACGTGACGCCGGTCTGCTTTTCCATATAGACCTTGGCCTTGCTCTCGCCGATGCCGCCGATCCCGCCGATGCCGCCGCCCATTTTCTTCGACAGGCTGCGCATCAGCAGGCTGAGCAGCGCGTACATGATGATGACCGGCAGCAGCCATGTGACGACAAAGGTCACGATGGGGCTGGCCTGCTCAACGATCTCCGTGTTGTAGCTGACGCCCTGCGCTTCGAGCTGCGCCTTGAGCGCGTCGTTGGACACGTTGGGGATATAGCCCGTGTAATACAGCCGCTGCTGCGCGGCAGGCTTTTTCGCCTCGTCGCGCGTCAGCACGACCATGCGGTCGGACTGGAATTCAAGCTCGGCGACCTGGTCGCTGTCGAGCAGCGCCTGAAATTCGTTGTAGGTGATCTCGGAGAGATAGGAGTTTGCAATGGAGGTGTAGAGCGTGTTGATGAGCAGCGTCGCCACGAGCGCCGCGACCATCAGGATGACGATCCTGCGCGCCTGACGGCCGTCGTCGCCGCCGCCCTGCGGCTTGCCGTTCTGCGGCTTTTTATTTTTGGGGTCGTTATTCATATAACGCACCTTCTTTCTGCGGAGAACTTGGAAAACTCAGGTATCCGCCTGCTTTTTATGCATAGTAACACAACTGTCCGGTATTTACAAGGACGGACGGATGACGCCCCGGTAAATTTTCTGTGAATTGTGAGATGATGGTTGAGCTTTTCATCGGAAGCTGATATAATGTAATGTGCATTACTATGAAAAGCTGGAGAAGCTATGGAACAGAAGAAAAACCGCAATTCCGACCGCCGCGCGCCGCGGCGCGAGAGCCGTCCGTCCGAAGAGGCGCGCGAGGCGGAAAACCTCCTCGAGGGCCGCAACGCCGTGCAGGAGGCCATCGCCGCCGGCCGCGCCATCGATAAGGTCTATATCGCCGCCGGCGAGACCGACCGCGCGCTGCACCGCATCGCGGCGCTCTCAAAAGAGGCCGGGGCCGCCGTCGTGGAGACGGACCGGCGCAAGCTCGATCAGCTCTCGGCCACCGGCGCGCATCAGGGCGTCATCGCCTTTGTGGCCGCGCACGCCTACGCCACGGTGGATGAGATCCTCGCAAATGCCCGCGAAAAGGGCGAAAACCCGCTGATCGTCATCTGCGACGAGCTGTCCGACCCGCATAACCTCGGCGCGATCATCCGCACGGCCGAGTGCGCCGGCGCGCACGGCATCATCATCCCCAAGCGGCGCAGCGTCGGCCTGACGGCCGTCGTCGGCAAGACGTCGGCGGGCGCGCTGGAGTATCTGCCGGTCGCGCGCGTGGCGAACCTCGTGCAGACCATCCGCGATTTGCAGCAGGCGGGCGTCTGGGTCTTCGGCACGGCCGCCGAAGGCAGCACGCCGCTGTATGGCGCCGATCTCAAGGGACCGGCAGCTATTGTCATCGGCAACGAGGGCAGCGGCATGAGCCGCCTGGTCGCCGAAGCGTGCGATTTTAAAGTCAGTATTCCCATGAAGGGCCGCATCTCATCCCTCAATGCGTCGAACGCCGCCGCGATTTTATTATATGAGGCGGTCCGCCAGAGAGGATAAGACCGGCCCTGTCCGGATTGGAGCACACGATGAAACGAAACGGGCGTCCTGAGGACGAAGCACAACTGAACAAGACGCCTGACGAGACGGCTGCGGCCGCGCCCGAACAGGCGCAGCCGCAGTACACGCTCGACGAGATCATGAACGAGTTCGGCGGCTGGACGAAGCGCGAACCGGAGCCTGAACCGGAACCCGTACCCGAACCCGAACCGGCCCCGGCGGACGGCGAAGCGCCCGCGGCGGATCTTTCGGGCGATACGATCCGCTTTGCGCCCATCCGCGAACCGGAGGCGGCCGCGCCCGAGCGGCCCGCAGTCTGGACGTACCGCGGCGAGCCCGATCCCGAGCAGCCGCCGCCCGACCCGAAGGAGGCGCGCGAACAGGCGCGCGCCGCGCGCCGCGAAAAGCGGCAGGCGGACAAGCGCCGCCGCCAGCTCGAGCGCTTTCAAAAGCGTGAGGCGCGCAAAAAGGCCCGGCAGGAGCAGCCGGAGCACGTCTTCCCGGACGCGGAGGCGGCCTACGCCTATTACGCCGCGCCGTCGAGCCTGCGTCTGCGCCTGCTTCTGAGCGCCGGGCTCACGGCCGCGTCGGCGGTGCTGCTGGCGCTGTCGACGCCTGCGGTCACGGGCGGCGCGGGCGCGCACCAGACGACATTCTCCGTCGTCATGCTGGCGCTGCTGCTTTTGCAGGCGCTGGCGGGCTATGAGATCTGCATGACGGGCGTCATGCAGATGCTGAAGCTCCGCTTTGACCATTACAGTATGCTCTTTGCCGCGCTGGCCGCGACGGTCGCGGACGCATTTTTCGCCATTGCGGACGGCCGTACGCCGTTCTGCACGGCGGCGTCGATCCTGCTGCTGCTGGCGCTGTGGAGCAGAAGCCTTTTATATGAAGCGCGGCGCCGGTCGCTGCGCGCGGCGAATAACATGGACGATCCGGTCGCCGCCGTCCGCGAGGAAAAGGCGTGGCACGGCTACGACTGCATCTTCCGCGGCCGGGGCGACACGGCGCAGTTCGCCGTACAGCTCGAGCTGCCGGACGCGGGCAGCCGCATCATGCGCGTCTGGGCGCCTGTTCTGACGGCGCTGACGCTGGCGGGCGCGGTTTTGAGCGCGCTGCGCAGCGGCGGCGGCTTCCTCTGGTCGTGGACGGCGATGCTGCTGGCGAGCTTCCCGGCGGGCGTTCTCATCTGCTACGCCAAGCCGTATTCCGCCTTTGCAAAGAAGCTCTACCGCGCGGGCGCGGCCGTCGCCGGCTGGCAGGGCGCGCGGATATTGTCCGGAGAGGCCGGGCTCATCATCGAGGACGCCGATCTGTTCCCGCCGCAGAACGTCACGCAGGGCGGCATGAAGATCTACGGCGACCGGCCTGCGCCGATGGTCATCGGCTACGCCACGGCTGTCGTGCAGACGGCCGGCAGCGGCCTCGTGCCGCTGTTCGAGCAGATGATGCACGACCAGAACGGCCGCCGCTACGCCGTCGATTCCTTCCGCCGCTATGAGGGCGGCGGACTCGGCGCGCAGATCCGCGGCGACGTGGTGCTCATGGGCTCCATCGCGTTCATGAAGCTCATGCGTGTGCGCGTGCCCGACGGGACGCGGCTGAAGCAGGCGGTCTATCTGTCGATCAACGGCGAGCTGGCCGCGGTCTTTGCCCTCAACTACGCCCCGGCGGAATCCGTGCAGACGGGCTTGTATGCCGTCCTGCACGCGGGCTCGCTGGTGCCGGTGCTGGCCACGCGCGATTTCATGATCACGCCGCAGTTTCTGAAGCTGCGCTATAAGATCCCGCCCGAGCACGTGGAATTCCCCACCGTGGAAGAGCGCGCAAGGCTCTCCGCACCCGACGCCGCGCGCGAAGGAAAGCAGGGCGCGCTGATGGCGCGCAGTGCGTTTTCCGCATTCGCCGGCAGCGTCACGGCCGCAAGGAGCCTGCGCAGCGCGGGCATCTGCGCGCTCGCCGTGAGTATGACCGGCAGCGCCGCGGGCGCGGGCCTCATGTTCTTCCTGACGTTTTTGGGCGCGAACGCCTCCGCTTCGTGCCAGAATCTGTGTCTGTACACGCTTTTGTGGCTGCTGCCCGCGCTTCTGACCGGCATTCTGGCCGGCAGGACGTGAGCGCCGCCGGTAAAATGCAGATTTTCATGGGATTTGACAAGATTCTAATTGCAATCCTATGGGGATTCGTATATAATGGAATTTAAGAGTCGGCTAAATCTGAGATCTGCCGAGGGGTCGGCGCGCCGTTTTGCGCCGGTCTGGAGAAAGGAGTAATTTTCACTATGGGCTATACTGCCAATGACATTCGCAACATCTGCCTGCTTGGCCACGGCGGCGACGGCAAATCCGCACTGTGCGAGAGTATGCTGTTCACCACCAAGGCGATCACCCGTCTGGGCAAGCGCGCCGATGGCACCACGGTTTCCGATTTTGACGATGAAGAGAAGAAGAGACAGTATTCCATCTCGTCTTCCGTCATCCCCGTTGAATATAGCAAGTGCAAGATCAACGTGATCGACAACCCGGGCTATTTCGATTTCGCGGGCCAGATCGTGCAGTCGCTGCGCGTGGCTGACGCGGGCCTCATCTGCCTGACCGCCAAGAGCGGCATCGGCGTCGGCACCGAAAAGGGCTGGAA
>CAKUOS010000084.1 GCA_934670025.1 uncultured Oscillospiraceae bacterium
CATTCGGTATCAAGGTCTCCCATTCTCACAGACGTGCGAACCGTGCATGGAAGCCCAACGTCAAACGTGTCAAGGCGATCGTTGACGGTACTCCGCGCCATGTATATGTCTGCACAAGATGCCTGCGTTCGAACAAGGTCGAGCGCGCAATCTGAGCAAAAACGAACCAAAGAGCAAGCCATCCGGCTTGCTCTTTTTCGTTGCCTTACAACGCGGTTCGTATTGCACGCGCTTTATGCGGGGGCAATGCAAATGCCCCCGCTATTCTTCTGATTTCTGAATATGCCGTCTGATTTCAGCCTCATGCGCCTGGCAGTATGCATAGCTGCTCCGCATGAAATCCCCGATGGACTGACGCCTGTACATGGCGTCCAGCGTGTCCAGAACCGGCGCGCCGTCCACCGTCATGTCGAAGAAATACGGATAGATGCAGCCGCCGTTTTCCCTCGGAAAGTATGGATTGATGGCGCTGAGGCGTTCATCCTTCATAATGGATTCGACGACCATTTCGCTCAGAATCCATTTGAGCGACGGACGCTCGTATTCTTCATAGCTGTCTCCAAACAGCCGGTTCCACACATAAAACCAGACGAAGTGTATGATCTCGTGGATGCCGCCGCCGATCGCGCCGCGTTCGCTGTTTCGATAAAACGTGTCGTAACTGTGCTCCCTCAGAAATCGCGGCTCGATGGGGTTCAGGCTTACATTGCAGCGGATATCGTCAAACAGTCCCGTGCAGTCCACGCCGAACGCATCTGACAGCGCCGCCGTGATCTGCGGCTTGCAGACGCGCCAATGGCGTGTATACAGGGCTGTCTTTTCGTTGATCAAAGTCTCTTCTTCGGCATAGACGGCGCGCATGGTGCGCGCGATGTATGCCTTCCGCTCCGCAGACGGCAAACCCGCGGCGTAAGCCCGATCCAGCTGCGGATAGAAATGGTACAGCGGTTCTGACCAGAAGGCCGACTCGCCTTCTGTCTGGAACGCCATGATCCGCTCGATCATCGCCTCCGCGCCGGGATTCACAAATGTAACTTCCATATAGTCCATCCTTCTTAAAGAAACTTCACCATCTGGATCTCATCGAGATATGTGCCGTCTTTCAGGCGGAAGGCGCGCAGCGTGCGGCCCTGCTCCTGAAAGCCGAGCTTTTTATAGACGTGCTGCGCGCGGGCGTTATCCTCGAACACGCCGAGCTCGACCTGCCCGAAGCCGTTTTCCTTCGCCTGCCGCAGCGCCGCTTCGATCATCGCCGTGCCGAGCCCGCCCCAAGCCTTCCGCATGACGGAAATGCCGAGGCTGCTGCGGTGGCGCGTCTTGATATGGCCGTTATACGCCATAACAGAGCAGCCGCCGACCAGTTCGCCGTCCAGAATGGCCACGATCATGAAGCTGCGCGGGTGCGCCGTAAGTGTTTCGATAAACCCGGCCTCCGCTTCTGCCGTCGCCGTACATTCCTCGGGATAGCGCGCCATAAAATGCGTCTCGCCGCTCGTGATGCGCATATAATCAAGCATCGCCTGCGCGTCGGCCTTTTCCGGGCTGCGCAGCAGGACTTCCCTGCCGCCCGGCAGCGTGACGGTCATGGGTCTGATCTGCATCTTGTTTTCCCCTTTCTTTGCACAAATCCCGGCAGACCGCCTCTGCCGGGATCGTTTTGTCACATATCTTCCTTATCGCCCTTCTGGCGGACGGTAATTTTGATCGGCGTGCCGGTCAGACCGAAGACCGCGCGGATCTGGTTTTCCAGATAGCGCTGGTAGGAGAAATGGAAGAGCCGGCTGTCGTTGCAGAAGAACACAAAATGCGGCGGCTTGACGCCGACCTGCGTAATATAGTAGATCTTCAGACGGCGGCCCTTGTCCGTGGGCGGCTGGACGCGCGCAGTGGCGTCTTCGAGGATGTTGTTGAGCATACCGGTCGTGATGCGCATACTGTTCTGGTTGGAAACAGCGACGATCATGTCAAACAGCTTGTCCACACGCTGGCCGGTCAGCGCCGAGATGAACACGACCGGCGCATACGTCATGTAGCTCAGGTCGCGGCGGATCTCAGCCGTCTTTTCGTCCATGGTGTTCGTGTCCTTTTCGACCGTGTCCCACTTGTTGACGACGATGATGCACGCCTTGCCCGCCTCATGCGCCAGACCCGCGACCTTGGTATCCTGCTCGGTAACGCCCTCGTTGGCGTCGATCAGGATGAGGCACACGTCCGCGCGCTCGATGGCGGCGATGGAGCGCAGATTGGAATACTTCTCGACTGCGTCGTCGACCTTCGACTTGCGGCGCATACCGGCGGTGTCGATAAAGAGGAACTTGCCGGACTCGTTTTCAAAATAGCTGTCGATGGCGTCGCGCGTGGTGCCCGCGACGTTGGAGACGATGACGCGCTCTTCGCCGAGGATCTTATTGAGCAGACTCGACTTGCCGACGTTCGGCTTGCCGATGATGGCGACCTTGATGACGTCCTCGTCATATTCCTCGCCGTCGTCGGGCGGGAAGCTCTCCACGCAGGCGTCGAGCAGATCGCCGGTGCCGTGGCCGTGGACTGCGGAGACCTCGATCGGGTCGCCGAGGCCGAGGCCGTAGAACTCGAACGTCTCGGGATTGGCGTGGCCGGTCTGGTCGCACTTGTTGACGGCCAGCACGACGGGCTTTTTCGAGCGCTTGAGCATCGTGGCGACCTCCGCATCGGCGGCGGTCAGGCCGACGGTGACGTCGACGACCATGACGATGACCGTGGCCGTCTCGATGGCGATCTCCGCCTGACGGCGCATGAACTTGAGCATCTCGTTATTCGTGCCGGGTTCGATGCCGCCGGTATCGACGAGCGCGAAGCTGCGCCCGTTCCACTCGCATTCGCCGTAGATGCGGTCGCGGGTCACGCCGGGCGTATCCTCCACGATGGCCATGCGCTTGCCGGTGAGCTTATTGAAGAGCATCGACTTGCCGACATTCGGGCGGCCGACGATGGCTACGATGGGCTTCGACATAGGGACCCCTCCTTTCAGGATAAGAAAAGAGGAAGGCGCACAGCCTCCCTCTCATCTCTTTCAGCGAA
The DNA here is from genome assembly GCA_934670025.1 of uncultured Oscillospiraceae bacterium. Lineage (GTDB taxonomy): Bacteria > Bacillota > Clostridia > Oscillospirales > Oscillospiraceae > CAG-170. The sequence goes on from CAKUOS010000084.1 coordinate 3,061, forward strand.
ATCACTTAGCTTCAACAGAAATGACTTCACGGCCATTGTAGTAGCCGC
>CAKUOS010000085.1 GCA_934670025.1 uncultured Oscillospiraceae bacterium
ATTCGTTGGTCGCTGCTTCCATCTGTTCAACTGTGATTAAGCGATCCCAATCCATCGATGATGTATCCTCCTAAAAAATGTTCTTCAGACCGTCCGGACGACTCCGCCCGGTCCGGCGGGGGGATGGTATGTCCGCGTAGACAAACCGAAGAGGCGGCGCTGCGACCTGAAACCGCGGGCGCAGAACACACCTAATACAGCTTATGTCCATTTTAACAGGGAGCTGGAAGAAAGTCAACCGACAGAATCCCGGCCCGGGGGATATTGGAAGCCGCATTATTTGCAACAATTTTACGAAAAACGAACGATGAAAAATGGTGAAACAGGTCAAATTGACGACTTGTTTCACCATTTATATCAACAATGATATGCGGTATGCGGATATTCCTTTTTTTATGGATTCATATGAACGTTGATATGCGGATAGGTCATCGTGACGCCCGAACGCTCGCACGCGGCCTTCATTTCGTCCATTACGGCGTTGTAGGCGTCCCAGTAATTTTCGGTCTTCACCCAGAATCTTAACACATAATTGACGGCGCTGTCGCCGTAGCCGGTCACGTGCGCCTCGACCGGGCGCGTGGAAAGGACCGCCGCGCAGCGCGCGGCCGTGCCGGTGAGCGTTTCGCGCACGGTGTCCACGTCGTCATGATACGATGCGGAGAAATTGAGATCCACGCGCCGTTCGGGCTCGGCGGTGCAGTTGACGATGGCCGCGCCCGTGATCTGGCTGTTGGGGATGTGGATGAGCCGGTTGTCATAGGTGCGCAGGCTCGTGTAGATCGCGCCGATGGTCTGCACGATGCCGGCCTGGTCGCCGATCTGCACATAGTCGCCCGCGCGGAACGGCTTGGCGCCGAGGATCATCAGGGCGCTTGCGACGTTGGACAGCGAATTCTGCACCGACAGCGACACGGCAAGACCGGCCACGCTCAAAATCGCCAGCAGCGAGGATGTGTCGATGCCGAGCGTCCCGGCCACGAGCATCACGGCGATGAAGATGAGGATGGCCTTGGCCGACGTGCGCAGAAAGCCGAAGATCGTGTGGTCGAGCTTTGAATGCGCGAAGAGCCGGTCTGCGGCCTTGAGGATCAGCCGGATGAGCACGCTGCACAGGACGAGCAGCACCGCGGCATACAGCAGCTTTTCCAGCGTCAGCCGCGAGAAAAACGACTGCACCTGCGCCTCGTCGACGGCCGCCGCGTCAAGAATGGATGAGAGGAACATAAAAACCTCCGGAATATACATATGTGTCATGCTTTCGGTAAAACCATGCAGGGGCCGATGCCTGGGAAACCTTCCGGGGAGCCGTAGGGGCCGATGCCCACATCGGCCCGTGTCTCCGACGGCCATATCTTTTCCCGTGCGTGGGAAAAGATATGGAAGAAAAGGACGCTTTTGCTCAAAAACCGCCGTCACGTATCTGCTCTAAAATCCGATGGTCATTACGCCACACCAGCTGCCTATCAGAATTTCGGTGCCGAAAGAGCCTGCCATTGTTTGTGACGGCTGAATCGGCACTCAAAAATTTGCAGCGTGCGCCTGCGGGCGCAAAGAACCAGGCCGCAAACGCTTTGCCGGTTTGCGGCCTGGAAAGAAGATCAGATGGGTTCCGAAGGAGCGTCCTCCGACGGCGCTTCGGCCGCTTCTTCGGCCGCCGGTTCGCCGCCGTCCGTCAGCTTTTTGTTTTCCGCGTTGACGAACGTCATGAACTCGTCGCCGGTGATGGTTTCCTTGGTCAGCAGGAACAGCGCGATCTCGTCGAGCAGCGCGCGGTGCTCGATGAGGATGGCCTTCGCCCGCTCATAGCACCCGGCAAGCAGCTTCTGGATCTCCTCGTCCGCGCTCGAGGCGGTGGAGTCCGCGCAGTTCATCATCGTGCTGCCGTCGAGATACGGGTTCGACACCGACGACAGGGCCATGAGGCCGAAGCGGTCGCTCATGCCGTACTGCGTGACCATCTTGCGGGCCAGCTCCGTCGCGCGCTCGATGTCGTTCGACGCGCCGGTCGTGGCGATGGAGAACACGACCTGCTCCGCGGCGCGGCCGCCGAGCAGCGTTTCGAGCTCGACGATGAGCTCTTCTCTGCTCGAAAGGAACTTCTCCTCCTCGGGCATCTGCATCGTGTAGCCCAGCGCACCGGAGGTGTGCGGGACGATGGTGATCTTCGAGACGGGCTGTGAATGCTTTTGCAGCGCTGCGACGAGCGCGTGGCCGACCTCGTGGTACGATACGATGCGCTTTTCGGTGTCGGTCAGGACGGTGCCCTTTTTCTCTGTGCCCGCGATGACGAGCTCAAACGAGGCCAGCAGATCCTGCTGGTTGACGGCCTTTCTTCCCTGACGCACGGCGCGCAGCGCCGCCTCGTTCACGAGGTTCGCCAGATCTGCGCCGACCGCGCCGGCCGTCGCCTGCGCGAGCTTGTGCAGATCGACGTCCTCGGCCAGCTTGATGTTGCGCGTGTGCACGCGCAGCGTCTGATAGCGCCCGGCGAGATTCGGCCGGTCGATGATGATGCGCCGGTCAAAGCGGCCCGCGCGCAGAAGCGCCTTGTCGAGGATCTCGGGGCGGTTCGTCGCCGCGAGGATCACGACGCCCTTCGACGAGTCGAAGCCGTCGATCTCGGCCAGCAGCTGGTTGAGCGTCTGCTCGCGCTCGTCGTTGCCGCCGAATTTGGAGTCGCGCGTGCGGCCGATGGCGTCGATCTCATCAATAAAGATGATGGCCGGGGCGACCTTGGCCGCCTGCTGGAACAGATCGCGCACGCGGCTGGCGCCGACGCCGACGAACATCTCGACGAAGTCGGAACCGGAGATCGAGAAGAACGGCACGTTTGCCTCGCCGGCCACAGCCTTGGCCAGCAGCGTCTTGCCGGTGCCCGGCGGGCCGACGAGCAGCGCGCCCTTCGGCAGCTTTGCGCCGATGGCGGCGTATTTCTGCGGGTTGTGCAGGAAATCGAT
>CAKUOS010000086.1 GCA_934670025.1 uncultured Oscillospiraceae bacterium
CAGGAGAGAGCGCTGTCCGTCGCGGTCTTGACGGCTTTCTGATCCTGATATTTTGCAAGCGCCTGCAATGCCATTGCCGTCATATCCGGGTCGGAATCGCCGGTGCCCGTGAGGTTCCAGCCGCCGTCCTTCATCTGGTTATTCAGGATTTCGTCGATGTACAGCTGGCGCGTCGCCTGCGTTTTTGCGGTGGTATTTTTCGGGATGTCATAGTTCCCGGAGTCAAGGGCGATGAGTGCCCAAATGGGGCCGTTCAGACCCTGCCAGATGGTTTTCTCAAAATCGCCCAGCGGGGTCAGGAGATTGTAGCCCGCGACGTTCGACGGGTCGCGCCCGATGGCGGTCAGCGCGAGAATGACGCGGGAATACTCGGTATATTTCTTTTCATGCAGCACACCGTCGCAGTTTTTTACATACTTTTCGACGCGCGTGTAATATTCGTTGTAATAACTTGTGGGAACGGAATATCCGGAACGGGCCAAGCCAATGACAGCCCACTCGCCGCCGATGGAACCGACCTCCGGGGATTTCACGGCGGACAGCATAAAGGCTGCGCTTGATTGTACCTCACTCTGGACGCTGGAAGCTGCGAACGCGGGAACCGTCAGCGTCAAAAGGATCGCAAGGGTCAGAATCCATGCAGAAATTCGTCTGATTCTTCTCATTTGTATTTCCCCCTATAAATGCGGCAATCAGGGCTGCCCCCAAAAGGGGGCAGTCCTGTGCTGCAAGGTGTTATTTGGCGGTTGCTACGTTTTCCACGAAACGGTGGAGAATCGCGGCTACTTGTGCGCGGGTGGCATTGCCGGTGGGCTCATACGACTTCATCGGGATCCGGGTGATGCCCTCCTTGCAGCGGAGGTTAATGGAGGACGGGTGTAAAAAGTCCAATGAACAAAAATACGCCGTTTTCTGACGAAAAACGGCGTATCTGTCCCGAATGCTACAGGTAGAGCTCGTCCCACGCATTCATCCTTTTTGCCGCAAAGCGGCAACTGAACAGCAGTTCTTCTGACTTGCACTCTGGAAATATGATTTCCGCGCCCGCTTCCTGCCTTCTCACAGAGGTTGGCTCTGCAATGGCTGGCTTTCGCCCAGACAGCTTTCGCTGCTTCGGAACGGTCTTGTGCGCACAGCTCCGGTCGAGTGGTTTTCCCTTTCTCTTGCGCCGGCGTCCGTTTGGGGGGACGCCGGTTACTGTACATCGGATGGCATATTATGTAATTTTAGGAGCACATCTTGTGCCCAACGAGGCTATGATACACGAGATAGCGGCGGTTTGCAAGAGGAATTAAAAAAATGTCAGAAAAGCGAGGGCTGCGCGTCGTCGGGCGGGCACAGGCGCGCGAGGAGCGCGTCGATCTCGCTCTCGCCGTAGACCGCGACGCCGTTGGCTTTGAGCAGCGCGGCGGTCACGCCGTCGCCCGCGGTCAGACGGCCGGAAAACGTGCCGTCATAAATTTCGCCGCTGCCGCAGCTGGGGCTGCGTTCTTTCAGAACGGCGGCCGTGCAGCCGTAGAGCTTCGCCAGGTGCAGCGCCTGCTGCGCGCCGCGGACAAAGGCTTCCGTTACATCGGCGCCCGTTTTCGACACGACGGCTTCGCCCCGGCGCTCGGACGGCGCGCGCGGCGTCGGCAGACCGCCGAGCTGCTCGGGGCAGATGGGGATGAGATGGCAGCGCTCCATGAGCGCGACGGAGGACATGATGGGTTTCGATTCGCCGTCGTAGCGGCACTGCACGCCGAGCAGACAGGCGCTGATGAGGACGTTTTCCATGGTTATCGGATCCTTTCTCCGTTTAAAACGGCTTCGGCGAGCGTATCGCCCGTGTAGACGAGCTTTAGGGAAAAGAACGGGACGTGATCGTCCATGAGCTTCAGGAAGATGCGGTCGCCCTCCCACTGCGGAAGCGCGGCAAGCGCGCGCTTGCCGATCCAGGCGAGCTCGCCCTCGTCGCAGGTTTTCGGCGTGCCGGTGAAGCCCGTGGCGTGGAACAGGTGCATATATTCGGTGGGGTACCGGTCGGAGACGAAGGTGATAAGCCCGCAATAGCGGAAATCGGTCAGGGTCAGGCCCGTTTCCTCCAGCACCTCGCGGCGGACGCAGTCCTCGGGACTTTCTTTGTCTTCAAATTTACCGCCGACGCCGATCCATTTGTCGTGATTCTCGTCGTTCTTCTTTTTGACGCGGTGGAGCATGAGATACTGTCCGCCGCGCTCAAGATAGCAAAGCGTGGTCTGCTTCATGGCTGCGCCTCCTTTGCCGCTATTGTACCAGCTTTGACGGGAAAAGTAAACGGCGGCAAGATTTGTGCAGGACGCCGGTTTTCGGACAGAAAATTCAGCAGATGCAACAAATGCATTTGGTTTACGGATCTGGTATAATACGAGTATCTTAGTCGGAGTGTATCCAATCCACACTTATGGTGCGCTGCGGCAATAAAAAGGAGGATAATACAGTCCGGGAGGCTCCCGGTGCGGCATTGTGGAGACGTGCCGTAATGCGTCCGCCAGGCCCGGCGGTCGCGAGAGTGCGCATTGCAGAGGCAGCGCAGTCAGAGTCGGAAACAGTATGGCAGAAGTAAAACTCGTAAACGTCAAGAAGATCTACCCGTTCGTCAGCGGCGAAGAGAAGAAGAACAAGAAAAAGAAGAAGGGTGAAGAGCCCGTCGAGGAGAAGAAGGTCAACCTTCAGATCACCGACAAGGGCGTCGTCGCGGTGCAGGAGTTCAACCTCGACATCGCGGACAAGGAATTCATCGTTCTCGTCGGCCCGTCCGGCTGCGGCAAGTCCACGACGCTGCGCATGGTGGCGGGTCTGGAAGAGATCTCGGAAGGCGAGCTGTATATCGACGGCAAGCTCATGAACGACGTGGCCCCGAAGGACCGCGACATCGCCATGGTCTTCCAGAACTACGCTCTGTATCC
>CAKUOS010000087.1 GCA_934670025.1 uncultured Oscillospiraceae bacterium
TTTCTGCTCTCATATTCGCTCCTTACTCCACGCGCGCCCGGTTTTCGCGCGCCAGCGTCGTTTTGCCGCTGTGCGTGTACCGGATGTCGTAGGTGTATTGCCCCTTCGGGAATTTTGCCGTCACGGTGCTGTCAAAATCCAGCTCCGCGCGGTTATGCTCGATGCTCTGCAAGCTGAACGTGTGGATGGTCTCGTGCGTTTCGTTGTAAAACGTCACGCTCACGCTGTCCGACGCGCCGATCGTGACCGTCTCGCCGTCCTGATCGCGGATGCCGAATGCCAGCGTCAGCTTGAAAATGTCCCCCTCGTACCAGCAGAGCACCCCCGCCGCCACCCGCGGACTGGGATATGCGCCTGGAAGCTGCACGCTCCCGCCTCCTTTCTGTCCGTCTGCCCGGCTCATCGTTCGAGCAGCTGCGTCGAGCGGCCGCCGCTGCCGGTGCGCGTCTTCGCCGTGCCGCGGCTCCTGGACGAGAGCTTCTGTGTGCTCTTTTTCTTCGTACCCGAGCCCGACGACTTCGACGCGGCCTTCTGCTGCGCCTGATACGCCTTTTCGGCGGCCGCGGCCTGTTTGTCGGCGTAGGCCTGCTGCTTCCAGTACTGCGCATTGGCCGCATCGGCGCGGTCTGCGTCGTACTCGCGGCTGTTCCAGTAATTGTCGCTTTGCAGCTTCGCGTATTGCAGCGCCAGATTTGCCTCATACTGCTCCCGGCTGCGCGCGTCGGCAAGCTCGGAATAATAATCCTGCATCGCGTCGCGGTATTTCTCGTAATCCGCCTGCTCGCGGCTCTGCGCAAGCTGATAGCGGTTGAGCAGATCGTTCCCCGCCTGGTCATACTGCGCGCGTGCCTGGCTGTAAAGCTCGGGCACCACCTCGTTGAGGCTTTGCAGATAGGCGTTGTACGCCTGCTGGCCCGTCGACTGCGAATAGCTGCTGCCGTAGCCGCCCGTGAGCGACGCAGCCTTGCCCATCGTGTCCTCCATCGCCGCGCGGCCGAGCTTCTGATACTGCTGCCGGTACTGCTGATACATGGGATCCGTGCCCAGATCATAGGAAAACGCCTTCCGGTTCGTGATCTCGTCGTACAGACTCTCGACCGTTTTTGTCCATTGCGAGCTGTATGCGCCGGGTTTTTTCACCTGTGTCTGCCGCGTGCCGCCCGTCAGCTCCGTGAGCTTCGGCAGCTGCGCGCCGGTATTTTCCGCACGCTGCACGCCGGGCGTGCCGTATGTGCTGCGGTAGCTGCCGGTGGTCTGATATTTGTTGCTCAGGGCGCTGCGATAGCTGCCGTCGCTGTTCACGCCCAGGATGCGGTACGTGCCGCCGCCCGTGACGACCTCGTCTCCGGCCTTGAGCCCCAGCGGCGCTTTGCCGTTACTCTGCACTCTGTACAGTGCCATCGTCCGTCTCCTCCTTTTTCAGTTCTTCCGCCGTGAGTCTTGCGATCTCGTTCTGAAGCTCCGCCAGAACGAAGCCCACGACGACCGGCGGAAGCTCCGCCTCGTTGACCGCCGTGACCAGCTGCGTGCGCAGCCGCACGACCGCCTTTGTCAGATTCATCTCATCTCCTCCAATCGCTGTACGCGCTGTTTTAATTTCTGGATCTGACCGATGCACAGCGCGATGAATTCCTCGTACCGCAGCCCGTAGCTGCCGTCCTCCGCATGAACGAACGCCGCAAGATCGCGTCCCGTCAGGCCGCAATCGGTCAGCGCCTGTTCCACGTCCTGCGCAATGAGGCCCGTATGCGTCCTGCCGGATGTGCCGTCCTTGATCCGGTATCTCGCGGGCTTCAGCCGGTCGAACAGCCGGTCGTATCGCGAAATATCGTAGCTGATCTCCCGCTTTTCCCGCCGGTCGGACGTCGAGATCGCGCTCGTCGCCGCGTACACCACCGACCAGCGGTAATTGGAGTACCCCAGTGAATACGAATTGTCGCTGCCCGGGGCCGCGCCGCCCGAAACGGACAGGCCGCCGCCGACTGACAGGCTGCAATTCGTCTGCGCGCCATTGGCCGTGACCGACAGCGTGTTGCTCGAATAGCACAGCTTCGCGCCCGCCGACGTCGCCACGACCTCGCCCGCGCCCTTCATCATGTGGATGCCCGCGCCGCCGTAATCGCCCGTCGTGTAGCCGATGTACCCGCCGACGACGCTGCCGTACAGCGAGGAATAGACCGTCATGTCGCCGCCGAGCTTGATGTAATCCGCCGACAGCTGGCCGGTCGTGATATCGTCGGCCGACAGATGGCTGACGGAAAAATTGTTGAAATCCAGCGTGCCGCCGTTGATGCGCGTGGCGGAAAAATTGCCCGCCGTAATATCGTCCGCGCGCAGACCCGTGACGGTCGCGTTCGTCACGTTGAGGCTCGTGGCCGTGATCGCGCCCGAAATGTCCGCGCCCGCGCACGTCAGCTTGCCGTTCGCGTCGACCTTGAAGGTGTTTTTCACCGACAGGCCGCTCGTGCCGAAGTACATACTCGCGCTGCCGCCGAACTCGTTGGCGACTCTGTAAATGCTGCTCTGCGAGATCGTCCACGGGCCGAACGACGACCCGGCTGCCGCCGTGAGCGTCCCGGAAAGCACCGCGTCATACGCTTCCAGCGTCCCGGACGGGAAGTGGAGCTTCTGCTCAGACAGATACGCGACTTCCTTTCCGGACTGCCAGAACGAGATGCGCGCCGGCGTGACGGTCACAAGCTCGTTCCGGCTTTTGTCGATGACGTTCTCGCCGCC
>CAKUOS010000088.1 GCA_934670025.1 uncultured Oscillospiraceae bacterium
TGAAGATTAGACATAAACAAATCCTCCGCATGGTCTAAGCCATACGGAGGATTAACTGTTTTACGGACACCCGTCTTAAGCGTGTCTTTTTTGCGTTTACCGGTATAAAACGCCGGTTACAGCTCGCGCAGATGGATGCGGACGCCCTGCGTGCGGAGCTTCGCTTGCAGCTGCGTCACATCGAGCGACGGAAAATCGGCGCCGAGCGCCGCGGCCGTCCCGGCCGCCTCGCCCGAAACGGCGCAGACCGGGATGACGCGCGTGGCGTTCCACAGATCGTCCGCCGCCGAGATGCAGCGCCCGGCCGTGAGAAGATTGGGCACAGACGGATGATAGAGCGTGTCGAAGGGCAGCTCATACGCCGGGCCGCGCGTGGTCCAGTCGGAAAACAGGCCGACGCTGCGCGCCTGTTCCTTATGATCGTCTGCCGCGCATACGCTGCCCGTGCCGACGAGGCGGCGCGTCATGCGCAGCTGCGGGATAGAGGCCATCGTGACGGGGACGCAGTCCTCGCCGCGCTGCCGCCGCGCCAGCACGTCGCGCAGCATTTCGCCGTGCGCAGCCTGCAAAAAGCGGCTGTTTTCCCATGCGTCCGCGCCGCTTACGCGCGCGTCGCCGCCGATGCGCTGATAGACGGTGTTTTTGTCATTATCCGTGACGTCGCACGCGCCGAGATGGTTCAGGTGCAGTTCGCCGTCCGAAAGATAGTAATACCACGCGGCCATCGGGTTTTTATCCGGGAACAGCGCCGTCGGCGCGCCTGCCAGACGGCACACGTCCGCGTCGCCGGTGCAGTCGATCACGCAGCCGGCCGTGATGGCGCTGCGTCCGGACTTGTTTTCGACGAGAACGGATGCGATGCGCGCGCCGTCCTTCACCACATCGCAGACCGACGTGCCGTAGAGCAGGCGCACGCCCGCATCCAGCAGCAGCCGCTCAAGCTCCAGCGCGCAGAGCTGCGGATTATACCGCGCCATAAAGCGCGGACCGTTTTTCCGCTCTTCGACGCTCGCCGTGCGGAACCACGCCTCCGGAAGCTCGCCCTCCAGACCGTTGCGCACGCACAGGCGCAGCAGCTCCTCTGCGATGCCGAAGCTGACCTGACGGCCCATGCCGTCGCAAAGGGGCAGATAGATCGTGATGAGGCCCGCCGTACCAAGCCCGCCGAGCATATATTCCCGCTCGAGCAGCAGCACATCCGCGCCGCCGCGCGCCGCAGCCAGCGCCGCGGACACGCCCGCGTAGCCGCCGCCCGCAACGAGTACCTGACACCGGTCCCGGACCGGCGTTTGCCGCTGTTCCTGTATGTACGCTGTCATATCGCGCCTCCCGCAATGCAGTTTTTTTCATTTTACCACGGATGCGCGCGGCAGACCATATACTTTTGCCTCGCATCTTCCCGAAATGCCGCAGGATGCAGGGAAACGGAAGATTTCCCTTGACAGACGCGCCGCCGGTGTGTAAGTTATACAAGTATGAAAATTACCCGGAAAGGGAGGATGCCCATGTCAGGCGGCAAGCACCTGCTCGGCAGGCCGAAATCGCACATTTTCGGCACGGCGAAGGTCGGCGAAAAGGGGCAGATCGTCATCCCGCGCGACGCGCGGAAGCTGTTCGGCGTAAAGCCCGGCGACACGCTGCTCATCCTCGGCGACGAACAGGTCGGCATTATCGTGACAAAGCCCGACGTCATTGAATCGGCGGCGGTGCGGATCTTTGAGGAGATGGAGAAACAGAAATGAACGAATTATATGAAATGTACGCCTCGCTCGGCGTGAGCCGGGACGTTTATGAATACGGCCGGTCGGTACTGGACGGGCTGCGCGCGCGCTTTGACGAAATCGACCGCGTGGCGGAGTATAATCAGGCGAAGGTCCTGCGCGCGATGCAGGAGCACCGCATCGCTGCGACGTGCTTCGCGGCCACGACGGGCTACGGCTACGACGACATGGGCCGCGATAAATTAGAGCGCGTCTACGCCTCGTGCTTCGGCACCGAGGCCGCGCTCGTGCGGCCGCAGATCACGTGCGGGACGCACGCGCTGGCCGTGGCGCTGGGCGCGAATCTGCTGCCGGGCGACGAGCTTTTAAGCCCGAACGGCGCGCCGTATGACACGCTGGAGGAGGTCATCGGCATCCG